>NZ_JBHXQO010000013.1:0-79498 GCF_042717135.1 Streptomyces sp. NPDC058620
TGCAGGGGGGACCCTGTGGGAGAGTAGGACGCCGCCGAACAATTATTCCGGGAAAGCCCCGTGCCCTTGTGGCACGGGGCTTTTCTGCGTTCAGAGCGTCTAGGCTCGAACCATGCGCTACGAACTGGTCATCTTCGACAACGATGGTGTGCTCGTCGACAGTGAGCCGATCGCCAACACCATCCTCGCCGGCTACCTCACCGAGCTCGGACACCCCACCTCGTACGAGGAATCCCTCCACGACTACATGGGGTCCGCCGTGCACCGGGTGCACGACCTCGTCGAGGAGCGGACGGGACAGAAGCTTCCCGCGGACTTCGACGAGACGCTCCACGCACGTGTCTTCGCCGCCTTCGAGCGGGAGCTCGTGGCGGTGGACGGAGTCCAGGACCTGCTCGGGAAGCTGGTCGCCGACGGGGTGGCGTACTGCGTCGCGTCGTCCGCGACCCACGAACGGATCAGGGTCGGCCACCGGAAGACCGGCCTCGACCAGTGGTTCGAGGAGGAGTGGATCTTCAGCTCCGAGGACGTGGGCCAGGGCAAGCCGTCACCCGACCTGTTCCTCCACGCCGCCGATCGGATGGGCGTCGCGCCCGAGCGGTGCGTCGTCATCGAGGACAGCCCGCTCGGCGTCGAGGCCGCCCGCGCCGCCGGGATGGATGTGTACGGATTCACGTCGATGATGCCGGCGGACCGGCTCGTCGGGGTGACGGGGTACTTCTCCGACATCTCCCAACTCCCGGAATTGCTCGCCTGATCCATCTACCCACCGGTAGACGGTGGCCCTACGCTCGCGGCCATGACAGACGCGCGGTTGCGGCACGGCAGGGCCTCCTTGGTGCTGAGCTTCTTCGTGCAGGGAGTGGCGTTCGCCCTGCTCGTGACGCGCATCCCCGCGATTCAGGACCAGTACGGGATATCCGACGGGCTGCTGCCCGCATTCCTGGCCGCCGTGCCGATCCTCGCGGGGGTCGGCAGCGTGGTCACCGAGAAGGTGGTCGCGCGGGTGCGGCCCGGGGTCGTACTGCGGTGGACGCAGCCCGTCGTGTTGCTGTCGCTGCTCGCGGTCGGCGCCGGCGGCGAGTTGTGGCAGGTCGCCGCCGCGCTCGGGGCGTTCGGGCTCGCCGTCGGGGCACTGGACGCGTCCATGAACATGATGGGTGTCAGCCTTCAGCGGGTGTACGGGCGCAGCATCATGCTCGGGTTCCACGCCGCGTACAGCCTCGGTGGCATCGCCGGGGCGACGATGGCGTGGGCCGGTGCGCACTGGGATCTGTCCCTGCTGGTGTCCTATCTGCCCGCCGCTGCCGTGCTGCTGCCCGCCGCTCTGGTGGGGAGCCGCTGGTACACCGACGGGAAGGGCGAGGGCGTGGTCCCTCCGGCCGGTGGGGAGGGGCGGCGGGCGGCTGTCCCGTTCAAGCTGTTGTTGCCGCTGTGTCTGGTGATGAGCTTCGCGTACATCGGGGACTCGACCGTCTCCAACTGGAGTGCCAAGTATCTCCAGGACGTGCTGGGCGGTTCGGAGCAGATGTCGACGCTGCCGTACAACGTCTACATGGTGACGACGCTGCTGGGGCGGGCCGTCGGGGACCTCGGGGTGCGGCGGCTCGGGGCGGTGGCCGTGGTGCGGTGCGGGAGTGTGCTGTCTGCTGTCGGCTTCGCCGTGGTGGCCGTGGCGCCCGGGGCCTGGGTGGGGCTTCTGGGCTTCACGCTGCTGGGGCTCGGCCTGTGCGTCATCGTGCCGCAGACGTTCGCGGCCGCCGGGCGGATGTTCCCGGGAGCCAGCGATGTGGCCGTGGCGCGGCTGAACGTCTTCAACTACGTGGGGTTCCTCGTGGGGTCGCCGCTCGTCGGGGCGCTCGGGGACGCGTGGAGCTATCGCGGGGCGATGCTCGTGCCCATGGTGCTGGTGCTGGCGACGCTCGTGTATGCCCGGTCGTTCGGTTCGGAGCATGCCCGATACGGTGGCGGGCATGAGCGGCCGCGCACAGTTGATGTGGGATGACGCAGTAACGGGATACGACTTCGGGGACAGCCATCCCATGGACCCGGTCAGACTCGCCCTGACGATGGGGCTGGTGCGGGCGTTCGGGCTCGACGGCGCGGTGGACGTGCGCGGGGCCAAGGCGGCCGGGAACTCCACGCTGAGACTGGTGCACCGCGAGGACTACGTGTCGGCCGTGCGGGCCGCTTCCCTCGACCCGAAGGACGCCGACCAGGCGTACGGTCTGGGGACGGTGGACGATCCGGCCTTCGCCGGGATGCACGAGGCGTCCGCGCTCATCGCCGGCCTCTCGGTGGGGGCGGCCGAAGCGGTGTGGCGGGGCGAGACCACCCACGCGGTGAACTTCACGGGCGGTCTGCACCACGCGATGCCGGGTAGCGCCGCTGGGTTCTGTATCTACAACGACCCGGCGCTCGCCATCGCGCGGCTGCTGGAGCTCGGTGCGGAGCGGGTCGCCTACGTCGATGTGGACGTCCACCACGGGGACGGGGTGCAGGCGGCGTTCTGGGAGGACCCCAGGGTGCTGACGGTGTCCTTGCACGAGCATCCTCGGACGCTGTTCCCGCAGACCGGGTGGCCGGAGGAGACCGGGGGCGGGGCCGGTGAGGGCGGTGCGGTGAATGTGGCGCTGCCCGCCGGTACGGGGGACGCGGGGTGGCTGCGGGCGTTCCACGCGGTGGTGCCCGAACTGCTGGCGGACTTCAGGCCGCAGGTGCTGGTGACCCAGCACGGGGCGGACACGCACTTCGAGGACCCGCTGGCTCATCTGGCGGTGTCGTTGGACGCGCAGCGTGCCGTCATGGAGGCGTGCCACGATCTCGCGCACGAGTACGCCGAGGACCGGTGGGTGGCGCTCGGCGGCGGCGGGTACGCGGTGGTCGATGTGGTGCCGCGGTCCTGGACCCATCTCGTGGGTATCGCCGCGCATGCGCCGGTGGACCCGGAGTCGATGGTTCCGGCCTCCTGGAAGGACGAGGTCTACGCACGGACCCGGCAGCTGGGGCCGGCCCGGATGACGGACGGCCGTACGCCGTCCTGGCAGCCGTGGGAAGCCGGTTACGATCCGGCGGACCGGCTCGACCAGGCGGTGCTGGCGACCCGGCGTGCGGCGTTCCCGCTGCGGGGGCTGCTGGCCTGACGGCGTGTCGGGTTCCGGCCGGCAGTGGCGTGCGGCGTGGAATGATTACGCCAACTGTGGGGCCTGTTAGGTCTTTTGGAGCTGCGACCGGTCCGGTGCGGGAGCATCGGGAGGGTGTTGAGCATCGGAGCGCTGCGCGCTCATCTGCTGGCGGCCCGGCTGGCCGGGCCCGTGGCGACCACGCGGGAGAACAGTCTGCGGAGCTATCGGCTCTTCGCGGCCCGGGACCCCAGGGTGACCCTCGGGCTCGGCGCGGATGGGGCCTGGGGCGAGCGGGATCTGTTGCGGCTCATGGCCGACAAGTGCGGGGTCTCGCCCGATCCCGCGTGTGTCTCGGGTGCTGATGTGATCGATCCGGAGCTCACCCTGGCCGCCCTGGACGCGTTCGCCGACCGGCTGGCGGGGGCTGTGGGCCGACGGGCTCCGGTGCTGTTCGGGACGGGTCATCCGCACCGGCTGCTCGGCTTCTACGCCGAGCTGGCAGACGCTTTGTCGGCGGCGGGGTGTCCTGTGCTCACCCCAGCGCAGGGGCGATGTGTCGACATAACGACCCGGTTCGGCGTACGTACGTACAGCATCGACTACGTACGAGGCGTCGCGCTGGTGCGCGAACCGGGCGCGCGGCCTCCCGATGATGTCACCGGCGCACATACCCACTCGCCGCTGCCGGTTCGGGCCGCGCTAGAGGATGCGGCGGACCGTCACGGGCTGCTGCCGGAGCTGGTGGTCGGGGACCACGGATGGGTCTGCGGGGCAGGTCAGCTGGGCATTGAGGCGATCGGGCTGGCCGATACGGACGATCCCGCGCTGTTCGTCGGAGAGGCCGAGGGGCGGGTGTCCGTCGCCGTTCCGCTTGATGATGCCGTGCACTCCGATTACTACCGCCCGCTGACGCGCTATGTACTCAATCGGGCGTGTCTGTCACAGTAGGCGCCCGATGGTCTCTCCTCTTCCCCACTCGCATCACCCGCCCCTAATCTGGGGAGTGAGCGCACATCGACGAAGAGTCACCGGAGGGGAAGCCGGTGCGCGTCGCGTGCGGAAGGTACAGGTGGGTCATGGCTGCTGGCAGCGAGGTACCTCTCAACGAGGTCAAATTTC
This sequence comes from Streptomyces sp. NPDC058620, assembly GCF_042717135.1. Classification (NCBI taxonomy): domain Bacteria; kingdom Bacillati; phylum Actinomycetota; class Actinomycetes; order Kitasatosporales; family Streptomycetaceae; genus Streptomyces; species Streptomyces sp. NPDC058620. Next base: position 4,245 of record NZ_JBHXQO010000013.1, read on the forward strand.
TGACCGTGGCGGAAGTCGCCTCGGTCATGCGGGTGTCGAAGATGACCGTGTACCGCTTGGTGCACAGCGGTCATCTGCCGGCGATCCGGGTGGGAAGGTCCTTCCGGGTCCCGGAACAAGCGGTTCACGCGTATCTCCGCGAGTCCTTCGTGGGGGTGGAGTCGGCCTGACATTGCCCTCGGATTACGTCCCTCACCCAGTGGCGGGTAGGCTAGGCCGACGTAGGTCGTGTGGGCCCAGACGCCCCGCACCAGTGAAGAAGAAGTGAGCGAGGGTAGTCGTGGGCTCTGTTATTAAGAAGCGGCGCAAGCGGATGGCCAAGAAGAAGCACCGCAAGCTGCTCAAGCGCACGCGCGTTCAGCGTCGCAACAAGAAGTAAGCGAACGCAGTTCGTGAAACCGCAGCCCTCCCGCCGTTCTGGCGGGGGGGCTGCGGCGCTATTCGGGCCAAGCCTTCGGCAAGGCCCGCGATGGAGTCGTCACACGGGAACGTTCACCCGCTACGGTGACGGTCAGGGGTGTGCCCCGATCCGCAGGGCACCCGCTTCACGTACCGACGGAAGGCGCTGATCTTGGGGAAGGTCGTGCTCGTCACAGGAGTGGCCCGGCAGCTGGGAGGCCGCTTCGTGCGGCGCGTCCAGCGCGATCCCGAGGTCGACCGGGTGATCGCCGTCGACGCGGTCTCGCCCGGGCATCAGCTCGGCGAGGCCGAGTTCGTCATGGCGGACATCCGGCAGCCGGCGATCGCGAGGGTTCTCGCCGAACACTCCGTCGACACGGTCGTCCATCTGGATGTCTCCGGGAAGGCGCTCGGCGCGGGCGGCCGGACGGCCGTCAAGGAGAACAACGTCATCGGCACCATGCAGCTGCTCGGTGCCTGCCAGAAATCGCCGACCGTCCAACGGCTCGTCATCAAGTCCAGTACGGGCGTGTACGGCTCCGCGCCGCGCGACCCGGCGGTCTTCACCGAGACGACCCCGCCCAAGTCCCTGCCGAGCGGGGGCTTCGCGAAGGACGCCGTCGAGGTCGAGGGCTACGTACGGGGCTTCGCGCGCCGCAGGCCGGATGTCGCCGTCTGCGTCCTGCGGTTCGCGAACATCCTGGGGCCCGACCCGGACTCGCCGCTGGCCGACTATCTGGCACTGCCCGTACTGCCGACGGTCTTCGGGTACGACCCGAGACTTCAGTTCGTGCACGAGGACGACGTCATCGACGTCCTGCGGATCGCCTCGCACGAACCGCGGCGCGGGACGCTGAACAGCGGCACCTTCAACATCGCGGGCGACGGGGTACTGCTCCTGTCGCAGTGCTCGCGGCGGCTCGGGCGGCCGACGGTGCCCCTGCTGCTGCCGGCCGTCACCTGGGTGGGCTCGGCGCTCCGCACGATCGGCATGACGGACTTCTCGCCGGAGCAGATCCGCTTGCTGACGCACGGGCGGGTGGTCTCCACCGTGCAGATGCGCGAGACGCTGGGCTTCTTCCCGCGGTTCAGTACGGCGGAGACGTTCGCGGAGTTCGCACGCAGCCGGGGTCCGGGGCTGCTGCCGCCCGAGACGGTGGGCAGGGCCGTCGACCGGCTCGCGGAGTCGCGCTTCGCGGGCGGGGCACATTCAACTCACGGCGCCAGGTAGAGGAGCGCATCGACGATGACGGATGCCAAGGTCATTCCGTTCGACGACGACCGCACGCGGTCGGGGGGCGCGCAGCGTCCTGCGCGGCGCAGGACGGGGTCGGGCAGCAGTCGGGCAGCGGGGCCCGCAGCGGCCGGTGGGGCGCCTGTGAGCGCCCTTCCGGGCGGGGAGGTGCCGTTGGGCGCCCAGGCGGCCGGAGAGGGTGCGGTGCCGCCGCGGGAGGCCCAGGAGGCGGCGGGGAGCGGCTGGGACCGGCGGATCGCCGGCGGGCTGGCGTTTCTGCGCCGACGGGTCACCGGTGACTACGAGGTCGACGAGTTCGGTTACGACAAGGAGCTGACCGACCAGGTCCTCATGTCGATGCTCCGGCCGCTCGCGGACAAGTACTTCCGGGTCGAGGTGAAGGGCGTCGAGAACATCCCGTCCGACGGCGGGGCGCTCATCGTGGCCAACCACTCGGGGACGCTGCCGCTCGACGGGCTGATGCTTCAGGTCGCCGTGCACGACCACCATCCGGCCAACAGGCATCTGCGGCTGCTCGCCGCGGACCTGGTCTTCATGCTGCCCGTCGTCAACGAGCTGGCCCGCAAGGCCGGGCACACGCTGGCGTGCGCCGAGGACGCTCAGCGGCTGCTGGAGAGCGGCGAGGTCGTGGGGGTGATGCCGGAGGGCTTCAAGGGCATCGGGAAGCCGTTCGGCGAGCGGTACAAGCTGCAGCGCTTCGGGCGGGGCGGCTTCGTGTCGACCGCGCTGCGGGCCGGGGTGCCGATCGTGCCGTGCTCGATCGTGGGCGCGGAGGAGATCTATCCGATGATCGGCAACTCGAAGACCCTGGCGCGGGTGCTCGGGGTCCCGTACTTCCCGATCACGCCGACGTTTCCGTGGCTGGGGCCGCTCGGGGCGGTGCCGCTGCCGACGAAGTGGACGATCCAGTTCGGGGAGCCGATTCCTACGGACGGCTATCCGCCGGAGGCGGCGGAGGACCCGATGCTGATGTTCAACCTGACGGATCAGGTGCGGGAGCAGATCCAGCACACCTTGTACAAGTTGCTGGTGCAGCGGCGGTCGGTGTTCTTCTGACCCGTCGCCGGGCGGAGCGGGGCGTGGCCGGGCTGGGCCTTTGACGGGCCCAGCCCGGCGGTGCTCACGGCTTCAGGTCCTCGCCGTCGATGCCCAGGCCCGGCAGGAGGCCGGGGAGCAGTGGCGGGAGGGTGACGTCCGGGGACGGGGGCATGCTGACCTTGCCGTCCGGGGACGACGGGGTGACCTCGTCCGTCGGGAGGTCGTCGAGCAGGCCGTCCGTACCGCCGCCGAGCAGTCCGTCGGACGGGCTGCTGCCGGAGCCGGACGGTTCGGGCTGGGTGCTCTGGTCCGTACGGCCCTCCGGTGCGGTGGGCGAGGCGGGCGCGGGTGCGCCGCCACCGGACGGGCCGGTGGCGTCCTGCGGGGTGCCGGTCCGGCGAGGCTCCTCGCTCCGCTCCGGGGCGCTGGGGAGCAGCGCCTGGAGGGGGGCGACCTCTTCGTCCATGGCCTCGAAGACCGAGCTGACCTTGTCGCTGATGTCGGTCAGCTGTACGGGGAGCCGGTCCCGGAGGTTGCTCCAGCTCTCGCGGTGCGAGCGGGAGAACGAGTCCAGTGTCTGGATGGGACCGATGGAGCCGTCCCGCTGGTACGCCGTGTGCAGAAGGCGGTGGCCCTCCGTGGCGTCGTGGGTCATGCGGCTGAGTGTGCGCCTGACCTCACCGAGTGATTCATGGTCCATTTCGCCCGAGCGGCCCCGCTCCATGAGGCGGCGTGCCTCACTGAGCCGGGTGGATGCCTGGTCCAGGTATGTCTCGCCGCGGTCGGCGTCGCCGTTGGCCATACCGAGGTTGATGTCTTCCATGCCGCGCTTCAGCCCGTACAGGGAATCACCCGGCAGGGCGTCCGAACTGGCAGCGGCCACTCCGCCGAAGGCTCCTGCGGCCACACCTACGGTGAGTCCGCCGGCGGTGAGTCCTTTCGCCCAGCGTGAGCGGGGGCGCAGTTTCCGGAGCGGGGAGGCCCGGTGGGCCCCCTTGCCCCGTTGTTCGGGCACCGTAGGGCCCGTGGACGCGCCGCCCTCGGCGAACATGGCCTCCATGGCGGCGACGAGCTGCGCTCGTTGCACCATTTTGACCTCGGGGTCCAACTTCGGCTTCGGTAGCTCACCGAGGCCGTTCGCCAGGGCCAACAGCGGTCCGTGGTCGGCCTGTTCGGCCGGTTCCTCGGGCTGTACGGCCGCCGCACCCTGGAGCGACTGCTCCTCCATGGCCTGGGCGAAGGCGTTCGCCCGCCGGTGTGCCGAAACGTTTGCGATCACTGGCGGCACCTCCTCTCGTCATGACGGTCGACTCCCCTGAGCGTCCGGAAGGTTGCGTACCTTGAGCGTTTCCACTCGATTGAGTGAGCGGAAGCGGTCATGGTGTGACGACAGGGGGCCTGCAACCGGCACAACGAGCGGCGCGGCACTTGGGTTACGCACGAAAGATGATCGGACCAGTGCGGCATGAGCCGATCACCGTGGGTCGGTCTAACGGGCGTCGTCCGGCAGGAGCCGGGCGAGTGTGCGGACGGCGCGGTACTGCAGAGTCTTGATCGCGCCCTCGTTCTTGCCCATCACCCGGGCCGTCTCGGCGACCGAGAGGCCCTGCAGGAAACGCAGGGTGACGCACTCCTGCTGTTGTGGATTGAGTCGGCGCACGGCCTGGAGCAGCGCGGCATTGGAGAGGGACTCCAGGACGGAGTCCTCGGGGCTTCGCTCGACCTCGTTGGCGTCGAGCATTTCGCCGGTGGTCACTTCCAGTCGGAAACGACTGGATTTGAAGTGGTCGGCGACCAGGTTTCGAGCGATTGTGACCAACCAGGCGCCGAAGTCGCGGCCCTGCCAGGTGAAGGTGGAGATGCGGCGGAGCGCGCGCAGGAAGGTCTCGCTGGTGAGGTCCTCCGCTGTCGCCTTCCCTCCTACGCGGTAGTAGATGTACCGGTACACGGTGTCGCTGTACTGGTCGTACAGGCGGCCGAAGGCGTCCGCCTCGCCGGCTTGTGCGCGCTCGACAAGATCCATCATGCGAGCGCTGTCGCTGTCGGCCGTCGGCCGACGAACGGTTGACGTGGTCGTGGCGCCGCGGTTGCTGCGTCTTCCGACCGCCGCACTCCGTTCGGCCAGGGCATAGCAGGGGCCGACGGGTGCAGGGGCGGCAAAAGCGGGGACGGCGTACGCGGTGGGGACGAAGCCGCGCAAGCGGTCGATGACCGTTGCGCGCAGCGCAGCCAGGCCCGAGGCGTCAACCCCGACATGTGGGTACACGGGACTCCCAGAGGCAGAGCTTCCATCACGTGCAGTTCGAAAACCGTCACTCGTCGTAGCGGGTGAGGGGCTCCGTCATGCGTCTGAGGAGAATAACGCTTCGTACAGGCGGCGCTACACCCAGTTGCTAAAATCACCGGTTACGTCGCTTCTATAACCTCTAAGTGACTGTTCCAGTAGCACATCGTGATCGAGTATTGATCGAATTACTTCGAGATCTGCCTGTAGGCGCGACGGGTTGTGGTCGGAGCATGGCAATCCGACTGGCCGGAGCGGTGGGCGGGGAGACGCGGACGGGCGTACCGATCGGCCGTGCGGCCCCGGGCGTGGCCCGCGAGAGGCTGTCCGGCCGCCCGACGGGCTGCCGTCGGGCACGCGGGAGGCCGCGGTTTCGTACGAGCGGTCCCGTACCGAGGGGAAGTAGGGAGGCGCGAGGCGGGGGCGCGCGTCGGGGCGCGGTCGCTGCGGTCGCTTCAGGGGGAGGGCGGCACGCGGACGCTCGCGCCGGGTGGGTCAGCGGCGGCGGCGGTGCATGGCGACCGCCGCGGCGGTGCCGCCGGCCAGGGCGCCCACGCCGGCCGCAGCCGGAATGCCGACCTTCGCCGCCTTGCGGCCGGTGCGGTAGTCGCGCAGGCGCCAGTCCAGGGCGCGGGCGTGCTTGCGGAGCTTGGTGTCCGGGTTGATCGCGTACGGGTGCCCGACCAGGGAGAGCATGGGGATGTCGTTGTGCGAGTCGCTGTAGGCGGCGCAGCGCTCCAGGTCCAGGCCCTCGGCGGCCGCCAGGGCGCGTACCGCCTCGGCCTTCGCGGGGCCGTGCAGCGGCTCGCCGACCAGGCGGCCCGTATAGACGCCGTCGACCGATTCGGCGACCGTGCCCAGTGCTCCGGTCAGGCCGAGGCGGCGGGCGATGATCGTGGCGGTCTCCACCGGGGCGGCCGTGACGAGCCAGACCTTCTGTCCGGCGTCCAGGTGGGCCTGGGCGAGGGCGCGGGTGCCTGGCCAGATGCGGTCGGCCATGTATTCGTCGTAGATCTCCTCGCCGATGGACATCAGCTCGGAGACGCGGTGGCCCTTGACGATGGACAGGGCGCTGTCGCGGGCGTCCTGCATGTGTTCCGGATCTTCGACGCCGGCCAGCCGGAACCACGCCTGCTGCCACGCGAAGCGGGTCAGCTCGCGGCGCTGGAAGAACTTCCGCTTGTACAGGCCGCGGCCGAAGTGGAAGATCGCGGCGCCCTGCATCACGGTGTTGTCGAGGTCGAAGAAGGCGGCGGCGCGGTCGTCGCCGGTCACCGGGAACGCGGGTTCCTCGGCCTCGGTGGGAAGGAGGGACTCGTCGGTGAGGAGCGATGACTTCCGCGCTGCCTCGGCTGCTGCCTCGCCTGCCAGGACGCTCCGTGCTGTCGCGGAGCGCCTACGGGGTGTGAGCCATCCAAGAGCGGCCATGTCGTGAGCATAGCCAGTCTGCTCGTCACTGCCCGACCTGCTGGGATGCGAAGGCGTGAACTCTCCGAGGCCGAATTGTTAAACGGGTGATTCCGGGCGTGCGGGGGCGGGGGAGTCCGGGGCCCGTGGGGTGGGTACGGACAGGCGCAGAATGTAGGCATGAGTGCACTGCTGCGTCGTACGAAGAAGAAGCCCGCGGACCGCGTGGTGACCTTGGTGGGCAAGCCGGGATGCCATCTCTGTGACGACGCGAGGCTCGTGGTGCGCGAGGTCTGCGCGGAGACCGGCGCGTCGTGGGTGGAGAAGGACATCACGCAGGACGAGGCGCTGTACAGGGAGTACTGGGAGCAGATTCCGGTGGTGCTCGTGGATGACGAACAGCACACGTTCTGGCGTGTGGACCCGGGCAGGTTGCGCAAGGCGCTGGGTGCCTGACTGAAACCCGGTAACATCATGGGCGTTTTGAGTGGTCTCGGGGGCGTAGACATGAGGAGTGTGTACCGCCTTGCCCCCTTCGCGCCCGCAACGGGCTGATGCGGTCCATGGTTCCGGGATCGCGCAGGGAATGCGCGTGACCCCGGTCACTTTGACCGGACAAAACGGACACCATCTTTGTGCACGCGTTCACAAAGACATAGCCTGCATTCGACGGGGCGGTCCTGGGACATACGGCCGCCTGCAGCCCCGCTCATCCCGCAGGAGCACCGTGGCAACTGGCCGAAATCACCGACCGGCGACCCGTAGCCGAGGAATTCCCGAGGCCACCGTCGCCCGACTTCCGCTGTATCTCCGCGCTTTGACGGCGCTCTCCGAGCGCTCGGTTCCCACGGTCTCGTCCGAGGAACTCGCCGCGGCGGCGGGGGTCAACTCCGCCAAGCTCCGCAAGGACTTCAGCTACCTGGGGTCCTACGGCACGCGTGGTGTCGGGTACGACGTGGAGTACCTCGTCTACCAGATCTCCCGCGAGCTCGGGCTCACCCAGGACTGGCCGGTCGTCATCGTCGGTATCGGTAACCTCGGCGCCGCCCTCGCGAACTACGGCGGCTTCGCCTCCCGTGGTTTCCGCGTCGCGGCCCTGATCGACGCCGACCCCGCCATGGCCGGTACGCCCGTCGCCGGGATCGCCGTCCAGCACAGCGATGAGCTGGAGAAGATCATCAGCGACAACGGTGTGTCGATCGGTGTCATCTCCACGCCTGCCGGTGCCGCGCAGCAGGTCTGCGACCGGCTCGTCGCCGCGGGCGTGACGTCCATCCTGAACTTCGCCCCCACGGTGCTCTCCGTGCCCGACGGGGTCGACGTGCGCAAGGTCGACCTCTCCATCGAGCTTCAGATCCTCGCCTTCCACGAGCAGCGCAAGGCCGGTGAGGAAGCGGCCGGGAACAACGCGGAGCAGGCCGACGCGCCGCCTCTGCGCGCCACTCCCGTGAGCCGGAAGGGACCCGACGGGGACATGCCCGCCGTGATGCCGGCATGAGCCTCCTCGTCGTAGGTCTGAGCCACCGCAGCGCCCCCGTCTCCGTACTGGAGAGGGCCTCGCTGGCCGCCGAGACCCAGGCCAAGCTGTTGCAGGACACCCTCGCCGCGGAACCCGCGACCGAGGCGGCCGTGCTGGCCACCTGCAACCGCATCGAGCTGTACGCGGACGTGGACAAGTTCCACGCGGGCGTCGCCGAGCTGTCCACGCTGCTCGCCCAGCACAGCGGGGTCGGTCTCGACGAGCTCACTCCCTATCTCTATGTGCACTACGAGGACCGGGCCGTCCACCACCTCTTCTCGGTGGCCTGCGGCCTCGACTCGATGGTCGTCGGCGAGGGCCAGATCCTCGGCCAGATCAAGGACGCGCTCGCGCTGGGGCAGGAGCTCCACACCGCGGGACGCCTGCTCAACGACCTCTTCCAGCAGGCCCTGCGGGTCGGCAAGCGCGCGCACAGCGAGACCGGGATCGACCGGGCCGGGCAGTCGCTCGTCACCTTCGGTCTCGAGCAGCTCGCCGACGGTGCCGACGTCACCGACTGGGCGGGCGGCAAGCGCGCCCTGGTGATCGGCGCCGGTTCGATGTCCTCGCTGGCCGCCGCCACCCTGGCCCGTACCGGTGTCGCCGAGATCGTCGTCGCCAACCGCACCAGGGCCCGCGCCGACCGGCTCGTCGAGATCCTCGGACAGAGCGGCACCGCGGCCCGTGCCGTGGAGATGGCCGCCGTCTCCGGCGAACTGACACGTGCCGACGTCGTCGTCTCCTGCACCGGTGCGACCGGTCTCGTCCTGACCGCCGAGGCCGTCGCCGACGCGCTCGGAGTGGCGTTCGACGCGGCCGCCGAGGCGCCCGCAGTGCCCCTCGCCCCCACCGCGGAGCTGGACCAGCACGCCGCGTGGGTGGAGAACGGTTCCGCCGCGCAGGAACGGGCCGCCCGCCGGGCCACCGTGCCCGCCCAGCGCTCCGGCCCCGTCCGGCTCGCCCTGCTCGACCTGGCCATGCCGCGTGACATCGACGGCGCGGCCCACCGCGTCGACGGTGTGCGCCTCGTCGACATCGAGTCGCTCGCCGAGGCGTCCGCGGACGCTCCGATGGCCGCCGATGTGGACCAGGTGCGCACCATCGTCGCCGACGAGGTCGCCGCCTTCGGCGCCGCTCAGCGCGCCGCGCACATCACCCCGACCGTCGTCGCCCTGCGCACCATGGCCGCCGATGTGGTGGCCGGCGAGATCGCGCGGCTCGACGGACGCCTCCCCGATCTGGACGAGAAGCAGCGCGCGGAGATCACACAGACCGTGCGCCGCGTCGTCGACAAACTCCTGCACGCGCCCACCGTGCGGGTCAAGCAGCTCGCCAGTGAGCCCGGCGGCGCCGGGTACGCCGATGCGCTGCGGGAACTCTTCGACCTTGACCCGCAGACGGTCGCCGCCGTCTCCCGGGCAGACCTGAACGACCCGAATAGAGGGCGGTCATGACCGACAACTCATCCCTGGGCGCGCCGGCCCCGGTGCCGCTCCGGCTGGGAACCCGCCGCAGCAAGCTCGCCATGGCGCAGTCCGGCCTGGTCGCAGACGCGGTCAGGGAGGTGACCGGGCGTGCCGTCGAGCTCGTCGAGATCACCACGTACGGAGACACCTCCAAGGAGCACCTCGCGCAGATCGGCGGGACCGGCGTATTCGTCGCCGCACTGCGCGAAGCGCTCCTGCGCGGCGAGGTGGACTTCGCCGTCCACTCGCTCAAGGACCTGCCGACGGCCCAGCCCGAAGGTCTCGTCCTGGCCGCCGTGCCGGAACGCGAGGACCCGCGTGACGTGCTGGTGGCGCGGGACGGGCTGACCTTCGAGCAGCTTCCGTCCGGCGCCCGCATAGGCACCGGTTCGCCGCGCCGCATGGCGCAGCTCAACGCGTACGCCCGGTCCCACGGCCTCGACATCGAGACCGTGGCGATCCGGGGCAACGTAGATACGCGTATCGGATTTGTACGAAGCGGGGAGCTCGACGCGGTGGTACTCGCCGCCGCCGGGCTCAGCCGCCTCGGCCGGACCGGTGAGGTGACCGACTTCCTGCCGGTCGACACCGTTCTGCCCGCTCCCGGTCAGGGAGCACTGGCGATCGAATGTGCTGCAACCAGCACGGACCTCGCCGCCGCGCTCGCCGAGCTCGACGACCGGTACACCCGGGTCGCCGTGACCGCCGAGCGTGCCCTGCTCGCCGCCCTGGAGGCCGGCTGCTCCGCACCTGTGGGTGCGCTGGCCGACCTCCTGGTCGACGGTCAGACTGTCAACGAACTGCGCCTGCGCGGTGTCGTCGGTTCCACCGATGGTTCCTCGCTGGTGCAGCTGTCCACCACCGGTCCCGTCCCCACGTCGCCCGACGACGCGGCGGCCCTCGGTCGCGAGCTCGCGGCCGAGATGCTTGCCAAGGGTGCGGCCGGTCTTATGGGGGAGCGAGCACTTTGAGCCCCACCGGCCCCGCCGTATCCGACTTTCCTGTCCTGCCCGCAGGGCACGTCACCTTCCTCGGCGCCGGTCCCGGCGACCCGGGACTGCTGACTCTGCGCGCCGTCGAGGCGCTCGCGAGCGCGGACGTCCTTGTCGCGGAACCGCATGTCCTCGACGTCGTCCGCTGCCATGCGCGGGCAGGCGTAAGCACGCCTGAGCTGACGGTTGTTGACGTGGCGTCAACAACCGTCGGGGTACCCGTTCTCAGGGATGCGGCCAATCTTGTCATGGAGGCCGCGAAGGGCGGCAGGCGGGTCGTCCGAGCCATTTCGGGTGACCCCGGCCTGGACGGGCACGCGGGCGCGGAGATGCTCGCCTGCGCCGCCGCGGGCGTGCCCTTCGAGGTCGTGCCCGGTGTCGCCAACGTCGTGGGCGTGCCCGCGTACGCCGGCGTGCCGCTGCGCGACGCGCAGGGCGCCGACGTCCGTTTCGTCGACGCGCGTACCGCCTCGGACCGCTGCTGGGCCGAGGTCGGCGCGAGCGACGCCACGGCCGTCGTGTCCACGACGCTCGACTCGGTGGCCGCGGTCGCCGGTGAGCTGGTCTCGGCGGGCCGTAAGCCCGACACCCCGCTGACCGTCACGATCGCCGGCACGACGACCCGCCAGCGCACCTGGACGGCGACCCTCGGCACGATCGCCCAGCTGTTCAAGCAGACGAAGGTGCTCCCTTCACCGGACGGGCACCAGCCCGTCATAGCCGTGGTCGGTGAGCGCAGCTCCGCCGCCCAGCGCGAACAGCTCGCGTGGTTCGAGTCCAAGCCGATGTTCGGCTGGAAGGTGCTCGTGCCGCGCACGAAGGAGCAGGCGGCTTCGCTCTCCGACCAGCTGCGTTCCTACGGCGCGGTGCCGCACGAGGTGCCGACGATCGCCGTCGAGCCGCCGCGTACGCCCCAGCAGATGGAGCGCGCGGTCAAGGGCCTGGTCACGGGGCGCTACGAGTGGATCGCCTTCACGAGCGTCAACGCCGTCAAGGCCGTCCGGGAGAAGTTCGAGGAGTACGGGCTCGACGCCCGTGCCTTCGCCGGGATCAAGGTCGCGGCCGTCGGTGAGCAGACGGCCGCCGCGCTGATCGACTTCGGCGTGAAGCCGGACCTGGTGCCGTCCGGTGAGCAGTCCGCCGCCGGGCTGCTGGAGGACTGGCCGCCGTACGACCCGGTCTTCGACCCGATCGACCGTGTCTTCCTGCCGCGTGCCGACATCGCCACCGAGACCCTGGTGGCCGGCCTCATCGAGCTGGGCTGGGAGGTCGACGACGTCACCGCGTACCGCACGGTCCGCGCCTCGCCGCCGCCCGCCGACACGCGTGAGGCCATCAAGGGCGGCGGGTTCGACGCGGTGCTCTTCACCTCGTCGTCCACCGTGCGAAACCTCGTCGGTATCGCCGGCAAGCCGCACAACGTGACGGTGATCGCGTGCATCGGCCCGGCCACGGCGAAGACCGCCGAGGAGCACGGCCTGCGGGTCGACGTGCTGTCCCCGGAGCCGTCGGTGCACAAGCTGGCCGAGGCGCTCGCGGCGTTCGGCGCGCAGCGCCGGGACGCGGCCAAGGAGGCCGGTGACCCGGTGACCCGGCCGAGCGAGCGGCGTCCGGGTGCGCGGAGGCGTCGTACGACGACCTGACCGGTTCGGTCGCAGGTGTTAGGGGTCCGGCTGCTTCGGCGGCCGGGCCCCGCTCCGTTTTCCGGCACGGGTGTCGGTAAGACGGTGGTGTGTACGGGTCTATCGTCGAAGGATGACTGTGTACGGAAACTTCCCCGGCTCCCGCCCCCGGCGGCTGCGGACGACGCCCGTGATGCGACGCATGGTCGCCGAGACCCGCCTCCACCCGGCGAACCTGATCCTGCCCGCGTTCGTACGCGAGGGCATCGACGCGCCTGTCGCCATCTCGGCCATGCCCGGCGTGCAGCAGCACACCCTGGACACCCTGCGGAAGGCCGCCCTCGACGCGGTGTCGGCCGGCGTCTCGGGGATCATGCTCTTCGGTGTCCCGCTGGACGAGAAGAAGGACGCGACGGGCACGGCGGGCACCGACCCGGACGGAATCCTGCAGGTCGCGCTGCGGGCGGTGCGGGAAGAGGTGGGCGACGACCTCGTGGTCATGTCCGACCTCTGTCTGGACGAGTACACCGACCACGGGCACTGCGGTGTGCTGACCGAGGACGGCCGCGTCGACAACGACGTCACGCTGGAGCGGTACGCGGAGATGGCGCAGGTCCAGGCGGACGCGGGCGCCCACGTGGTAGGGCCGAGCGGCATGATGGACGGCCAGGTCGGCGTCGTCCGTGACGCGCTCGACCAGACCGGGCACGAGGACGTGTCGATCCTCGCCTACACCGCGAAGTACTCGTCCGCGTTCTACGGGCCGTTCCGCGAGGCGGTCGGCTCGTCGCTGAGGGGCGACCGCAAGACGTACCAGCAGGACCCGGCGAACACCCGCGAGTCCCTGCGCGAGCTGGCGCTCGACCTCGACGAGGGCGCCGACATGGTCATGGTGAAGCCTGCCGGACCGTACCTGGACATCCTGGCGAAGGTCGCGGAGTCGGTGGACGTGCCGGTGGCCGCGTACCAGATCAGCGGTGAGTACGCGATGATCGAGGCCGCCGCGGAGCGGGGCTGGATCGACCGGGACGCCGCGATCATGGAGAGCCTGACCGGAATCCGGCGCGCGGGTGCGCAGATGATCCTGACGTACTGGGCCACCGAGGTCGCGCAGCGGCTGGCACGGGGCTGAGGGCCGGCCTCGGCCGCGCCTGATCGTCAGGGCGTGTCGAGCAGGGCCGCGAACGTCACGGACGTGAGAAGCACCGTGGCGGGGGCGAGCACGGTGATGAGCACGCGGCGGGCTGCCTTCCCCTTGCGCCAGGGGAGCGCCCAGGCGGCCATGAGCAGGATCAGCGAGAGCGCCAGGCCGCAGCAGAGCAGCGTCCACGCCGGGCCGAAGCTCGCGTCGAAGCGGTCGGGGTCGGCCTCCGAGCAGGAGTCGCAGGCCATCGGCGAGAGCCCGCCGGTGACGAGCGCGAAGAACGCGAGCGGCAGCGTGACGAGCGTGGAGACGAGCGGGGCGATCCAGGCGCGCGTGTCACGCGCGTGGGTGAGGTCATCGGGCACGTGTACGAGTCAACTCGGCGCCCGGGATCGCCGCATGAGCTCTCGTACTCAGCGGACGAGGGCGAACACCGTGCGCGCCTTGGTCCCGTCGGGCAGGGGTGCGTCCGCTGTGACGTGACCGAGGGCCTGGGCCTCGGCGGGCCGGCCGGGCTGGAGGACGCGGTTGATGTGGATGGTCAGCTGACGCCCGTCGTCGGCTGTCTCCACGAGAAGGTCCGTACCGTCCGGGTCGTCGGTCACGGTCGTGGACGCGAGCGCCGCACTGGCGACGGTCTCCGCGAACCACCCGGTGACGGACGGGTCGGGGGTGTCGCTCGTGCTCTGCATCTGCGGCTCGGCCTCGCCGACGATCAGCGCGAACAGCTGGGCGACGAGGACCGGGTCGCGCACCCCGTCGTACACCCATCGCTGCCCCAGTACCCCGTGCTCGGTCGTACCGATGAGCGCCTCGTCGCCGCCCACGATCGGTGCGCCGCGATAGCTGAACAACACCTGGTACATGACGGGTTGGTCCCCGGAGGTGTCGGTGACCGTCATGAACTCGATCCCCACCTCACCCTCCGGGTCGTCCAGCCGGAATCCGCCGGTCCTGGCCAGTTCGGGCTGCTCGCTCTTGCCGAGGTACCAGGGCTGGCCGGGCAGCCAGGAGGCGAGGAGTTCCAGCTTGGTGGGCGTCAGCGTGGTGGTGTTGTGGATGACAGCCATGGCGGTGGTAGCTCTCCCGTGGAGTCAGACGAGTCGCCGGTCGGCGGCGAAGCCGGCGAAGGCCGCCCAGGTGGTGGGCGCGACGGTGAGGGTGGGTCCGTCGGGGTTCTTGGAGTCGCGGACGTGGATGGCGGCGGGGTGGGCGGCGACCTCGATGCACTGCCCGCCCTCGTTGCCGCTGTAGCTCGACTTCTGCCAGGTGTAGGCGACTTCGAGGCAGGCCCCGCCCTGTTCGCTGCTGTAGCTGGACTTGAACCACTTGCGTGCGGTGCTCATTGCTCTCCTAGCAGCCGGTCCAACAGGCCCTTCGTGTCTTCGGTGTTGAGGGCCTGCGTTCGCAGCATCGCATATTTGCGCTCCAGGATGCTCACCTCATTGGGGGCGGAGATGAGCTGGCTGCCGCGCTGCGTTTCCGTGTAGGCGAGACGTTGGTGGTCTGGGGTCTCAAGCAGGATGAAGGGTCCCGAAAGCCCTGCGTGTGTTCGGCGGCCAAGGGGCATGACCTGGATAGCGATGCCTGGGATATCGATGCAGGAGCGCACATGCCGCAGGGTTTCGCCGTGCACTTGGTCGCCACCGAGGCGGTCGATCAGGATCGCCTCGGAGAAGACGAAGCTCGCCGTTGGAGGTTTGCTTCGTTGCAAGATCTCCCGACGCTCGATCCGAGCTGCCACTCGCTGCCCGATCTCCTCCTCGCCGAGCGCCGGGACGTCGGTACGGAACACCGCCCGCGCATAGTTCTCGGTCTGGAGCAGGCCCGGCAGAACCTGGTTCTCGAACCAGGACAGCGCCAGTGCCTCCCGTTCCAGATCCAGATACTCCTCCGCCCACGCCGGGATCAGATCGATCTCCGGCATGTTCTCCACCGCCGTCTCCAGCGCCCCCTTCGTCTCCAGCAGCCGGTCCAACTGGCCTGCCAGTTCCGGCAGCAGCGCGCGTCGGCCCTGTTCGATGGAGGCGATCGTCTCCGCCTGGTGGCCCACCATCTCCGCCAGCTGGGCCTGGGTCAGGCCGGCCGCGGTGCGGAACACGCCGACCAGTTTGCCCACGAGTTTCATCGCCGACGCGTTCTTGCGCTGCCGCTTCCTGGGGTGCATACGGTCCCCACTCCCCACCGTCGTCCGTACTTCACGCATGGGCGACCCGTACAAGAAATCTGTACGGGTGCGCGTACTGCGGCAGCGTAGTCACGGAGTGTGACTCTCGTCCCGTGAACGAGACGACGCAACTCTCGCTGCTGCGCGAGCGGTTCTACCGGCGTGAGCACCGATCGGTCCCGGCGGCAAGGGAGTTCGTACGGGAGGCCGCAGTCGACTGGGGGTTCGGGGCGCGGCTGGACGACGTGTTGCTGTGCGTGAGCGAGCTGGCCACCAACGCGCTGGTGCACGGGGTGCCGCCGGGGCGCGGGTATCTGGTGCGGCTGAGGCTGGAGGATGCGGGGCGGGCGCTGTCGGTGGAGGTGCACGACAGCGGAGACGGGGAGCCCGCGGTGCGGGAGCCCGCGGGGGAGTCGGGGCGCGGGCTGCTGCTCGTCGACGTGCTGGCCGACCGGTGGGGCGTACGGGAGCGGAGCCCCGGGAAGGTCGTGTGGTGCGCCTTCTGGAAGCCCCGCTCGGGTGACGGTCAGTGCATCAGGGCGTCGTCCATGGAGGTCTGCCAGTAGGTGACGAACACGGTGCTGTCGACGTACACCTCCTTGCCGAGCGTGATGTCCGTGGACGGGCCGCTGGAGCCGGAGCCCTCGCGGCCCTGGAAGCTGACGGTCACGTCCTTCGTGGAGTAGCCGCCCGTGCCGCTTCCGTCCGCGGATTCGGTCATGACACCGGCGTAGGCGGTAGTGCCGGGGGCGAGGGTGACGACGGCCTGCGGCTTGCTCGCCTCGACGGCCCGCGGGGCCGACTGGGCGTCACCGAAGCGCAGGAACGGGTAGTAGTAGGCGTTGCAGGCCTTCGAGCCGGTGTTGGTCACCGTGAGCAGCATGTGGTTCATGGGGCGGGTCACGGGGGCGAGCGTCACCCTGGTGTTCCCGCCGTCGCAGGCGAGGGTGGTGGGGCCGCTGTCGCCGGTTTTCCGCGGCTGCTTCGCGGCGGGCTGCACGGAGCCCGGACCGGAACCCTTGACGTCACCGGAAGCGGAATCCGAACCGTTCGTGTCCTTCGCCGTGTTCTCGGGTGTGCCGGACGCCGGGGCGGGCGTGGCGGAGCTTTCCGCCGGCTGCTGGGATGCCGATCCCGCCGGGTCGACGGCGGCGTCGTCCGCCGCTGCCGCGCCGTCACCCTGACAGGCGGTCAGTGACAGGGCGGCGGCGATCAGTGCGGCGGTGCCCAGGGCGGAGGTGCGGGCGGCGCGGCGGAAGCGAAGGTTGCGCATGAGGTGGTTCTCCCCGTTCGAAGGCGTAAGTGCGGGGCGCCGTTTGGCGCCTTGTGGTGTGGGCGGGTGTACTGGCGTTCAGAGGAGTGCGGCGACGACCGTGACGCAGGTGATCAGCACGCAGGTGGCGAGTACGTCGGTCAGGCTGAAGGCAGGTCGAGTACGCACGGCGGCTCCCGGGGCGGTGAGGGTGGGATGTACGGGTCGCGGAGAACGCCGCGGTGTGTCCACATCGTGTCCGGGCCCGGAATTCGGTCGCAACGGTGGCTGGGCCACGCGGGACGCTGGAACGTTCGCGCCTCCTCTGACCTGCGCGAACAGCACCTGCCTGGAACGCCGTTCCGGGAAGGAAAGAGAGGGGAACGGTCGGGGTGGGCACAGAGATCCAGGACTTCGCGGCGCTGCTGAGGGGGCTGAAGGAGCGGTCCGGACTCAGCTACGGGACGTTGGCCCAGAAGCTGCACATGAGCACCTCCACCGTCCACCGGTACTGCAACGGGGACGCCGTTCCGCACGACTACGCGCCCGTCGAACGGTTCGCGCGGGTCTGTCGTGCGTCGGGCGACGAACTGGTCGCGCTGCACCGGGCATGGATGCTGGCGGACGAGGCGAAGCGGCGGAAGGCGCCGGCGGCGGTAGCGGCGCCGGAGGCAGAGGCGGAGGCGGAGGCACCGGAGGACACGGTGTCCGCCGCGGCCGAATCGGAACCGGAGCGTGAACTCGTACCGGAGCACGTACCGGAACCCGTACAAAACCGTGCTCCCGGCCGGCGCAACCGGCCGTTGCGCCTCGCGCTCGTCGCCGCGGCCGTCGTGGCGCTCGCCGTCCCCACCACCGTGGCACTCGTCAAGATGGCGCCCCCGCAGGGCAGCGGCACGGTCGCCTCGGGCAAGGGGGAGGAGACGGACGCCGGCGCGCCGCCCCGCCCGGGCGGGGAGGGGAAGCCGTCCGGCACCGCGACGACGGACGGGAAGGTGTCGGGAAGCCCCTCGCCCTCGGACGCGCGCGCGTCCACGCCGGCTTCCGCGTCGGCCGAGCCGTCGCGGACGGTGAGGCCGGAGACGTCCGGCGGCGCCGGAGCGAAGACCGGCCTGCCGCTCGCCGTACACATCCGCCCGGAGACCTGGGAGGACAAGTGCGACCAGACCTACATGCTGGACCGGAAGCCGGAGCGGGTGCCGCCGCCGCCCTACGAGCCCGACGCGGGGGTCTGGGCCGGTGCTCTCGGAGCCGTACCAGGCGGGCTGAAGCGCATCGACGTGGTCGTGCAGGGGAAGGAGGCGGACGCCGTCGTCCTCCAAGCCATGCACGTACGGGTCGTGGGCCGCACGGCCGCGCCGGCCTGGCTGGCCTACTCCATGCTGCAGGGCTGCGGGAGCGGGGTGCTGGTGTCCACGTACGAGGTCAATCTCGATGCCGCGCGTCCCCTGTTCAAGGCCGTCCCGACGGACAACGGGGAACGCACGCTGCCCGCCAATCCACTGCCGCTCAAGACGTCCGCGAACGATCCGGTGGTTCTGGTGGTGTACGCCCGCACCCAGACGTACGACGCCCGCTGGTATCTGGAACTGGACTGGAGCAGCGGTGACCGGAGCGGCACGATGCGCATCGACGACAACGGGAAGCCGTTTCGGACGATGAGCCTGAACGACCGGCCGCTGTACGACTACTGGGCCGAGAAGAAGACGTGGGTCCTGCGGGACTACTGAGGGTGGTGGGGAAGAGGGAGAGAGCGGGAGTACAGTCGGTCGGCATTCCATTCCCTATACGGACAGGTGAACGATGTCCCGCAGCTCAGGTGAGAGACCGGACCCCCTCTTCGCGGAACGCATACTGCGCCTGCGGCGAAGGCTGGAGCGGCTGATCGGCATCGCCGCTACTGAGGGCAACGGTCTCGTGGTGTTGCGCAACGGGGACGAGATATTCGGCTCGATGCTCGCGTCGATACGTGGCGCCGAGCACACCGTGGACATGATGACCTTCGTGTACTGGCGCGGGGACATAGCCCGCGACTTCGCCGAGGCGCTTGCGGGGCGGGCCCGCGCCGGGGTCCGGGTGCGGCTGCTGCTGGACGGTTTCGGCAGCCGGCTGATCGAGAAGGACCAGCTGGCGATGATGGAGGAGGCGGGCGTCCAGATCGCCTGGTTCCGTAAGCCGCTGTATCTCTCGCCCTTGAAGCAGAACCACCGCTGCCACCGCAAGGTACTCGTCGTCGACGAGGAGACGGCCTTCACCGGTGGGGTGGGGATCGCCGAGGAATGGTGCGGTGACGCCCGTGACGAGCACGAGTGGCGTGACACGCATGTCCGGTTGCGCGGGCCGGCCGTGGACGGTCTCGCGGCGGCGTTCGCCCAGAACTGGGCGGAGTGCCATGACGAACTCTTCGACGCCCGGGACCGTTTCGTGGAGAGCACCCCGCACGGCGACGCGGTGGTGCAGGTGGTGCGGGGTTCGGCCAGTTTCGGGTGGCAGGACATGCAGACCCTGTTCCGGGTCATGCTGGAGTCCGCCGAGGAGCGCGTGCGGATCTGCACCGCCTACTTCGCACCCGATGCCTACTTCATCGAACTGCTCTGCGCGGCCGCGCGGCGCGGTATCACGGTGGAGATCCTGCTGCCGGGGCCGCACACCGACAAACGGGTCTGCCAGCTCGCCGGACAGCACTACTACGAGGACCTCACCGCCTGCGGGGTGAAGATCTTCCAGTACCAGCCGACGATGATGCACGCCAAGGTGATGACGGTCGACAGCGTCGCCTCGCTGATCGGCTCGACCAACTTCAACCGGCGCTCGCTCGACCACGACGAAGAAGTCATGCTGGCCGTGCTGGACCCGGAACTCACCGCCACGCTGGACGGTCACTTCGAGGACGACCTGCGGCAGAGCGAGCTGATCCGGCCGGGCCGGTGGAAGCGCCGGTCATGGACGCAGCGTGCCCGTGAGGCCGCCGTCGTGCCGATACGCCGGTACCTGTGACGCAGTGGCCTGGTACGGGTGTGTCCGGCGCGGGTGTGTCCGGACCGGTGCCGGGCAGATGACGTTCGAAAATGAGCGCCACCGTGCTCTCGTATGGAAGGGATACCCATGAACGAGTCCGCCGGGACATCGCAGGACTCGACATCGGTGATCACCGAGCCGGTCCCCGATCTCCAGCTTCAGCTGCTGATCCAGCTGCTCGACCGTGAGTTGCGGTCGAGCCTGCCGATCACGCTCAACGTCCCCAGCGGAGTGCTGTACGGCGACATCATCGGCCACGAGGCGTGGAAGTCGGAATGGGCGAGGAGCGTGCGCCAGGCGGCGGGCGACGCGGCGAACCTGATCGCCGAGTTTCCCGAGACGGTGGACCAGGGGATCAAGGAACTCCGGGCCGAGGACGACTCCCAGCTGCCACGGTGGATTCACCTGCGGAACGCGACGCTGGTGGTCGGTGCCGTGAATTCCGTGTCGATGCCGCTGTGGCGCGGCCGACTGGCCGATGTGTCCGGCTGGGGGCTGGGACAGCCCCAGTAGCCGCCCGTTCATGGCCGAAGGCCCCGCACGTGTCGTGCGGGGCCTTCGGTATCTCCATGAACAGGGTGAGTGCTCAGAGACGCTCGGGGGTGCGGATGCCGAGGAGCTTCATGCCCTGGTGGAGCGTGCGGGACGTCAGCTCGACGAGGAACAGCCGGTTCTCGACGACCTCGGCCGGATTCTCGTCGCTCAGGACCTGGCACTGGTCGTAGAACGTGGTGAGGTGCGACGCCAGCTGGTAGAGGTACGCGGCCAGCTTGTGCGGCTCGTACCCGGCGGCCACCTCGGACAGGACCTCGCCGAACTGGTCCAGGTGCAGACCCAGCGCGCGCTCGGCCGGGGCCAGCTCCAGCTCCGGGTGCGCGACCGGCTTCGCGTCGCCGGCCTTGCGCAGGATGGAGCGGATACGCGCGTACGCGTACTGGAGGTACACCGACGTGTCGCCGTTCAGCGACACCATCTGGTCCAGGTCGAACTTGTAGTCCCGCACCGCGGACGTCGACAGGTCCGCGTACTTCACGGCCCCGATGCCGACGTACCGGCCGTTCTCGACGATCTCGTCCTCCGTGAGGCCCACCTTCTCGGCCTTCTCACGGACCACCGTCGTCGCCCGGTCGATCGCCTCGTCCAGCAGGTCCACCAGCCGGACCGTCTCGCCCTCACGGGTCTTGAACGGCTTGCCGTCCTTGCCGAGCACGGTGCCGAAGGCCAGCTGGTGCGCCTTCACGTCCCCGCCCAGCCAGCCCGCGCGACGGGCCGTCTCGAAGACCATCTTGAAGTGCAGGGACTGCCGGGCGTCCACCACGTACACGAGGGAGTCAGCCTTGAGGTTCCGCACCCGGTCGCGGATCGCGGAGAGGTCGGTCGCCGCGTAGCCGTAGCCGCCGTTCGTCTTCTTGACGATCAGCGGGACCTTGTTGCCGTCGGGGCCCTTCACGTCGTCGAAGAACACGCACAGCGCGCCCTCGGAACGGACGGCGACGCCCGTCTCCTCCAGAATCCGGCAGGTGTCTTCGAGCATGTCGTTGTAACCGGACTCGCCGACGACGTCGGGGTCGCGGATGTCCATGTCGAGCTTGTTGAACACGGAGTAGAAGTAGATCTTCGACTCGTCGACGAAGCGCTGCCACATGGCGAGCGTCTCCGGGTCACCCGCCTGGAGCGCCACGACCCGGTCGCGGGAGCGGGCCTTGAACTCCTCGTCGGAGTCGAAGAGGACCCGCGATGCCTTGTAGAGGCGGTTCAGCGACGACATGGCCGCTTCGCCGTCGTCGGCGCCGCCCCGGTGGTCCAGCTCGTGCGGGTGCTCGATCAGGTACTGGATGAGCATGCCGAACTGCGTGCCCCAGTCGCCGATGTGGTGGCGCCGGACCACGTTCTCGCCGGTGAACTCCAGGATCTGCACCATCGCGTCGCCGATGACCGCCGACCGCAGGTGGCCGACGTGCATCTCCTTCGCCACGTTCGGCTGGGCGTAGTCGATGACCGTCGTGCCCGGATTCCCGGCGAGCGGGACGCCGAGACGGCCCTCGCCGTCCGTGGCGCGGGCGGCCAGCGTCTCGATGATCGCCTTGTCCGTCAGCGTGATGTTGAGGAAGCCGGGCCCCGAGACCTCGATGTCCTTGATCAGGTCGCCCGCCGGAAGGGCGGCCGTGACCTGGGACGCGAGCTCGCGCGGGTTGCCCTTGAGCTTCTTGGCGAGCGCCAGGATGCCGTTGGCCTGGAAGTCGGCCCGGTCGCTTCGGCGCAGCAGCGGGTCCGCGGTGCCGGCATCCGGCAGTGCTGCCGTCAGGGCGTCCGCCAGCTGCTGCTGGAGCGTGGAAGCGAGGGAATTGACCGAGGCCATGAGCTGGCTGCCGTTTCCGTAGGGGTACGAGGGATCGCCCAAGTATCCCACGGGGTGTAAAGCGGTTTACGCGGCGGCGTGCGGGGTTCGCCCCGCCGCCTAAAGCCGTTTTCGCGCTGTCGGTGGGACCTGGGAGAATGGGCGGTGCCCCCCGACGGGATCTACACGAGAGAAGGACGTGCCGACCGTGGCCGAGAGTCAGACCAGCACCGAGACCGACTGGGTCTCCCGCTTCGCGGACGATGTCATCGCCGAATCGGAGCGTCGTGCGCCTGGCAAACCGGTCGTCGTCGCCTCCGGTCTGTCCCCGTCGGGCCCCATCCACCTCGGCAACCTCCGCGAGGTCATGACCCCGCACCTGGTCGCCGACGAGATCCGCCGCCGCGGCCTCACCGTCCGGCACCTGATCTCCTGGGACGACTACGACCGCTACCGCAAGGTGCCGGCCGGGGTCCCCGGTGTGGACGAGACCTGGGCCGAGCACATCGGCAAGCCGCTGACCTCGGTGCCCGCCCCGGCGGGTTCCGCGTACCCGAACTGGGCGGAGCACTTCAAGGCCGCCATGACCGGGGCGCTGGACGACCTCGGTGTCGAGTACGACGCGATCAGCCAGACCGAGCAGTACCTGGCGGGCACGTACCGCGAGCAGATCCTGCACGCCATGAAGCACCGCGGCGACATCGACGCGATCCTCGACCGCTACCGGACGAAGAAGGACCCGGGCGCGGCGGCCAAGGGCGGCAAGAAGCCGCAGCAGAAGAAGGTCGACGAGGCCGAGCTGGAGGCCGCCGAGGGCTCCGGCGCGGCGGACGAGGACGACGGCAGTGGCAACACCGCCGGCTACTTCCCGTACAAGCCCTACTGCGGCAACTGCGAGAAGGACCTCACCGTCGTCACCTCCTACGACGACGACAGCACCGAGCTGAACTACACCTGCTCGGCCTGCGGCTTCGCCGAGACGGTCCGGCTGAGCGAGTTCAACCGCGGCAAGCTGGTCTGGAAGGTCGACTGGCCGATGCGCTGGGCGTTCGAAGGCGTGATCTTCGAGCCGAGCGGTGTGGACCACTCCTCGCCCGGCTCCTCGTTCGTCGTCGGCGGCCAGATCGTGCGCGAGATCTTCGACGGTGTGCAGCCGATCGGACCGATGTACGCGTTCGTCGGGATCTCCGGCATGGCGAAGATGTCCTCAAGCAAGGGCGGCGTCCCGACGCCCGCCGACGCGCTGAAGATCATGGAAGCGCCACTGCTGCGCTGGCTCTACGCGCGCCGCAAGCCCAACCAGTCCTTCAAGATCGCCTTCGACCAGGAGATCCAGCGGCTGTACGACGAGTGGGACTCGCTGGCGCGCAAGGTCGCAGACGGCTCCGTCCTGCCGGCCGACGCGGCGGCGTACGCACGGGCCATCGGCACGGCCGCCGGTGAGCTGCCGAGCACCCCGCGCCCGCTGCCGTACCGCACCCTCGCCTCGGTCGCCGACATCACGGCCGGGGCCGAGGACCAGACGCTGCGCATTCTCAGCGAGCTGGACCCGGAGAATCCGCTGACCTCGCTGGACGAGGCGCGGCCCCGTCTCCACCGCGCCGAGAACTGGATCACCAGCCAGGTCCCGCCCGAGGCGCGCACCATCGTCCGCGACGAGCCGGACAAGGAACTCCTCGGCTCGCTGGACGAGCAGGGCCGCGAGTCGCTGCGGCTGCTCCTGGACGGGCTGGACTCGCACTGGTCGCTCGACGGGCTGACCACGCTCGTCTACGGCGTACCGAAGGTGCTGGCCGGGCTGGAGGCCGATGCCAAGCCGACGCCGGAGCTGAAGGTGGCCCAGCGGTCGTTCTTCGCGCTGCTGTACCGGCTGCTGGTCAGCCGCGACACCGGGCCGCGCCTGCCCACGCTGCTGCTCGCGGTGGGGGCGGACCGGGTGCGGAGGCTGCTCGGCGCGTAGTGCCATGGGCGGAGGGCCGTCACCCGGTGAACTGGGTGACGGCCCTCCGCCGTACCGGTTTCCGTCCTCAAGCGCCGGACGGGCCGCATGGCCGGTTCACGCGATGTGATCCGCCTCGAGTACCGCGTGGTAACGGTTCTTGAACTCCGGCATCAAGCGGCGGATCAGCGCCGCGCTGCGCGGGTGCCTGAGGTTGTGGACGTCCACGACGTGTATGTCGAGGGCCTCGACGCTCGGGTAGTCGTTGTGCTGTTTCACGAACGCCGCGAACTCCTCGTACGCGATCTCAGCGAATTCCGCGTCCTCCTGCGCCCACTCCGCCAGGTCCTCCTCGGGCTCCCGCGGCTGCTCCCGTACCTGCTGGAACCGCTCCTCCGAGGGGTGCGTCTGCTGGGGCTCCGCGCTGCGGGGGTGGGGGACCGCGCCGATCGTGCCCACGTCACCGAGGGGACGGGTGCGGCCGCCGGGGCCCGACGGGATCATCACCGGGGTGGGCTCCAGACCCTCGACGTACGTCGGGTTGTACGCGCCCTCGTACGCGCCCTCCGGCACCTGCGGCGCCGCGAACCAGGGGCTTTCGTGTCCGTGTTGCCGCTGCTCGTGCGGCAACTGCTGGGGGTGGGGCGCGCCGTGCTGTTCTTCCTCGTGACCCTGCTCGAAGTCCCGCTCGAAGTCCCGCTCGAAGTCGCGCTCGAACTCGCGCTCGGAGTCCTGCTCGTTCCCCTGCTGGTGTTCCTGGCCCGGCTGCGTCTTCTGGGGCGCGGTGTACGGCAGTTCGGCCTGCGGCTGGACGGGGACGACCGGCGGCAGCAGCGCCGGTTCGATGCCCGCGGCCGCGAGCCCGGCCGGAGCGGTTTCGGCGAGCGGGACGCCGTACTTCGCCAGGCGCAGCGGCATCAGTGACTCGATGGGGGCCTTGCGGCGCCAGCTGCGGCCGTAACGGGCCTGGAGGCGGGCCTGGTAGATCAGCCGGTCCTGTTCGAGCTTGATGACCTGCTCGTAACTGCGCAGCTCCCACAGCTTCATCCGGCGCCACAGCTTGAAGGTGGGGATCGGGGAGAGCAGCCAGCGGGTGAGGCGTACGCCTTCCATGTGCTTGTCGGCCGTGATGTCCGCGATCCGGCCCACGGCGTGGCGGGCGGCCTCGACGGAGACGACGAACAGGATCGGGATCACGGCGTGCATGCCCGTGCCCAGGGGGTCGGGCCAGGCCGCGGCGCCGTTGAAGGCGATCGTCGCGGCGGTCAGCAGCCAGGCGGTCTGACGCAGCAGCGGGAACGGGATGCGCATCCACGTCAGCAGCAGGTCGAGCGCGAGCAGGACGCAGATGCCCGCGTCGATGCCGATCGGGAAGACGTACGAGAACGACCCGAAGCCCTTTTCCACGGCCAGTTCGCGGACGGCCGCGTACGAGCCCGCGAATCCGATCGCGGCGATGAGCACCGCACCGGCGATGACGATTCCGATGAGTATCCGGTGCGTGCGTGTCAGCTGCATCGCGGCCACGCGCGATCCCCTCCCCGTCTTCTGTCCTGGGCTGCTGCCCTCCGCCCGACTCAGTACGTCCGGCGCGGGCACAGCCTGGCACATGCGTGGGGCACGCGTTGCGCGGGGAGGGGGGAAGCCCGGCTCCCCAGGGGGTGCCGGGCTTCGTGAAAGTGCTTCTGTACAGGCCGGTTGGGGCTGCTGCCGGGCTACGTCACGATGTGCCGACGGTTTCCGGTGCCCCGCTCCAGGGGCGTGCCCTAGGACTTGGCAGAGGACTTGGCGGAGGTCTTGGCGGACGGCTTGGCGGAGGACTTGGCGGAGGACTTGCCAGGGGCGGGCGCCTTGGTGGTCGCGGAGTCGGAGTCCTCGTCGGTGGCCGCGGCCGCGTTGGCGGTGGCGACCGAGGCGATCGCTTCCTTCGCCGCCTTCTCGGCACCCTTCAGGATGTCGGAGGCGGACGGTGCCTTGGCACCCGCGTAACCCGCGCCGTTGTAGGTGAGGGTGACGACGACGTTCCCCGTACGCGCGACGACCGTCGCGTACTCGAAGTCCTCCTTCGTCTTGGTGAGGTCGTACGTGACGGCGGTGGCCTGCTCACCGATGCCGCTGACAGCGGCGGTCTCGAGCTTCTTCGCGTCCTCGGTGGCCTGGGCCTTGGCGACCTGCTTCGTGTAGTCCTCCGTCGCGCGCTTGGCGCCACTGCCGAGGGACTGGTCCGAGACGAAGCGGGTGAAGCCGACGTCGAGCCAGCGGTACTGGGAGCCCTTGACGCCGTTGTCGTCCAGACCGTTCCAGGAACAGCCGGCGCGGGCCGAGACGTCGCTGGACTTGCCCGGCGTGCCGTCCTTGACCTTGGCCTTGGGGACCAGGGACGAGATCGTCTTCTTCGCGATCGCCTTGCACGGGTCGGGCAGCTCGGAGAA
Organism: Streptomyces sp. NPDC058620; assembly: GCF_042717135.1. Classification (NCBI taxonomy): domain Bacteria; kingdom Bacillati; phylum Actinomycetota; class Actinomycetes; order Kitasatosporales; family Streptomycetaceae; genus Streptomyces; species Streptomyces sp. NPDC058620. The sequence goes on from NZ_JBHXQO010000013.1 coordinate 30,517, forward strand.
CTTCGCGGGCTCGACGGTCGGCGCCTTCGGCTTCGCGCTCGCCGAGGCGGAGGCGTCCGCGTTCTTCTTGCCGTCGTCCGACGAGCAGCCGGCGACGACGAGCATCACCGGGACGGCGGCGCAGGCGAGTATGCGGGACAGTCGCGGGGCTGATCGGTGCATGGTTCCTTCACTCGGATGGCACGGCGGTCTCGTGCGGGTCTTCGGTCGGGCAGGTCGGGCGGTCGGGCGGCCGGTCGTCGGCCGACCGGGCGGGCGGGGTGGTCCGGAGGGCCACGGTACGACGGACGGTGGCCGGATGCCGCCTCGGTCGCGGACCTCGCCAAGGTGGACGGGGTGCGGTCCCGGCCGCCGGGCCACGGCTATTCGCTGAGCGTCTCGGCCAGCTGCCGGGCCAGCGCGCGGGCCTTTTCCTGCAGTTCCTTGCTGTCGGGGACCTTGGTGACGAGGGTGGGCTGCTCGGCGTACTGGACGGTCACGATGACGTTCGATGTGCGGAATACCACGCTCACCGTGCGGTGCTGGGCGGTGGAACCTGCCCGTGTGAGTACATCATCCAGAAAGGCCGCATCTCCCAAGTTGTCCAGGATGCGCGGTTCCAGGTCCACGGCGGTGGCGCCAGGGGTGCCGGTGCTCGCGGTGTCGGTGGGGTCGGCCGCGTCGGTGGGGCCGGCGGTGCCGGACGTGCCGTCCGCGCTGTCCGTGCCGCCGGCGTTCTTCCCGGCCGACGGGGTGGCGGGCGTCGAGCCCTGGCCCGTCGTCTTCTCCCCGCTGGGGATGGAGGCGGCCGACAGACCGGCGGCGCTCTCCTTCTTCGTGTAGACCTCGCCGGCCCGGTAGTCGTCGCTCACAGCGGGGTCGTACGACACGACGCGCTCGAAGTCGATGACGAGGTTGCGGGACATGTCCGGGGAGTCGGCCTTCCAGCGGCAGCCGACCTTGCGGTCGGTGTCGTAGGTCACGGCGGCCGCGCCCTCGTACACCTTCTCCTGCTGGTCCTCTGGCAGTTCGGCGGCGCCGGGCAGGAGGTCCTTGAGGGTGGAGCGCGGAACCGCACGGCAGGGTTCGGGCAGGGTCCGGTACTTGCCGGGCGGGGCGGCCGTGATCGTCGGGCTGCCCACCTTGCTGTCGGCGTCGTCGGCATCGCCGCCCGAGCTCGCGCTGCAGCCGACGACGAGCGCTGCGAGGAGCGCGACGCCGGGTACATACGCCATGTGTCGCACGCTCCCAGGCTCCCTTCGATACGAAAACAGGTTGCCGCCCGATGGCGGCCGGTGGACACAATGTGTATCGCACGCGCAGCTGTGAATGCCGGTCGGCCGATGTGTTTGCCGATCTTGGCGCCAGTTTTGCGCTTTCAGTCTTTTCGGGGGAATCGAGGGGTTATGTCGTATGTAGAGGTACCGGGGGCGCAGGTTCCGATTCGCATGTGGGCCGATCCGGCATCGGTCGAGGACGGGGCGATGCAGCAGCTGCGCAACGTTGCCACGCTGCCCTGGATCAAGGGTCTCGCGGTCATGCCGGACGTCCATTACGGCAAGGGCGCGACCGTCGGTTCGGTGATCGCCATGCACGGTGCGGTCTGCCCGGCGGCGGTGGGTGTGGACATCGGCTGCGGAATGTCGGCGGTGAGGACGTCCCTGACGGCCAACAACCTGCCGGGTGATCTGTCGCGGCTGCGGTCGAAGATCGAGCAGGCCATTCCGGTGGGCCGGGGGATGCACGACGAGATGGTCGAGCCGCGGACGCTGCACGGCTTCCCGACGGCGGGCTGGGACGATTTCTGGGGACGGTTCGACGGGATCGCCGATGCGGTCAAATTCCGTCAGGAACGTGCCACGAAACAGATGGGAACGCTCGGCCAGGGGAATCATTTTGTCGAGCTTTGTATTGATTCGACCGATATTGTTTGGCTCATGCTGCATTCCGGTTCCCGGAACATCGGCAAGGAATTGGCCGAGTATCACATCGGCCAGGCGCAGAAGCTGCCGCACAACCAGGGTCTGATCGACCGGGACCTGGCGGTCTTCATCGCCGAGACGCCGCAGATGGCCGCGTACCGGAACGACCTGTTCTGGGCGCAGGAGTACGCGAAGTACAACCGCGCGATCATGATGGGGCTCCTGAAGGACGTCGTCCGCAAGGAGTTCAAGAAGGCCAAGGTCGCCTTCGAGCAGGAGATCAGCTGCCACCACAACTACGTGGCGGAGGAGCGGTACGAGGGCATGGACCTGCTGGTCACCCGTAAGGGAGCGATCCGCGCCGGTTCGGGGGAGTACGGGATCATCCCGGGGTCCATGGGGACGGGCTCGTACATCGTGAAGGGACTGGGGAGCGAGAAGTCGTTCAACTCGGCCTCGCACGGTGCCGGCCGGCGGATGAGCCGGAACGCGGCGAAGCGGCGCTTCACGACGCAGGACCTGGAGGACCAGACGCGGGGCGTGGAGTGCCGCAAGGACTCCGGCGTCGTGGACGAGATCCCGGCCGCGTACAAGCCGATCGAGCAGGTCATCGAGCAGCAGAGGGACCTGGTCGAGGTCGTCGCGAAGCTGAAGCAGGTCATCTGCGTGAAGGGGTGAGCCCCGCGCGGCGACGTACCTGAGCCCCGGACCGATGCGGTCCGGGGCTCCTGTGCGCCGGGTCAGAGGGTGCGGTGGACCTTGGAGTTGGACGCCTGCGCGCGGGGGCGGACGACCAGGAGGTCGATGTTGACGTGACTGGGGCGGGTGACGGCCCAGGTGATCGTGTCGGCCACGTCGGATGCGGTGAGGGGGGCGTCGACGCCCGCGTACACCTTGGCGGCCTTCTCCGTGTCGCCACGGAAGCGGGTGGTCGCGAACTCCTCGGTCTTGACCATCCCGGGCGCGACCTCGATGACGCGGACCGGGGTGCCGACGATCTCCAGGCGGAGGGTCTCGGCGAGGACGTGCTCGCCGTGCTTGGCGGCCACGTAGCCGCCGCCGCCCTCGTAGGAGGAGAGGGCCGCGGTGGAGGAGAGGATCACGATCGTGCCGTCGCCGCTCGCGGTGAGGGCGGGCAGCAGGGCCTGGGTCACGTTGAGGGTGCCGATGACGTTCGTCTCGTACATCTGGCGCCAGTCCGCGGGGTCGCCGGTGGCGACGGGGTCGGCGCCGAGCGCGCCGCCCGCGTTGTTGACGAGGACGGCGAGGGAGCGGAAGGCCGTGGCGAACTCGTCGACCGCGGTCCTGTCGGTCACGTCGAGGGCGTACGCCGTCGCCTCGTGGCCCGCTTCGGTGATCTCTGCCGCGAGCGCCTCGATGCGGTCCTTGCGGCGGGCGGTGAGCACGACGCGGTAGCCGGCGGCGGCGAGCTGCCGGGCGGTCGCGGCACCGATGCCGCTGCTCGCGCCGGTGATGACGGCGATGGGGGTGGCGGCCATGGCGATCTCCTCGGACGGCTGATCGATACGGGCCAAGGATAGGCAGGCAGGTGGGGCGGGGGTTCACCGGCCACGGGTGCGGCGACGGCGCGGGGTCTACCGGCCGCGGGGGGCGTACATGATCAGGGCCATGCCGGCCAGGCAGACCAGTGCGCCGATCACGTCCCAGCGGTCCGGGCGGTAGCCGTCGGCCACCATGCCCCAGGCGATCGAGCCGGCGACGAACACGCCGCCGTACGCCGCGAGGATGCGGCCGAACTCGCCGTCCGGCTGGAGGGTCGCCACGAATCCGTAGAGGCCGAGGGCGATGACACCGGCGCCGATCCAGATCCAGCCCCGTCCGCCGTGCGCGTCGCTGCCCCGGACCCCCTGCCAGACCAGCCAGGCTCCGCCGATCTCGAAGAGCGCGGCGACGGCGAAGAGGGCGATGGAGCGTGCGACGAGCATGGGGGGAGCGTTTCACGTGGGGGACGCGTGGGCCGTGCGGGTGGGGTGAGGCGCGTCGAACCGGTCATTAAATAGGGATGATTGGGGGCGATCGGTATGTTCGCCGCATGGTAGCGACGCGTAGAGCTCTGCTGGTGGTGTCCGCCGCGGCGGCGATGGCGGCGACCGTGCTGTGGGGGGCGGGGCCCTCGGCCGCGGCCCGGCCCGTGGTCCCGCCCCTGACCCGGGGTGTGGTGCCGGAGGCGGATGTGTCCCATCACGGGCATGTCTCCCTCTGGGGTGATCGGCTCGGAGTCTGGCTGGAGAGTGCGAACAGCGGTCCGTGGGATCTGATGGACGCCACGGTGCGGCTGCGGTTCTCCACGCCTCTGGCGGGTCGTCAGGGGCTGCCGCAGAACTGTCTCTGGGGTGGCCGCAGCACGGTGCTGTGCCGGACGGGCCCGTTGTCGGCGGACGGGGAGACCCGGCGCGCCACGCTCGATCTGCGGCTCGGGGCACGGCCTGCCGAGGTGGTCGTCCGGGTCGACACGATGTGGAGCGGTGGCATGCCCGACCGTGAGCCGCGGAACAACAAGCACGTGGTGCTGGCGCCGGCCACGGGGGACGCGTACGTCTTCTGAGGTGGTGAGCCGTCGGGGGCGATGACGGGTGCCGCGTCGGCGTCGATGGAGGCGGGGCGTCGGGGCGTCGGGGCCGAGGTCCGCGGTGGGGCGTCATCGGCCCAGGGCGTGGCGCAGGCCATCCGGCTCGGGGTGCTCGCTCGTGAGGAGTTCCTGGCCCGGCTCGCGCCGACGATCCAGCGCTGTCTGGCCGCGGAGCGGCCGTGACAGGGGGCTTGACCAGGTGTCAGCTCCCGGCGGCCGGAGCCTCGGTGCCGAGTCCGCCGAACTCGCGGACGGCGTCCGCGACGATGGCTTCCAGGTTCGAGTGGTGGGCTCCCCGCCAGTACACCCGGCTGCACTCCGTGCACTGGGCGAACACGTCGTAGGACTGCTGCGTGCCGTGTTCCAGCTGGGCGCTCACCGAGCTCTTGTCGGCATCCGCCAGCTTCCCGTTGCAGGCGGTGCACCGCGTCCACGGCGCCAGGACCGGCGCGAAGCGGCCCAGTACGTCACGGAGCTGGGACTCCGGGCGGTCGCTGTAGATGTACGCCCCCGCCCAGATCTCGCGTCGCCGCAGCAGCCCGCGGTCCCGGGAGAGCAGCACCCGCTGCTCCGTCGCCGAGAGCGTGGCCAGCGCCGGGTCGCCGATGTCCTCGCTCTCGTACGCGGCGTCGACGCCCAGGAGTCGCAGTCGCCGGGCGAGCGTGCCGAGGTGGACATCGAGGAGGAAGCGCAACGGGGCGCCGGGGACGCGCTGGGGGCGTTCCACGGCGCGGACCTCGACCAGTTCTCCCGCGCTGGGGATGTGCGATACGGGTACGGGGCGGCCGTCGACGAGCAGCTGTCCGGCCTCGGTGAGCGGGACTCCGAGGGACTCCACGACATGGCCGAGCGTCGACGAGCCGTCGGTGGTGACGCTCGTGCGCCCGCCCCGGCGTTCGTGCGCAACGAAGAGTCGCAGCTCAGGTGCTACTTCGAGGTCGATCTCCGGTCCGTTCACCTCGTCAGGATGCCACTGTGCGGGGCGCGGCAGCGAGGGTTTTCCGGAGCCGCGGGCCGCTTGGGTGCGCCCCGCCGGGCGGTCACGGCACGACGCGGTAGTGCGTGGTGATCCGTCCGCCCGCACCCCGGACGCCCTCGTCCAGGACGTGGAAGGCGACCCCGGGCGGTGCGATCCGGTCGACGAGTCCCTCGCCGCTCTCCCACGGTAGCCGCAGTGTCGAGATCACGCCGGGCGCCACGAGCAGGGGCCGCCCGGCGAAGGTGGCCGCCATCGAGGTGTGCGCGTGGCCGGTGAGGATCGCAGGGACGTTGTCGACGGGGCGCTCGGCGAGCAGTTCGGCGAAGCGTGCCGCGTTGGTCAGGTTCGTGGAGTCCAGGTACGGGTGGTGGACCGTGGCCGGCGGGTGGTGGAAGGCCGGGAGTGCCGGGGTGTCACCCAGGTCGTCCAGGGTGCGGGCCAGCCAGTCGAGCGTCTCGTCGTCGAACCGTCCCGCGTCCTCGCCGGGGATCGTCGAGTCGCAGAGCAGGAGCGCGTAACCGGCCACGTGGTGCAGTCGGTTGATGGGGCCGGTGACGCCGTCCGCCCCTTCGGTGTGCTCGTCGCCCAGCAGGACCTTGCGGTAGGTGGCGCGGTCGTCGTGGTTGCCGGGGCAGGGGAGCGCCGGTGCCGTGAGCGCGGCGAGCAGCCGGGCCGCCTCGGCGTACTCCTCGGGAGCGCCGTGGTCCGCGATGTCGCCGGTCACCAGGACCGCGTCCGGCTGCCGGGCCAGGGAGTTGAGGTAGGTCACCACCCGGGTGGCCCGGTCCGTCGCCCGGTCGGTTCCGTCGAGATGCAGATCGCTGATGTGTGCCAGCAACATCGTGTGCCCATCCGTCGGTGAAATCGGCTAATGGTTCATGCGTATTCATCCATTAGGCCGAGGGGTCGCGCAAGACCCGGTCCGCTCATGTGCGCAGATCCAGCCGCCAGTCGTTCGAGAGCAAGGGGTTGCCCGGCGGGTACTCGAGCTCGCAGGTGCCCTGCGGCGTGAAGCCGGCCTTGCGGCACACCGCGTTCGACGCGCCGTTCTCCACGGACGGGTAGGCGTGCAGGTAGCGGTGCTTGTGCTCGGCCCGCGCCTCGGCCGCGACCGCCACCGTCGCCGCCGTCGCGATGCCGAGACCCTGGAAGCCGGAGAGGACGGCCCAGCCCGTCTCGTACACCTCCCGGCCCTGCCAGGTGCGCTCCCAGAAGCCGATCGTTCCCACGTCCTCGCCGCCGGCTGCCAGGACGATCCGGAACATCCGGCCCTTGCCCGTGCGGTCCGCGCTCAGCGCCACGTAGCGGTCGTGGCGGGCCGTCAGCTGTTCTTCGCTCTCGGGTCCGCCGAGGTGATCCATCAGCTCCGGTGCGTTGGCCCGGCGGAGCAGCTCGAGGTCGCCGTCGGACCAGGGCACGATCCGGACGGGGGAGGCCGGCCGGTCCGGCGGGGACGGTGATGACGCGGCGCTTTCCATGCCGAAGACTGTAGAGCCGGGCACTGACAACGGGGGGCGCGGCAGCACACGGACGGTCGGCGCGGGGGCCGGACCGGCGCGCGGCCGGTCAGGCCGGCGCGGGGCGAAGGCCGTCGGGGGTACGCCCACCGTCGCGGTGAAGTCCCTGACCAGATGTGCCTGGTCGCTGTAGCCGAGGTCCGCGGCCAGCGCCGCCCAGTCGGTCTCCGGGCCCGACTCGGCGCGTTCCAGCGCTTCGTGGACGCGGTAGCGGAGGATGACCCACTTGGGGCCGACGCCCACGTACGTCGAGAAGAGCCGTTGCAGTGAGCGCGCGGACAGCCCTTCGGTGCGGGCCAGCTGTCCGACCCGGCGCAAGGAGCGGTCCGCGCGAGCGCGTTCGGCCACGGCCATGGCCCGGTCGGCCTGGGGATCGGGGCGGGGTCCGAGCGACAGCAGACAGCGGTCGAGTGCGGCGACCCGGGCGTCCTCGTCGGCCGGGTCGAGTACGGCCGACGGAGGCGTTCGCGTGGACAGCACCTGCTCGGCGGGAATCCGCCGGCCCGTCCACTCCGACACCGGCCTCTCCGGGGCGAAGGGCCGGAATCCGCCGGGCCGGAACTGCACGCCGCAGACGCGCCCCCGCCCTTCCAGTTTCTGGGCGAAGAGTTCGAGTCCGATGCCGGAGACCTCCGCGAAGCCGGTCCGTTCCCTCTCGTCGCCGCTCTCGAACCGCTGGAAGACGAGGTTCACCGAGGGGTGCGGCACCACATGCGAAACGTAGGGCTGGGACAGGTCCCAGTCGATCAGCCAGTAGTGCTCCAGATACGGCCGCAGGGCGGGGGCCGGCTCGCGGCGGCGGAAGCGTACGTGCGTGAACAGGTCGGGGGCGTCGACGATGCCCCGGGTATCGCGTCGGGGTCCGGCCATGCGGGTGATCCTATGAGCGCCAGAGGTCCGTGGCGCGTTTGTTCAAGACGCCGACGGGCCGGTGGGTCCACGGTCTGAGGCATGCAGAAGATCAGTGAATTGCTGGCGGCCGCCCGCGACCAGGCCCTTCCCGTGGTGGCGGGCATCGACGACGAGCGGCTGGGAGATCCCACGCCGTGCAGCGAGTACGACGTCCGCGCCCTGCTCAGCCATCTCTTCCAGGTGGTCGTCAACTTCCAGGCGCTGGCGGCCAGGCAGCCGACGGATTTCGGTGAGGCGCCCGATGTCGTGTCGGGTGACTGGCGCGGCGCTTTCGCGCGGGAGACGGAGCGGCTGGTGACGGCGTGGGACGCGCCCGGCGCCGAGGACGGCGTCGCGGGCGGGATGGGGCTGCCTGCCAGGACGGTCGGGCTCATGGTCCTGGGGGATCTGACGGTGCACGCCTGGGACCTGGCGAGGGCGACGGGTCAGGACTTCGTGCCCGACGCGGCCGTGGTGGACGAGGTGGGACCCGCTCTCGCCGCGCTGGCGCCGAAGGCCCGGGAGGGCAAGGTGTTCGGCGAGCCGTTCCCCGTACAGGCCGGGGCTAGCGCTTTCGAGCAGGTGCTGGCCGTGACCGGTCGTGATCCGGGCTGGCGCTCGCACCGGGGGTGACGTACGCGGCTGCCGTCGGCATGCCTGCGGCAGGAGCATCGTAGAGGGGCGCCAGGGTCTCGTACGCCCCGTCGACGATGTCCTCGGCCCGGGTCAGCATCGCGTGCTCGGCCAGCCGGGCCGCCCGGTGGGCGTACGGGGGTGGCGGCGCCGGATGACGGCGCCGCCACCAGCTGTCGCACGCCGCGTAGATGCCGCTCGCGAAGACCAGCACGGGGATGGACAGGGCCAGCAGAATGTCGTCCACGGTGGCCTCCCTCGGTGTCGATGCCCCTTGCATCGGCACGTTCGGGGTGTCAGCTCAGACGGGTCTTCGGCCAATGACTGGCCGGATAGAGCCGAGCGGGGGCGTACGCCGGACTCAGGGCCGCGGAATGTGCAACGCCCAGAGATGCAACGCGCCCCCGTCCGGCGAGGTCGTGTACCAGGTCCCGTCCCCCAGCCCCCAGGGCACGCCGGATATGGGCGTCGGGTAGGTGAGGGGCCGTGCGGAGTCCAGCTCCGTGGTGCGCAGCAGCCAGTGCCGGGCGGCGCCGTACTCCTCGTCGTACTCCCCCGAGCCGGCGACGGCCCAGTCCTCGTCGATGTGGCCGCACACGTAGTCCCACATCACCTGCTCCGCGTCGGGGTCGTCCTCCCCGGCGTCCGGATGGCGCGGCAGAGCGCCTTCGGCGTCCAGTTCGGCGACCACGGTGGCGTCGGCGATCTCGTGCAGGGCGATCGAGGCCAGGTCGTGGCCCACCGTCAGGAAGTGCTTGCCCGAGGGGCTCACCGAGGCGAGGATGCGTTCGCTCTCGCAGAAGTGCTCCACGGACAGTTCCCGGCCGTCCCACCGGCCCCAGAGGAGCGGCGCCCCGTCCTGTCCCTCGCCGACGCTGAGCCCCATCAGGGCGGGATCGGGGTGCGGTACGTGGTCCGACCCCGCGGCCACCGTCTCGGCGTCGGCCCGGCCCAGCACCCTGCCGTCGACGGCGTCGATGACCAGCCATTCGTCCACGGCCTCGGGGTCCTGACCCGATGCGGCGACCGGGCCGCGGATGTGGGCCCAGACGACCGAGCCGTCCGGGGAGAACATCACCGAGCCGCTGTCCGCGTACAGGTGGGAGCGGCTTCCGGCGGCGTACTCCTCGTACGCGTGGTGCAGGACGCGGCAGCTGCCGTCCCAGCAGCCGTGCCGCACCTCCCAGCGCACCGCGCCGGACGGTTCGACCGCGCGCACCGCGTGCAGCCCGGCGAAGACCGCGAGGCCGGCGTCGGGGGCGACGGTGAACGTGCCGAACGCGCCGGGCCAGGGGGCCGGGAAGCGGGTCTGCGGAGTGCCTTCGGCGTCCAGGTCGACGACGGCCGCCTCGGTGTCACCGCGCTGCACCAGCAGCCGGCGGCCGGTCGGCCAACGGAGTATGGAAGGGGCGTCGACCGATTTCCCGGCCGGGCCCAGGGGAGCCGTGAATGTGGTGACGGGCCGAGCGGTCACTGCGCCGGTCATGGGGGTCCCCTCCCGAAGTGCCTGATGATCTAAGGGAACTGTAGGGCGGGGGTCCGACAGTGGCACTTGGCGGCGGAGGCTGTCGAAGGGTGCGGAGGCTGTCGAAGAGTGCGGTGCGGCCGAACGGTGCGGTGCGGTCGAACGGTGCGGTGCGGTCGAAGGGTGCGGGCTTCAGCCGCGCGGGGTCAGCAACTGGCTCATGGCGGTGATCACGGACGGCTCGACCCGGTAGTAGACCCAGGTTCCGCGGCGTTCGGAGGTGAGGAGGCCCGCGTCCTTGAGCTTCTTGAGGTGGTGGGAGACGGTGGGCTGGGAGACCCCGACGTCGGAGATGTCGCACACGCACGCCTCGCCGCCCTCGTGGGACGCCACCAGCGAGAAGAGGCGCAGCCGTACCGGGTCGCCGAGTGCCTTGAACATCGTGGCCGTACGGACGGACTCCTCGGCGGTCAGCGGACGCTCCGAAAGGGGCGCGCAGCAGGGGGCGGCCGATGACTCCAGCAGGGGCAACGCCTTCGCATTCGACATATGTCTATGTTGACACATGTCGAATCAAGGGGGCGGCCGAGAGCGGGGACGGGCGTCGTGATGACCGGCTACGGCCACACCAGGCAGTACGCCTGGTGGCCGGCGTCGTGCAGGCGGTGGGAGAAGTCCTGCCACTCGTGGAGCAGCTGGTAGACGTTGAACGCGTCGCGGGGGCCGCCCCGGTCCGGGACCGTGGACCAGATGAAGGCCGCCGCGCCGACCGACTCCTCGCCCACGTCGCGCAGGGGGTCGACGACCGTCATGGGGAGCTTGACCACCGCGTAGTCGGGGTGCAGAACGACCAGTTCGAGCGGGGGGACCTGGTGCAGGGGTATGCCCTGTATGCCGGTGAGGACCATCGCGGCCACCGTCTCCGGCTTGATCTTCGTGAACATGCCGCCCATGCCCAGCTCGTCACCACCGAGCTCCTCGGGGCGCATCGAAATGGGCACGCGTGCCGCCGTGGCCCCGTCGGGGGCCCCGAAGTACTTGTAGGTCACCCCCACGCGGCCACTGCTCCTGCTTCCGGAACTTCTCGCGTTCCCTGCCTGCGCACCCTGTGCGCGCTCTGCCCCGCGCCGGTGCCGCCCTCGCCGGGCAGGCTCGGGCCCCAGGTCGTCGGTCCCTTCGCCCACTCCGCCACCGCGATGCATATCTCATCCACCCGACTACTTCTTAGGAGACACAGCCCCGGCTGCGCAACCCGATCATCGTGTCAGTGACCTCCCCCACGGGCGTGCGGTGAAACACCTGTCCGCAAGACCGTCCGTGCCTCTGACACCATGGCATGTGTGAGCTTTCCCTAATGACGCCCCAGTTTCGCAGACGCGAGGGGGCTGACTCCCTTTCGTGATACGAGGAGAGTGCGCTCCTTGCTCACCGTTGGCCAGGACTTCCGGCCCGGCCTCCCGACCCCCGAATCGCAGATCAGGACCAAAGTGGCGTATTCATACGAAGCCCCAGTTTCACAGTCGCTGTTCGACCGTGCGTCCGTTGTGACGCCCGGCGGCGTGAACTCTCCCGTACGTGCGTTCCGGGCCGTGGGCGGTACGCCCAGGTTCATGGTGTCCGGTACCGGTCCGTACCTCACCGATGCCGACGGTCGCGAGTATGTCGACCTCGTTTGCTCCTGGGGGCCGATGATTCTCGGCCATTCCCACCCCGAGGTCATCGCGGCCGTCCAGGAAGCGGTCGCCAAGGGCACCTCGTTCGGTACGCCCGGTGAGGGCGAGGTCGCGCTCGGCGAGGAGATCGTCGCGCGGATCGAGCCGGTGGAGCAGGTGCGGCTGGTGTCGTCCGGCACCGAGGCGACCATGTCCGCGATCCGGCTGGCCCGCGGGTTCACCGGCCGCGCGAAGGTCGTGAAGTTCGCCGGGTGCTACCACGGGCACGTCGACGCGCTGCTGGCCGCCGCAGGCTCCGGCGTCGCCACCTTCGGTCTGCCCGACACCCCCGGGGTCACGGGCGCCCAGGCCGGCGACACGATCGTGCTGCCGTACAACGACCTGGAGGCCGTGCGGGCCGCGTTCGCCGCGCAGCCCGGGGAGATCGCCTGTGTGATCACCGAGGCATCGCCGGGCAACATGGGCGTCGTCCCGCCCCTGGACGGTTTCAACGCCGGCCTGAAGGAGATCTGCGCGGCCAACGGCGCGCTGTACATCTCCGACGAGGTCATGACGGGCTTCCGCACCTCCAAGGCCGGCTGGTACGGCATCGACGGCGTCCGCCCCGACCTGATGACCTTCGGCAAGGTCATGGGTGGCGGCTTCCCGGCGGCGGCCTTCGGCGGGCGTGCCGACGTCATGGCGCACCTCGCCCCGGCCGGCCCCGTCTACCAGGCGGGCACGCTGTCCGGGAACCCGGTCGCGACCGCCGCGGGGCTCGCCCAGCTGCGGCTGCTGGACGACGCCGCGTACGCGAGGATCGACGCGGTCTCCGCGGAGCTGCGGGGGCTGGTGGGCGAGGCGTTCACCAAGGAGGGCGTCGCGCACACGGTGTCGTCGGCGAGCAACATGTTCTCCGTCTTCTTCACCGACCGGCCCGTCCGTGACTACGAGGACGCGAAGAAGCAGGAAGCTTTCCGCTTCACCGCCTTCTTCCACTCGATGCTGGCGCAGGGCGTCTACCTGCCGCCGTCCGCCTTCGAGTCCTGGTTCGTCTCGACCGCACACGACACGGCGGCCGTCGAGCGCATCGCGGCTGCCCTGCCGGCCGCGGCGCGGGCCGCGGCGGAGGCGACCGCATGAGCGAGAACGCGAGCCGTGACGACACCACCGTGGTGCACCTCGTGCGCCACGGCGAGGTGCACAATCCGGACGGCGTCCTCTACGGGCGGCGCTCCGGATACCACCTCTCCGAGCTGGGCCGGCAGATGGCCGGCCGGGTCGCCGAGCACCTGGAGAAGCGCGACGTCACGCATGTCGTCGCCTCCCCGCTGGAGCGGGCCCAGGAGACGGCCGCGCCGGTCGCCGCCTCGCACGGCCTCGACCTCGCCACCGACGAGCGCCTGATCGAGGCGGCCAACGTCTTCGAGGGCAAGACCTTCGGGGTCGGCGACGGGGCGCTGCGCAGGCCGGAGAACTGGAAGCACCTCACCAACCCGTTCACCCCGTCCTGGGGGGAGCCGTACATCGAGCAGGTCGTACGGATGATGGGCGCCCTGGACGCGGCGCGCGACGCGGCGCGGGGGCACGAGGCGGTGTGCGTCAGCCACCAGCTGCCGATCTGGATCGTGCGGAGCTTCGTGGAGCGCCGCCGGCTGTGGCACGACCCGCGGCGGCGGCAGTGCACGCTGGCTTCGCTGACCAGCTTCACGTACCGGGGCGACAAGATCGTGTCGGTCGCGTACACGGAGCCGGCGCGGGATCTCGTACCGGCGCATCTGCTGGCCGGGGCCAAGCCGGTGAAGGGGAAGTCGAAGGCGTTCGGCGCGTAGGCGCTGGTGTGGGTGGTTGGGGCGGTGCCCGGGTGCGTCCGGGTGCCGCTTCGTCCTCATGTGCCGGAGGGGCTTGGTGTGGCGGCTCTCGGCCATGATCCGCGGTGTGCGATTCCCGCGGCCGTAGTTCTGATCTTCTTTGGTGTGCAGGTTCCGTAAGGGTCCGGTCTCGTATCGATATTTGTTCCCGTTCGCGGAACCCCCGTGTTCCTTCGGTCATCTAAGCCTTCGCCGGTTTGTGTGGGCGTGAGGTGAACGACGCGGATGGGGACGATATGCGCGAGATCAGGCGAAGGGGTCTGCTGGGCGCCGGGCTGGGAGCCGCGGCCGCTATCGGGATCGCCGGTTGCGGATCCTCCGGTAAAGGTGGTCCGGGGCGTCCGGAGAGTTCCGGGGGCGGCGGTGGAGGCGACGGGAACGGGCCCGGAGCCGGGGCTCCGAAGAAGGACATCCGGCTGATCGGTGACGGTTCGACCGCGGATACCGGAAAGCAGCCGCATCAGCCTTCCGCGCCCGTCCCTCTCGAACCCGGCCAGAAGCCGCCGCAGTTCGTGATCTTTTCCTGGGACGGGGCGGGCGAGGTCGGCAACGGACTGTTCCCGCGCTTTCTCGAACTGGCCAGGGAACACGACGCCGCGATGACCTTCTTCCTCTCCGGGCTGTACGTGCTGCCCGAGTCGAAGAAGTCGCTGTACCGTCCGCCGAACAATCCCCGCGGTGCCTCCGACATCGGCTATCTCACCGACGGCCATGTGAAGGACACGCTGAAGTACGTCCGTGAGGCGTGGCTCGACGGCCACGAGATCGGCACCCACTTCAACGGCCACTTCTGCGGAGGCTCCGGGTCGGTCGCCAACTGGTCGCCCGCGCAATGGCAGAGCGAGATCGACCAGGCGGTCTCCTTCGTCACCGAATGGCGGACCAACACCGGCTGGGAAAACCTTGATCCGCTCCCGTTCGACTACCGGAAGGAACTGATCGGCGGACGCACTCCCTGTCTGCTCGGTCAGGACAATCTCCTGCCGACGGCGAAGAAGCTGGGATGGCGGTACGACGCCAGCTCGCCCGGTGGCCGTCAGATGTGGCCGGAGAAGCGCCAGGGAGTATGGGATCTTCCGTTGCAGGGCATGCCGTTCCCCGGGCACTCCTTCGAAGTCCTCTCCATGGACTACAACATCCTCGCCAATCAGTCGCTGAATTCGACCAAGGGCATGCCGTCCCGCTATCCGGGCTGGCGCAAGCAGGCGGCCGGTGCCTATATGAACGGTTTCCGGCGTGCGTACGAGACGAATCGCGCGCCGTTCTACATAGGCAATCACTTCGAGGAGTGGAACGGCGGAATCTATATGGATGCCGTCGAAGAAGTGATCAAGCACATCGCCGGTAAGCCGGACGTGCGGCTCGTCTCCTTCCGGCAGTTCGTCGACTGGCTCGACGTCCAGGATCCGGCGGTGCTGGCGAAGCTCCGTACGCTTGACGTCGGCCAGTCACCCGCGGGCGGCTGGAATGCCTTCTTTAAACAGCCTTGACAAGGGGCTTTACGGGCAGAGAGGGGGGTGCGCAAGATCCCCGAATCCGTCATGCGAAACTTTTCACATGAGCCCTGGCCGCGCACCCCGACGCCGCTTCATCCTGCTCGCCGCCGCCACCGCGGCCGCGACGCTGACCCTGTCCGCGTGCGGTGGGGACGGCAACAAGGCCGGTGGCGGCGGCAACACGAACTTCGTGACCGGCAGCGGCGGAATCTCGACCGTGGCCAAGGGTGAGCGCGTCGCCGCCCCGAAGCTCGACGGCACCACCCTGGACGGCAAGAGCCTCGACGTCGCCGACTACAAGGGCAAGGTCGTCGTCCTGAACGTCTGGGGATCGTGGTGCGGTCCGTGCCGCGCCGAGGCCACGCACTTCGCCAAGGTGTCGAAGGAGACCGCGGACCAGGGCGTCCAGTTCATCGGCATAAACACCCGGGACGCCCAGAAGGCCGCCGCGGTGAACTTCGAGAAGGACTACGGCGTCACCTACCCGAGCTTCTTCGACCCGACCGGAAAGCTCATCCTGCGCTTCCCCAAGGGCACGCTGAACCCGGTGGCCATCCCGTCGACCGTGGTCATCGACCGGGACGGAAAGCTCGCCGCCCGCACCCTGCAGGCCCTCAACGCGGAGGACCTGCGCAAGATGATCGACCCGCTGATCGCGGAGAAGTGATCCGGTGATCACCCTCGCCGCGTACAACGAGACCGTCTTCAGCGGCGCTCTGCTGGTGGCCGTTCCCATCGCCCTGCTCGGCGGTCTCGTCTCGTTCTTCTCGCCCTGCGTGCTGCCGCTCGTGCCCGGCTATCTGAGTTACGTCACCGGGGTCAGCGGCACCGACCTGGCGGAGGCCCGGCGCGGCAGGGTGGTGGCGGGGGCCTCGCTCTTCGTCCTCGGCTTCACCGTCGTCTTCGCCTCCACCGGCGCCCTCTTCGGCTACTTCGGCCAGGAGCTCCAGGTGCACGCCGGGGTACTCAACAAGGTCCTCGGCGGTCTGATGATCCTGATGGGGATCTTCTTCATGGGGCTCCTGCCGGGCGTGACGCAGCGCGAGTTCCGCTTCCACAGGCGGCCGGTGGCCGGGCTGGCCGGGGCGCCGCTGCTCGGCGCCCTTTTCGGCATCGGCTGGACCCCCTGCATCGGCCCGACACTCGCCTCCGTCCTGTCGCTCTCCGCCCAGCAGGCCACCGCCGGACGCGGGGCGGTACTGACCGTCGCGTACTGTCTGGGACTCGGTGTCCCGTTCGTCCTGGCGGCGGTCGCCTTCCGCAAGGCACTCGGCGCGTTCGGCTGGGTCAAGCGCCACTACGCATGGGTCATGCGCATCGGCGGCGGCATGATGATCGCGACCGGAATCCTCCTGCTGACGGGCGTCTGGGACTCCCTCATGCAGGAGATGCAGGTCTGGTCAAACGGCTTCACTGTGGGGATCTGAGTCCATGAGCAACACGAACACCACGGAAGAGCGCGAGCTCGGCGCGGCCGGTGAGGAGCTCTCCACCGCCCCGCGCGAGGAGTCCGCCGGCACGCTTCCCGCGATGGGTGTCATCGGCTGGGCCCGCTGGTTCTGGCGGCAGCTCACCTCGATGAGGGTCGCGCTGATCCTGCTCTTCCTGCTGTCGCTCGGCGCGATCCCCGGCTCGCTGATCCCGCAGAACAGCGTGGACGAGCTGAAGGTGCAGGACTTCCAGAAGACCCACACCACGGTCACACCGATCTACGAGAAGCTCCAGCTGTTCGACGTCTACAGCTCGGTGTGGTTCTCCGCGATCTACATCCTGCTGTTCGTCTCCCTCATCGGCTGCATCGTCCCGCGCACCTTCCAGTTCGTCGGCCAGCTGCGCAGCCGCCCGCCGGGCGCCCCGAAGCGGCTCACCCGGCTCCCCGCGTACACGACGTGGCGTACGGACGCCGAGCCCGAGCAGGTCCGCGAGGCCGCGGCCGCCATGCTCCGCAAGCGGCGCTTCCGCTCGCACGCGGTGGGTGACGCGGTCGCCGCCGAGAAGGGCTATCTGCGCGAGGCCGGGAACCTGATGTTCCACATCGCGCTGATCGTGATGCTCGTGGCCTTCGCCGCCGGACAGCTCTTCAAGTCCGAGGGCGGCAAGCTGATCGTCGAGGGCGACGGCTTCTCCAACACGCTCACCCAGTACGACGACTTCAAGTCCGGTTCGCTGTACGACACGGACTCGCTCGCCCCGTTCAGCTTCACCCTCGACGACTTCGTCGGTACGTACGAGAAGAAGGGCCCCCAGCGCGGCACCCCACGCACCTTCGAGGCCCGTGTGACGTACGCCGAGGGTGTGGACGGGAAGCAGAAGAAGTCGGTCATCCGGGTCAACGAGCCGCTGGTCGTCGACGGCACCAAGGTCTATCTGATCTCGCACGGGTACGCCCCCGTCGTCTCCGTCAAGGACGGTGACGGCAAGGAGATCTACCGGACCGCCGTGCCGCTGCTGCCCATCGACAACAACATCACCTCGACCGGTGCGATCAAGGTCATGGATGGCTACCGCGACAAGAACGGCGAGAAGACCCAGCTGGGCTTCGAGGCGTTCTTCGTCCCGACGTTCGCCGGCGCGGGCAAGGGCACGATGTTCTCGCAGTTCCCCGGCGCGGAGTTCCCGGTGCTGGCCCTCAACGGCTTCCACGGCAGCCTCGGCGTGGACTCGGGCCTGCCGCAGAACGTGTACCAGCTGGACTCCACGAAGATGAAGGAGTTCAAGGACGCCGGCGGGCAGAAGCTCAAGAAGCGGCTGCTTCCCGGCGAGACCATGGAGCTTCCCGACGGCGCCGGCTCGATCACCTTCGAGAGCGTCGAGGAATGGGCCAGCTTCCAGGTCTCGGAGCAGCCGGGCACCGGCTGGGCGCTCGCCGGATCGATCGCCGCCATCGCCGGGCTCGCCGGATCGCTGTTCATCCAGCGCCGCCGCGTGTGGGTCCGGGCGGTACGGGGAGCGGACGGCGTCACCGTCGTCGAGATGGCCGGTCTGGGCCGGTCCGAGTCCGCGAAACTCCCCGAGGAGCTGGCCGATCTCGCGGTCGAGCTCAACGGTCTGGCGCCCACCGCGCCCGATGCCACGAACGACCCGGAGACCGACGCCGGTTCCGGTCCCGACGTACCTTCCGAAGAACCTGCCGAAGGGGCTGAGAAGTGAATCTCGCCGCCGCAACCAACGAGAATCTGGCACACACCAGCAATGTGCTGATCTATTCGTCGATGGCCGTCTACACCCTGGCCTTCTTCGCGCACATCGCGGAGTGGGTGTTCGGCAGCCGCAGCAAGGTGGGCCGTACCGCCGCCGCGCTGGCCGGAGCCCCGGCGGCGCCGTCGTCCACGGTGAAGGTGCAGGTCGCGCGGAAGGGCGGCGCCACCGCCGTCATCGAGCGCCCGAAGATCGTCACGCGTTCCGCCGCCGGGACCCGGGACGTCCCGGACGGCCCGGGCGCGGCCGGCGGCACGTTCAGGGGTGACCTGTGGGGGCGGATCGCGGTCTCGCTGACCGTCGTGGCGTTCCTCGTCCAGGCCGGTGGCGTCATCGCCCGCGCCATGTCGGTGCAGCGGGCCCCCTGGGGCAACATGTACGAGTTCTCGATCACCTTCTCCACGGTGGCGGTCGGCTCGTACCTCGTCCTTCTCGCGCTGAGGAAGAACGTCCGCTGGATGGGCCTGATGCTCGTCACCACGGTCCTGCTGGACCTGGGCATCGCGACCACCACGCTCTACACCGACAGTGACCAGCTGGTCCCCGCGCTGGACTCCATCTGGCTGTGGATCCACGTCTCCACCGCCATCATCTGCGGGGCCGTCTTCTACCTCGGTGCGGTCGGCACACTGCTCTACCTGTTCCGCGACAGCTACGAGAACAAGCTCGCCAACGGCGGCTCGCCCGGTGCCTTCGCCCGGTCGGTGCTGGAGCGGCTGCCCTCGGCGTCGAGCCTGGACAAGTTCTCGTACCGCGTCAACGCGGCCGTCTTCCCGCTGTGGACGTTCACGATCATCGCGGGCGCGATCTGGGCGGGCGACGCGTGGGGCCGCTACTGGGGCTGGGACCCCAAGGAGGTCTGGTCCTTCATCACGTGGGTCGCGTACGCCTGCTACCTGCACGCGCGGGCGACGGCTGGGTGGAAGGGACGCAAGGCCGCGTATCTGGCGCTCATCGCGTTCGGTTGCTGGCTGTTCAACTACTACGGCGTGAACATCTTCGTCACCGGCAAGCACTCGTACGCGGGCGTGTAAGGGCCAGGCCGTGCCGGGCGGGCGTGATTGCGTCACCCTGGAGGTATGAGCCAGGCCGATGCGATCGAGCGAGGTACCTGCGAGACGCGCGACGGTACGCGGGTACTGAGGTTCACGCTGCGGCTGCCCCATCCCGTTCCGCGGGTGTGGGCAGCCGTTGCCAGTTCCGGGGGGCTGCGGAGCTGGCTCGCCGTCGCCGAGCCCTTCGAGCCGCGCATCGGAGGTGCGATCACCCTGCGCCGGCTGAGCACCGAGCCGGAGGGGGAGGCCGACGACGCCTCCGGCACCGTCACCGCCTGGGACGTCGAACGGGTCGCCGAGTACACCGTCGGGGCGCCGCACAGCCGCATCCGCTTCCATCTGGAGCCGCCGCGCGGCGATCATGTCGTCCTCCGTTTCACCCACGAGTTCCGCGGCGACGACGCCCGGTGCGCGGACCGCATCGTGGCCTGGCACGCGCACTTCGAGCGCCTTGTCGCCGCGCTCGCGGGAGACCGGGCCGCGGAACCCTCCTAGCGCCCCGGCGGCGGCAGGCAGCGGCGGTCCGGAGGGCGTCCCTCCGGCCAGGCGATCTCCACGAACCGCTGCACACCCTCGTTCGTCAGCTCGACCACCGGAACCGCCTTGTTGTACGGGTTTCCGTGGTTGTCCAGGCAGATCCACCCGCTGGCCCCCGCCACCTTCAGCGAGGACTTCACCTGCGGCCACTGGTTACCCACGTCGTTCTTCGTGGGCAGCCGCCTGCCGTCCGGGGTCGCCTGCCGGATGCCGTGCACGGCCGTCGCCATCGCGTCGTACGCGATGATCACCTGGCCGTCCGTCATGGTGGCCCGGCCGGTCGGACCGATCGGGCCGACCGGCTTCTTCGCCACCTGGGCCAGCAGCTCCTGGAAGGCCCGGAAGTCCTGCGCGGAGCCGCCCGTCGCCGGTACCGGCGCGCCCTTCCTCGCGACCCAGGCGTCCGGGTGGGCCAGCGAGGCGTAGCGGACGGTCACCTTCCGGCTGAGTGCGCTCCGGTCCAGCTTCTCGTCCCCGCCGAGGTACGAGCCCTCGTCGCCGGTGAGCACGGTGAACGCCCGGTTCTGGCAGCCGCGCCGCCCCAGCTCGTTGATGAACTGCCGCAGCTGGGTGTGGCGCCCGGCGAAGAACACCGTCTCCGCGTCCGTATCGCAGATCAGATGCGTGATCTGCTTGAACGTGTTGGACGTGGTGCCCTCGTCCGTGGCGTCCGGGGGCGAGGTGAACAACTGCGCCTCGTACTTCGTGCCCTTCACCAGCGCCGTGAACGCGGCCTTCAGCGTGTCCGTGTAGTGGTCCCCGGTACGTGTGTCCTCGACCAGCAGCGCCTTGTCGGCCTCCACCTTGCCGTACTGCGCCAGTGCCCGTGCCTCGTCCCGGTTGGTGGGCGAGACCCGTGCGAGTCCCGGGAACGGGTCCCCGCCGGGCCCGTTGGCGATGTCGTCGGCCGTGATCGTGGTGCCGACGACCGCGATCCGCGCCCTCGTCAGCGCCTGGACCGCCAGCTTCACCTCGGAGCTGCTGGTGGCGACCCCGGACACGGCCCGCAGGTGGTCGGGCGCGTCCGTCATGGTCCTGAGCCGGTTGACCGTCGGCTCCCAGAAGACGTTGTTCTTCCCGGTGTTGGCGAGCACCAGCCGGATCTTCGGCACCTGTGCGTTCGACAGGTGGTTGGCCCGGTACTGCTCGGCGAACGCACCTTGCAGTTCGCGCCGCATCTTCGTGCCCAGGGACGGATCGGTCGACGTCAGCGGCAGCAGCAGGGCGACGGTCGCGTACTCGCCCGCCTTGAGCTTCCCGTTCTCCCGGCCGATCGCCGAGGCGACCTCCGTGAGGTTCTTCATCCCGAAGTCGTAGCCCGAGCCGGACACCCCCACGCACTCGTCGCTGCCCGCCGGGCGCTCCACACCCGGCACACAGCTCCGGTCCTCCGGCGTGGTCACGCGGTCGATGCCGTACCACCCGGCCCCCGTCACGAGCGCCGCCACGACGACCGTCGTGACGATCCTCTGCCGGGTCGTGTACCAGACGCGATAACGCAGCGGATTACGCATCCGAGCCACCGTCCCCCTGTCGGTCCCGTCGGTCCGGTGCCCCGGCCGACGGTGTACCCGGCGGCATCGACAGCGGTCGCCATGCCCTGACGTCCCGCGGCCAGTGCGTCGCCGCGTCCCACAGCACCGCGTTGCCCGTCAGGTGTCTGCCGGACAACTGCCGGAGTTCGTGCGCCATCTTGTCGGTCACCTCGTCGTCCGGCAGGGCCAGCGGATCGGACAGCAGCCACACGGCGTGCAGCAGCCGCCGCATCCGCAACTGGAGCTCCGCGGCCTCCTCGTCGAGCCCGGCGAGGCCCGTCCGCTCCTCGGGCAGCGGCCCCGCCGCCACGTCCTGGCCGAGCGCGACCGCCCGCCGCGGATCGGGCCCCCGCGCCCCGCGCTCACGCGGATACGGCGCCGAGGCGATCAGCCGCAGCTCGCCCAGCCAGCCCGGCACGTCAGGACGCGGGAACCGCACCCGCAGATGTGTCACGCACGCCGCGTCCCGGCCCAGCAGCAGTTCCTCGTGCAGCCGGTGCGGGGCGCTCGCCGCGTTCCCCGTCTGGTAGACGTCGCGCAGCGACTCGTGGACGGCGCGCCACACCGCGTACCGCGGCGGGTCGTCGTCCTGGAAACGCAGCCGGTGCAGCAGCAGCGACCGCAGCAACGGATCGGCGACGAAGTGGCCGGGGCCGACCTGCCAGTCCTCCGCGCGCAGGACGTCCCGTACCCGCAACGCCACATCGCCGTCCAGGGATTCGCCCCGCAGCCGGACCCTGGCCAGCAGCCTGGCCGACTCCTCGCCGTGCGCCGCGGCCAGTACGCCCAGTACGTCGAGGCGCTGCCCCGGCAGCAGCCGGCCCAGCAGTTCGTCCGCCAGCCGTACCGGCTCCCGGTCCTCGCGGACCCGGACCGTGCAGTCGAGCAGTGCTCCCGGCACCAGTGAGCCCGGCCTGTCCGCCTCGCCCGCCGCCTGCGCGAACAGTGCAACCCCCAGCGGCCGGCCGCCGGTCAGCCGGTGCACCCCGCGCGCCAGGCCGGCCGGTGTACGGCCCGCGGGGTCATGGCGCTCGAAGGCGGCCTGGGCGTGCGCGGCGCTCAGCGGGGTGAGGCCCACCGCGAGGATCCCCGAGGTCACCTCCGTACCGCGGGTCCAGTGCGAGGCGTGCGCTACTTCCGGCAGCCGGTGGTGGACGGCGTGCCGCAGCCCCTCGTGGTCACGGGAGCGGGAGGCGGCGAAGAGGACGATCTGGTCGCGGCGGCCCGCCGCCCGCGCCCGCAGCATCGGCTCGACCAGGTGGCGGCCGAGCGCGTTGTGCGCGTTGTCCAGGAGGATCACCGGGCGGCCCCGGCGCATTCCCAGCGCCGTACCCCGGTAGGCGCGGTACAGATCCTCGACCATTGCCCCGACGAGATGGTCCTCGGCCCGTCTGCGCAGGTCCCCGCCGCGCTCGAAGTCGACCGCGAGCTGCCGCAGCCCGATCCGGCCGTCACCCCCGGCGTGCGGATAGGCGCCGTACCAGTCGACGGTACGGCGCTGGAACCGGCTGAACGTCTCTTCCAGCACCGATTCGACGGTCGCCTCGGCGATCAGCCCGGCCAGCGGCGCGACCGCGTCGAACGCCGTCGCCGCCAGCTTCGTCAGCACCTTGGTGACCCAGCCCTGCGCCGCGCCGGGCCGGGAGTCCACGGTCGCGAGCACCGGCCCGAGCGACTGGAGATCGCGCTGCGCCTGCGTCTCGTCCTCACGGCTCCAGGCGATGGACGCCACCGCCACGAGGCCCAGGCTGAGCCGGGGGAACTGCACCGGCTTCGCCGCCCGCACCCTCGGCGTCAGCTGGACGGCCAGGGCGGGCAGCGCCCCGGTGACCGGGGTCCAGCCCGGCCCCGGGTCCTCCGGAGGCGCGACCGCCTCGCAGTCGATCAGGGCGACCGGGGTGATCTCCCGGTACACATGGCGCAGTTGCTTGAGCGTCGCCGTCTTGCCCATGCCGCGTCCACCGGTCAGCACGACCACCGGCGGATCGTCGCGGTGCTCGTACGGCGCCTTGGCCGAGCCGTACGGAGTGAGACCCGTCAGACGTGCGGCCAGGCCGTCGTTGCCGAAAATCGCCTCGCGGCCGTACAGCTCTCTGTCCACCGCACCCCCAGTGCCGACACCCCGTACGACCTGTCACAGCGTCAACACCAGGATATCGGCGGGGTGTTGGAGGCGGGGGGAGATTTTCGAACGATTGAGCCCAATCGTGACCGGCCGGGCCCGGCCGTCCGAGGGCTCAGCCCTTCGGCGGCGTCGGGCCCTCGGACGGCCCGCCCTCGCCGTCACGGCGCTTCAGCTCTTCCTCGCGGCGGCGCAGGTCCGCCTCCCAGTCCTTGAGGACGGACTCGTCCTTCTCGTTCTCGTCCTTGAGCGACTTCAGGAAGTCCGGATTGTCGTCGGGCGCCACCCACGTCCGACGGTGGTTGCGGTGCCACTCCGAAGGCGTACGGCCTCCGGCGGGAGCCACGCGCGTCTTGCCCGCGGCGAACCACACGATCGGGCCCACGATCCAGAACAGCAGAATGATGAAGACCCAGGCCAGCTTCGGAAGGTGCTTGGCCTCGTCCTCCGGGGTGTTCAGACAGTCGATGAACGCGTAGATCGTCAGTGCCAGCGGCAGAAGGTAGATCAAGGCCCTGAGCATGGTGGAAGGGTCCCCCGAGAAGAGGTGAGGGGGCGCGGTGTCCCGCCCCGGTGACGGGGCCAGGGTAGCGGGTGGCCGATACTGGGTCGCATGGCTTACGACGATCTTCGCTCCCTGCTCCGGGCTCTGGAGCGCGAGGGCGATCTCAAGCGCATCAAGGCCGAGGTCGACCCGCACCTGGAGGTCGGCGAGATCGTCGACCGGGTGAACAAGGCGGGCGGGCCCGCCCTGCTCTTCGAGAACGTCAAGGGGGCGAGCATGCCCCTGGCCATGAACGTCTTCGGGACGGACCGGCGGCTCCTCAAGGCGCTCGGACTGAAGTCGTACGCCGAGATCAGCGAGAAGATCGGCGGGCTGCTCAAGCCGGAGCTGCCGCACGGCTTCGTCGGGGTCCGCGAGGCGTTCGGGAAGCTCGGCTCGATGGTGCACGTGCCGCCGAAGAAGGTGAAGTCCGAGCAGGCCCCCGTCCATGAGGTCGTCCTCACCGGCGACGACGTGGACCTGGACAAGCTGCCGGCGCTCTTCACCTGGCCCAAGGACGGCGGCTCCTTCTTCAACCTGGGGCTCACGCATACCAAGCACCCCGAGACCGGCATCCGGAATCTGGGGCTCTACCGCCTTCAGCGCCACGACAAGCGCACCATCGGCATGCACTGGCAGATCCACAAGGACAGCCGCAACCACTACCAGGTCGCCGCGAAGCGCGGCGAGCGGCTGCCCGTCGCGATCGCTTTCGGGGCGCCGCCCGCCGTGACGTACGCCTCGACCGCGCCGCTGCCCGGTGACATCGACGAGTACCTCTTCGCGGGCTTCATCCAGGGCAAGCGGATCGAGATGGTCGACTGCAAGACCGTGCCGCTCCAGGTCCCGGCGAACGCCGAGGTCGTCATCGAGGGGTGGCTGGAGCCGGGGGAGATGCTGCCGGAGGGTCCGTTCGGCGACCACACCGGCTTCTACACACCGCAGGAACCGTTCCCCGCGCTGACGATCGACTGCGTGACCATGCGGAAGCGTCCGCTGATCCAGTCGATCGTGGTGGGCCGGCCGCCGACCGAGGACGGGCCGCTCGGCCGGGCGACGGAGCGGTTCTTCCTGCCGCTCCTGAAGATCATCGTGCCGGACATCGTGGACTACCACCTGCCCGAGGCGGGCGGCTTCCACAACTGCGCGATCGTCTCGATCGACAAGAAGTACCCGAAGCACGCCCAGAAGGTCATGAGTGCCATCTGGGGCGCGCACATGATGTCGCTGACCAAGCTGATCGTGGTGGTGGACTCCGACTGCGACGTCCACGACCTCCACGAAGTGGCGTGGCGGGCGCTGGGGAACACCGACTACGCACGGGACCTGACCGTCGCCGAGGGCCCGGTCGACCATCTCGACCACGCCTCCTACCAGCAGTTCTGGGGCGGCAAGGCGGGTATCGACGCGACGGAGAAGTGGCCCGAGGAGGGCTACACGCGCGACGGCGGCTGGCCCGACATGGTCGAGTCCGACCCGGAGACGGCCGCGAAGGTCGACCGGCGCTGGAAGGAGTACGGCCTGTGAGCGCCTCGGCCGCCGCACTGCCCCAGCCCGGCAGGACCAAGGCGTTCCTCCGGCTGGTGATGATCGAGCACTCGGTCTTCGCGCTGCCCTTCGCGTACATCGCGGCGCTGACCGCGATGTTCCAGCTGGACGAGAACATCCAGTGGGGCACGCTGCTGCTCGTCACGCTCGCGATGGTCGGGCTGCGGACGTTCGCGATGGCCGCCAACCGGATCATCGACCGGGAGATCGACGCCCGTAACCCCCGGACAGCGAGCCGTGAACTGGTCACCGGCGCGGTGTCGGTGAAGTCGGCGTGGACCGGGGCCCTCGTCGCGCTCGTCGTGTTCCTCGGTGCGGCGGCCCTGCTGAACCCGCTCTGCCTGGTGCTGGCGCCGCTCGCCGTGGTGCCGATGGTGGTCTACCCGTACGGCAAGCGGTTCACGAACTTCCCGCACGCCATCCTGGGGATCGCCCAGGCCATGGGGCCGATCGGCGCCTGGCTCGCGGTGACGGGCAGCTGGTCGTGGGACGCGGTGATCCTGGGGCTGGCCGTCGGGATCTGGATCGGCGGCTTCGACCTGATCTTCGCGTGCCAGGACGTGCGGGCGGACCGCGCGCACGGGGTGCGCTCGTTCCCCGCGCGCTTCGGGATTCCGGCGGCGCTGTGGGGCGCGCGGGTCTGCCACGTGGTGACGACCGGGATGCTGGTCTGGTTCGGACTCGCGACCGGGGCGGAGCTCCTCTACTGGACCGGCATGGTGATCGTCGCCGTGGCCTTCGTGTACGAGCACCGGGTGGTGCGCCCGCACGACCTGTCCCGGCTCAACCGCGCGTTCTTCTCGGTGAACGGCTTCATCGGCATCGCGCTGTTCGCCTGCGCGCTGCTCGACCTGCTGGTGCGTGGCCTCACGCCGTGACGGCGGTGGCGCGGGGGCGGCGGAAGGCGAAGGCCGCCGCCACCCCGCCGGTCAGGCCGAAGAGGTGCCCCTGCCAGCTGACTCCGGAGTCGGTGGGCAGGACGCCCCAGAGGATCGAGCCGTAGACCGCGGCGATGATCACGCCGACCACGATGTCGAGCGGGCGCCGGTCCACGAAGCCGCGGACCAGCAGGTAGCCGAAGAGGCCGAAGACCACACCGGACGCGCCGAGGGTGACGGTGTGGGACGGGGCGGTCAGCCAGACGCCCAGGCCGCCGGTCACGATGACCGTGAGGACGACGGCGGCGAACCGGCGCAGTCCGGCGAGCGCCGCGATGAAGCCGAGCACCAGCAGCGGGACGCTGTTGGACGCCACGTGGTCCCAGCCGCTGTGCAGGAAGGCGGACGGCACGACGTCGAGCAGCTCCGCGGGCTCGCGCGGGCTGATGCCGTACGTGTCGAGTGCATGCCCCGTCGCCGTGTCGATGCCTTCCAGCACCCACAGCAGGGCGACCCAGCCCAGCATCAGCGCGCCGGCCGTGACGGCCCGCGCGCCGGTGGTCGTGGTGGTGCCGGAGTTACGGATACCGGTCATGGCTCCCCCTGTCCCGGGCCTGCACAGTCCTGCCCCTCACCTGTCGGAACGCCCCGAGGCCCTGACTCGGTTCCTGATGCGGGGTGCCGGATAGGCTCACAGATGTGAATTCCGGGACTTCGATGAGTCAACAGCAGCGGCGGCCTTGGATTGTCGGGGTGTCCGGCGCGTCGGGAACCCCGTTCGCCGCCTCGGTCCTGCGGGGGCTTCTGGCCGCCGGGGAGAGCGTGGACCTCGTGGTCAGCCGCGCCTCGCGGCTGACCCTGCTGGACGAGACCGGGATCGCCTTCCGGGACGCGCACTGGCGCGAGGACCTGCGCGGCTGGCTGGCGCGGGGTGCGGACGGGAAGCCGGACACCTTCGCGGTGAGCGAGGGCGACCTCGGCGGCGTACGGCACTGGGCGGCCGGTGATCTGGCGGCCGGGCCGTCCTCGGGGTCGTACCCGGCGAAGGGGATGCTGATCGTTCCGGCGTCGACGGCCTGTGTGGCCGGAGTGGCGCTGGGTCTGTCGAAGGACCTGCTCCAGCGGGCCGCGAGCGTGACGCTCAAGGAGCGGCGGAAGCTGGTCGTCGCGGTGCGCGAGACTCCGCTGAGTGGTCAGACGCTGAAGCACATGGTCGCGCTCGACGAGGCGGGCGCAGTGGTGCTGCCCGCCTCTCCGGCGTTCTACGCGGGTGCGACGCACATCCAGGATCTGGTGGACTTCGTCGCGGGGCGGGTGCTGGACGCGGCAGGGGTGCCGCACCAGCTCTACCGCCGCTGGGAGGGGGAGCTCGGTGGCTCCCGGTCCTGATGCTGCTCGCGAGGGACGCGGGTCAGCGCTTCTTGGGTGCGCGCGGGGTCCGGGCCTTGTCGATCCGGTACGCGGCGGCGGGCTGGTGGGCACGCGAGCGGTTGGCCAGGTCCTGCAGCTCGCGCATCCGGGCGTAGGCCATCTCGATCGTGTACACGGTGAAGTTCACTCCTGAAGATTCGAAAGCATTTCTTGGATGTTCTGAAAGATTTGCAGGGCTTGAAGCCTGCATGCCTTAGATTCTATACGTAAACTCGCGGTACTGCTGAACAATGGAAGGTTTCAGTCATATGGACGCGGTGGACAGGCAGCTCATCCAGGCCCTCAGGGAGAACGGCAGGGCCTCGTACGCCGAGCTGGGACGGCTCGTGGGGCTCTCCGGGCCCAGCGTCACCGACCGCATCAATCGGCTGGAAACCGCCGGTGTCATCACGGGCTACCGCGCCACCGTCGACTCCGCCTCGCTGGGGCTCGGGGTCACGGCGCTGATCGGCATCTCGCTCTCCGACGCCGCCGACCACGAGGACGTGGCGCACCGGCTGAAGGATCTGGCGGAGATCGAGGACTGCTGGTTCATCGCGGGCGACGACTCGTACATGCTCAAGGTCCGCGTCGGTGACGTGGACGGCCTGGAGAAGACGATCCGCAGGTTGAGCGGTACGAAGGGGGTCTCCCGGACGCGTACCACGATCGTGCTGTCCACGAAGTGGGAGAACCGGGTCGGGGAACTGCCTGAGGAGTCGTAGGCGTACGGTGGTCGGAGCCTGTTACACGGAGATATGGGAGGCGCCCTAGTGGACGCGGGACTCAAGCGCGAGCTGGAGGATAAGGTCCGGGCCGGCGAGCGGCTGACCCGCGAGGACGGGATCGCCCTCTACGAGTCCGACGACCTGGCGTGGCTCGGCGGACTGGCCCACGAGGTGCGCACGCGCAAGAACGGCGACGTCGTGCACTTCAACGTCAACCGTCACCTCAACATGACCAACGTGTGCACCGCGTCCTGCGCGTACTGCTCGTTCCAGCGCAAGCCGGGCGAGAAGGACGCGTACACGATGCGTATCGAGGAGGCCGTCCGCCTCGCCAAGGCGATGGAGAACGAGAACCTCACCGAGCTGCACATCGTCAACGGGCTGCACCCGACCCTCCCGTGGCGCTACTACCCGCGCTCGCTCAGCGCGCTGAAGGAAGCCCTGCCGAACGTGGGGCTCAAGGCGTTCACGGCGACGGAGATCCACCACTTCGAGACGATCTCGGGGCTCACCGCCTCGGAGATCCTCGACGAGCTGATCGAGGCCGGTCTGGAGTCGCTGACCGGCGGCGGCGCGGAGATCTTCGACTGGGAGGTCCGCCAGCACATCGTCGACCACGACACCCACTGGGAGGACTGGTCGCGCATCCACCGCCTCGCGCACGAGAAGGGGCTCAAGACCCCGGCGACGATGCTGTACGGGCACATCGAGGAGCCCCGTCACCGCGTCGACCACGTGCTGCGGCTGCGGGAGATGCAGGACGAGACCGGCGGTTTCCAGGTCTTCATCCCACTGCGCTACCAGCACGACTTCGTGGACATGAAGGACGGCAAGGTCCGCAACAAGCTCCAGGCGCGTACCACGATGGCGACGGGCGCGGAGGCGCTGAAGACCTTCGCGGTCTCGCGGCTCCTGTTCGACAACGTGCCGCACGTCAAGGTCTTCTGGGTGATGCACGGCGTGCAGACCGCCCAGCTCGCCCTGCAGCACGGCGCCGACGACATGGACGGCTCGGTCGTCGAGTACAAGATCACGCACGACGCGGACAACTACGGCACGCCGAACAAGCTCGGCCGTGACGATCTGCTGGACCTGATCCGTGACGCGGGCTTCCGGCCCGTGGAGCGGAACACCCGGTACGAGATCCTGCGTGAGTACCCGGGTCCGGACGCCGGCCGGCGCGAAGAGCCGCAGCCGATGCGCGTCTGACGTCCGCGCGCACCTGTTCCGTAGGAGAGCCCCGGCCGCCGACCGGGGCTTTCTCGCGTTTCGGACACCGTTTGAGGCGTCCGTGTGTAATGGTTAACATCGAGTTATGGCGCTTACATTCGAGCTGGACCCCGCCTTCGACCGGCCCCTGCACGACGGCATCACCGCGCTCTGGGCCGAGGTCACCGACTCGGGCGGCGCCGTCGGCTTCGTACCGCCCGCGAACCCCGGCGAGATCCGGTCCGAACTGCTCAAGCACCTCTCCGCGATCGCGGAGGGCCGCACCCGGCTCCTGGTCGGCTACGACGAGGACGGCCGCGTCGCCGCCACCGCCTTCCTCGCCCGCCCCACCCACCGGCTGATGACCCACTGGGTCCTCCTGCACACGGTGATGGTCCACCCGCGCCTCCAGGGGCGGGGTCTCGGCCGGGACCTGATGGCGGCGGCGGCCGACGCGGCCCGCGCGACCGACGGCGTCGAGGCCATCCGCCTCACCTGCCGGGGCGGTACCGGAGCCGACCGCTTCTACGCGTCCTGCGGCTAC
This sequence comes from Streptomyces sp. NPDC058620, assembly GCF_042717135.1. Classification (NCBI taxonomy): domain Bacteria; kingdom Bacillati; phylum Actinomycetota; class Actinomycetes; order Kitasatosporales; family Streptomycetaceae; genus Streptomyces; species Streptomyces sp. NPDC058620. The sequence goes on from NZ_JBHXQO010000013.1 coordinate 60,820, forward strand.
AAGGAGGTGGGCCGCGTGCCGGGCGCGATCCGGGTCGCCCCCGGCGACGACCGCGACGACATCACCATGCTGCTCCCGCTCTTTCCCGCGCCGCGCGGGGTGGACCCGGGAGCCCCCTGAACCACGTGAATTCGGGTCATGCTTCACTGGTCGGGCAGGTTCTGTGACGTGCCGTACGTAGAGAGAGGGTCAGCCGTGTCCGCTGCCAGGCCGAGCGCAACGATCCGGTACACCGCGTTGCGCCTGTTGATCTTCGTGGGCTGTTTCTTCGCCGCCGGTGTGGCCGTTCACTTCGGGGTGCTGCCGGCGGGGCTCAAGGGCTCCAACTTCATCTGGGTCATGCTGCTCGGCCTGCTGTTCTCGGCGCCGCTCAGCTACGTACTCCTGCGCAAGCAGCGCGACGAGATGTCCGAGCAGCTCGTCACCAAGGTCGACCGGACCAAGGCCCGCCTGGAGTCCAACCGGACCCGCGAGGACGCCGTCCAGTAGGACCGTCCGCAGACGCCTTCCGGCAGGGCCGCCGCGCAGGGGCCTCCTGCCACGTACCACCGGTAAGCGGAACGTAAGCTTCCTCACACTCGCGCCCCCGAGCGCACTCACGCCCCCGGAACCCCGGCCCGGAGCCACCGCTCCAGCGCTGGGGTTTCGCCGTTCCCGGGGGAGCCCGAGGGTGGCTCGGCGCGTCCTCTTACCAAAGAAGACCTTTGAGGTTCTCAAAGTACAAGTGTTAACGTGTTCGACATGAAGACAGCAGTGCGCCTCCGCCATGCCGCGAGCATTCCGCTCGTGGCGCGCCTGCATGTCGATCTCTGCCGCTGTATGTCCGCGGTCTGTTGCCGCAACGTCTGACCGGCATCATGCAGCGGCGCCGCCCTTGGCGCGGGCGCCGCACCCCCGTCCCCGTTCGACCGCACGACCGTGCGTCTGTCCTCGTACGTCCTGCGTCCCCACAGGAGTGTGTCCGTGTCCGCGAACTCCGCGTCCACCACCACCGGTACCGGTAAGTCCTCCGGCACCGGCACCGGTTTCCGCATACCCAAGGTCCCGTTCTGGGTCCAGATCGTCGCCGGTCTGGTCCTCGGTGTCCTCCTCGGCTGGCTCGCCCGCAGCCAGGACATCGACTGGCTCTACACCACGCTCGACCAGGTCGGCCACATCTTCGTCCAGCTGCTGAAGCTGGCCGTCGCGCCCCTCGTCTTCTTCGCGATCCTGGTGTCGATCACCAACCTGCGCAAGGTCAACAACGCCGCCAGGCTGGCCACCCGCACGCTGCTCTGGTTCATGATCACCTCGCTCATCGCCGTGGCCATCGGCCTCGCGATCGGTCTGATCACCAACCCGGGCTCGGGCACCGGCCTCACCCCCAAGGACGGCAAGCTCCCCGAGAGCAACGGTTCCTGGCTCGACTTCCTGACCGGGATCATCCCGACGGACGTCATCACGCCGTTCACTGAGCTGAACGTGCTGCAGATCGTCTTCATGGCCGCCGTCGCGGGTATCGCGGCGCTCCAGCTCGGTGACAAGGCCAAGCCGATCCTCGCCCTCAGCGAGTCGATCCTGGAGCTCCTCCAGAAGGCCCTGTGGTGGGTCATCCGCCTCGCCCCGCTCGGCACCGTCGGCCTCATCGGCTACGCGATCGCCGACTACGGCTGGGACCTGATCGGCAAGTACGCGACCTTCACCGCCGACGTCTACATCGGTTGCGCCCTGGTGATGTTCGGCGTCTACCCGCTGCTGCTCGCGACGGTCGCCAAGGTCAGCCCGCTCCAGTTCTTCAAGGGCGCCTGGCCCGCGATCCAGCTGGCCTTCGTCTCCCGCTCCTCGGTCGGCACGATGCCCGTCACCCAGAAGGTCACCGAGCGTCTCGGTGTCCCGAAGGAGTACGCGTCCTTCGCGGTGCCGTTCGGCGCCACCACGAAGATGGACGGCTGCGCCGCGATCTACCCGGCGCTGGCGGCGATCTTCATCGCGCAGATCTTCGACGTGCAGCTGGGCGTCGGCGACTACATCCTGATCGCGTTCGTCTCGGTCATCGGTTCGGCGGCCACCGCCGGCCTCACCGGTGCGACGGTCATGCTGACGCTGACCCTCTCGACGCTGGGCCTCCCGCTGGAGGGCGTCGGCCTGCTGCTGGCGATCGACCCGATCCTGGACATGATGCGCACCGCCACGAACGTGGCGGGACAGGCGCTGGTCCCGGTGATCGTCGCCTCCCGCGAGAAGATCCTCGACCACGACGCGTACAACTCGGCCTCGTCCTCCCCGGTCGACGAGATCGAGAACAGTGACGCCGATGCCGACGCCGACGCCGACGCCGACGTCGATGCCGGCCGCAAGGACGCCGTACCGGTCCCCGCCTAGGCGCCGAACGGCCAGTGGTGACAGCGAGTGCCCCGGATCAGCCGATCCGGGGCACTCGTGCGTCCGGCGCCGTCAGGGGCTGACGAACCGGACCTCCGGATTGCCGGGTGTCGGGCCGTCCAGGATCGGCCGGGGGATGCCGCGCAGGTGCTGGTCGAAGAAGGCCGCGACGTAGTCCCGGGTGATGGCGGTCGACCGCTCGCCGGAGATCGGTGTCCCGGGGTCCTCGATGCCCAGCTGCTGGGCGAGCGCCGGGATGTCGGTGAAGGAGAAGTGGCCCGAGCCGTCCACAGTCAGCCATCGCTTCCAGCCGTCCAGGGCCGGCCAGCCGCTGTCCCAGCTGTCGTCGCCGCCGGGGCTGTGGTCGGCGGTGGAGCCGAGCATCAGGAACGGCCGCCCGCCGAGACCGGATGCGGGGACCGGGTCGGCGAACGTGCCGTCCATGTTGATCCCGGCGCGCACGCGCGGGTCCGCGGCCATCGTCGACGCGGCGGCGTTGCCACCGATGGAGTGGCCGGCGACCCCGATCCGCTCGCGGTCGACGACACCGGCGCGGTGCCAGGACGGGTGGCGGCCGGTCAGCCGGTCGATGACGAACGAGAGGTCGGCGGCCCGGCCCTCGGACACCAGCTCCATACCCTCGGGCCCGGTCTCCCGGACCCGGTCACAGGCGACGCAGGTGAGCACCCGTCCGCCGGGGAACGCGGTGCCGGTCGACTCGTAGGCGTGGTCGACGGTCGCCACGACGTATCCACGGCTCGCCAGTTCCTCGGCGAGGCCGGTGAGGGTCGTGCGCGGCGTGGAGAAGCCGGGGGAGAGCACCACCAGCGGGAACCGGCCCCGGGCGGCGGGTGCGTGGCTGCGGGCGTGGGTGCGGGTGGTCGCGACGGTGGTGGCGTCGACGGTGTCCTCCAGGCCCTTGGCCGCCAGCAGCAGCCGGGCCTCCTCCGTCGTCATGTACGGCGCGGGCCTGCCGCCGGTGCCCGGGCGTGCGGGATAGGTGACGGACACCATCAGCTCCCGTGCGCCGGCTTCCGGGACCCAGGGGTCGCGGCGGCTCGTGTCGGTCAGGTGCAGGGTGTCGCGGCCGGTCGCGTACGGGCCGGTGGGGCGGGGCAGTTCGAGTAAGGAGGCGGAGGTGGGGGCGGCTTCGGCGGCCGGGGCCGCATCCCGTGCGGAGAGAGCTGTGGCGGCGGTGGCGGGCGTCGCGAGGAGCAGGGTCAGGGCGAGCGCCGTGACTGCCGCGCGGCTGCGGTGACTGGTCATGCGCGCAACGCTAGGACGGTGGCCGCGCGGCCGCATCGGCCCCAGGAGGTAGCGCGGTCTCCGACCGTGGGCGGACCGCGGGAGCCGGTTCTCCCCTAGGGCCTGTCGTTTGCCGCGTCGGGGGCGGCGGGGGTCGTCCGGGGGCATTGCGGCGGGCCGCTTTCGGCCAGGGGGGTGGCGCTGTGCGTACGACGGGTGCGGGACCCGCGACATACTCTTGCCGAGGAGTGGCACAGCCGGGGGTGGGAGGATTATGTCGTGGGTGTTGTGAAGAGCAAACGGATGCCACGCGCCGTGCGCGAGCAGCAGATGATGGATGCCGCGGTGCGGACGTTCGGGCAGCTCGGCTACCGGGCCGCGTCGATGGACGAGATCGCGGAGCTGGCCGGGGTGTCCAAGCCGCTGGTCTATCTGTACCTGAATTCCAAGGAGGAACTCTTCACCGCCTGTATCCGCCGCGAGGCGAAGTCGCTGGTGGAAGCGGTACAGGCAGGGGTGCAGCCCGGGCTGCCGGCCGACCGGCAACTGTGGGCCGGGCTGCGGGCGTTCTTCACGCACACGGCGGAGAACCCGGACGGCTGGGCGGTGTTGCACCGCCAGGCGCGGACGCACGGGGAGCCGTTCGCCACCGAGGTCGTGGTGATGCGGGACGAGATCGTTGCGTTCGTGACGGGTCTGATCGGGGCCGCGGCGCGCGAGGCGCACCACGATCCCGCCCTCCCGGACCGGGATGTCGCCGGGCTGGCGCAGGCGCTCGTGGGGGCCGCGGAGGCGCTGGCCGGGTGGGCGAACGACACCCCTGGGGTCTCGGCGAAGGAGGCCGCGGCCACCCTGATGAACTTCTCCTGGGCCGGCCTGGAGAACCTGATGAACGGCAGGCCCTGGCAGCCGGCGGGCTGAGCCGGGCGCCGGGGCCCTCCCTTCGGACCAGGTCCTACGGCGCGTCCCGGGTCGTCCTTCCGGTGAGGTGGACGCGGCCGGTGGCGTCGCGCAGCTCGAAGGCGCTGTCCGCACCGGTGCTGTCCGCCGCGTACGTCACGGTGGACGGCAGCAGGACGGGGGCCCTGAAGTCGGCCCGCACCTGCCGGACGCGGCCGGGCTCGCCGGCCTCGGCGAGGCAGCGGGCCACGGTCCACATGCCGTGCGCGATGGCCCGGGGGAAGCCGAACAGCCGGGCGGTGAGCGGATACAGGTGGATCGGGTTGCGATCGCCGGACACCGCGCCGTACCGCCGCCCGAGGTCTGCGGCCAGCGCCCACTCGGCGACGGCGGGCGGCGCGGTGGGCGGGGCCGGGGGTGGCGCCGTGGACTCCGCGCCGGGCGTGGTCGCGTGGCGGGAGAGGTAGCCGCTCCGCGACTCCCACACCAGCTCGCCCCCGAGCCGGGCCTCCGTCACCATCGTGACCTCGGTGCCCCGCCGGTGGGCGGTCAACTCCTCCGCGTACACAGTGAGTTCCAGCGGGTCCTGCGGCTGTGGGCTCCGGTGGCGGGTGATCTCGATCCAGGTGTGGACGAGCCCGACGACGGGCAGCGGGAAGTCCCGGTCCGTCATCAGCCGCATGAGCGGGGCGAAGCCCAGGACGTGGGGGTACGTGAGCGGCAGCGCGCCCGACTCGGAGAACCCGCAGATCCTGCTGTACGCGGCGAGGTGGCCGGGTGCCACGGGTGCGGGCGGGAGGGTGAGCCGGGTGGCGGGCAGCGCGCTGCCGGGCAGGCCGGGCCGCTTGAACGGGGACGTGACGGCTCCGCGTACGAGGGAGGCGATGGGGCTCGGCATCCGCGTCACGCCCCCAGCAGGCTCTGGCCGCACACCCGCAGGACCTGGCCGTTGACGGCGCTGGACCCGGGCTGTGCGAACCATGCCGTGGCCTCGGCGACGTCGACCGGAAGTCCGCCCTGGGAGAGGGAGTTCATACGGCGGCCCGCCTCGCGGATGAGGAAGGGCACCGCTGCCGTCATCCTGGTCTCGATGAAGCCGGGGGCGACCGCGTTGACCGTGACGCCGTGGTCGGCGGCTGCGCGCGGGGCGAGGGAGCGGACCAGGCCGATGATGCCCGCCTTGCTGGTGGCGTAGTTGGTCTGCCCGTTGTTGCCCGCGATCCCGGCGATGGAGGCGGTGGCGACGATCCGGCCGCCGCGGTTGAGCGTGCCCGCCTTGAGCAGGGCGTCGGTGGTGCGCAGCACGCTGTCGAGGTTGACCTCGATGACGGAGGCCCAGCGCTCTGCGGGCATGTTGGCGAGTCGCCGGTCGCGGGTGATGCCCGCGTTGTGGACCAGGACGTCGAGGCCGTCCGGGGCGACGGCCGCGATGCGGTCGGCGGCGTCGGGTGCGGTGATGTCCAGGGGGAGGGCCGTGGCACCGAACCGGTCGGCTGTGCGCTTGAGTTCGTCTCCCACCTGCGGCACGTCCAGACAGATCACCGTGGCCCCGTCCCGGGCGAGCACGGAGACGACCGCGGCGCCGATCCCGCGTGCGGCTCCGGTCACCAGGGCGGTGCGGCCGGTGAGCGGCGCGGCCCAGTCGGGGACCGGGCCCGGGGTGGCGGCGGTGAGCTCGATGACCTGGCCGCTGACGTACGCGGACTTGGGGGAGAGCAGGAAGCGGAGGGTGGATTCTGCGGCGGCCACGCCCTCGGCGCCGGAGGCGATCCGGAGCAACTGGACGGTGGAGCCCTTGCCGGCTTCCTTGCCCAGGGAGCGTACGAACCCTTCGAGTCCCTGTTGCGCCGCCGCCTGGTGGTGGTCGTCGGGGGAGGGCCGGGTGCCGAGGACGACGACACGGCCGCCCGGGGCGAGGGAACGTATGACGGGGTGGAGTGCCGCGTGCACGTCACCGAGTCCGGCGGCGGTGGTGACGGCCGTCGCGTCCACGACGATGCCGGCGGGGCGCTCGGTGCGGTCGGTGACCTTCGGGCCGGTCCTGCCCAGGAGTGCGCGGAGTTCGTCGCCGATCGCCGACGGGCCCGCGGTGAGGTGCAGCAACGAACCGTCGAGGGACGGGGTTTCCAGGGACCACCGTCGCAGGTGCGCCGGCTGCGGCAGGCCGAGCCTGCGGGTCAGGAATCGGCCGGGTGCTGTGCCGGTGACGTGCAGATAGCGGTCGGCCATTGTCCAGACTCCTGCTCAGTCGTAGATTTACTCCTAAGTAAGGTTACTCAGGAGTCAGGAGTAGGTCGAGATGTGCTGCCCGAGATCGATCGAGACGAGCTGGTCGCAGTGATCCCCCTGGCACTTCCGCAGCCGCGCCGGGTGGCGGTCATCGGCGGCAGCCGCATACCGTTCGCCCGCTCCGACGGACCGTACGCACAGGAGTCCAACCAGGACATGCTCACCGCCGCGCTCGACGGGCTGGTCGAGCGGTACGGCCTGGCGGGTCAGCAGGTCGGCGAGTTCGTCGCGGGCGCCGTCCTCAAGCACAGCCGGGACTTCAACCTGGCCCGGGAGACCGTCCTCGGCTCCGCCCTCGACCCGCGCACCCCCGCCTACGACATTCAGCAGGCGTGCGGCACCGGCCTCCAGGCCGTCATCGCCGCAGCCAACAAGATCGCGCTCGGTGCCGTCGACTCCGCGGTCGCGGGCGGCTCCGACACCACGAGCGACGCCCCCCTCGGCGTCAACGACGAGCTGCGCAGGCTCCTGCTGGCGGCCCGCCGCGCCAAGTCGGCGGGCGGCCGGATCAAAGCACTCGCGGGCGTACGGCCCCGGCACCTCGTCCCGGACATCCCGCGCAACGCCGAACCCCGCACCGGCCTCTCGATGGGGGAGCACGCCGCGGTCACCGCCCGCCGGTGGTCCGTGAGCCGGGAGGACCAGGACCTCCTGGCGGCCACCAGCCACCAGCGGCTCGCCGCCGCGTACGAGCGGGGCTTCCTGCACGACCTCGTGGTCCCGCACCGCGGTCTGGACCGCGACCAGAACCTCCGGCCCGGCTCGACGGTGCGGAAACTCGCCACGCTGAAGCCGGTGTTCGGCACCGACCACCCCGACGCGACGATGACGGCGGGCAACTCGACCCCGCTCACCGACGGGGCCGCCACGGTCCTGCTGGCGAGCGAGGAGTGGGCGGAGCGGCGCGGCCTGGAACCGCTCGCGTACCTCTCCCTCTACGAGACGGCGGCCGTCGACTACGTGAACGGCGAGGACGGGCTGCTGATGGCGCCCGCCCACGCCGTGCCCCGCCTGCTGGAACGCGCCGGCCTCACCATCGAGGACTTCGACCTGTTCGAGATCCACGAGGCGTTCGCCTCCCAGGTGCTGGCCACCCTCGCGGCCTGGGAGAAGCGGGGCCTCGCCCCCGTCGACCGGGACAAGCTCAACGTGGCGGGCTCCTCACTGGCGACCGGTCACCCGTTCGCGGCGACGGGAGCCAGGATCGTCGCCACGCTCGCCAAGCTCCTCGCGGAACGGGACGGGCCGGGCCGCGGCCTGATCTCGGTCTGTGCCGCGGGCGGCCAGGGCGTCACAGCCATCCTGGAACGCCCCTGACGGCCGCGCGGCCCACCGGGCCCGCCCCGCGATCGAGGACGAACCGGCCGCCGGACGGACCCGGCGACCATCCGCCCCACCCCGATGAGGAGCCGCACGTGCCGACGCCAGCCTCCGCACCCGCCACCCCTTCCCGCCCCGTCCTCGTCGAGCCGGCCAAGGTCAGGGCGGCCGACGGAACGGTACGAGAAGTCTCCGTACCCGCCTTCGCGCCGCCCGTCCGCCGCGGCTCGCTCGCCGAGATCCCCTTCGACAACGCCCGCGAGGCCCCCGGCGAGGCGGTGCTCAGCCGCAAGCAGCCCGACGACAGCTGGCAGGACGTCACGGCCGCCGTGTTCGCCGCCGAGGTGAACGCCGTCGCCAAGGGGCTGATCGCCGAAGGTCTCCAGGCCGGCGACCGGGTCGCGATCATGGCCCGTACGACGTACGAGTGGACCCTGCTCGACTTCGCGTCCTGGGCCGCGGGGCTGGTCACCGTGCCCATCTACCCGACCTCGTCGGCGTTTCAGGCGCGCTGGATACTCCAGGACGCCGGCGCCGTCGCCTGCGCCGTCGAGACGACCGAACAGGCCCGGCTGATCAGCCAGGAGCGCAAGCAGCTCGGAGATCTCACGCACCTGTGGCAGTTCGACACCGGGTCCATCGGCCGGCTCAAGGCCCTCGGCAAGGACGTGCCCGACGAAGCCGTCACCGCCCGCAGGGCCAGGCTCGAACCGGACACCCCCGCCACCCTCATCTACACCTCGGGCACCACGGGCCGCCCCAAGGGATGCGTCCTCACGCACGGCAACTTCTTCGCCGAGGTCGACAACGCCATCGAGCTGCTCCACCCGGTCTTCAAGTCCGTCTCCAAGTACCCGGCGTCCACGCTGCTCTTCCTCCCCCTCTCCCACGTCTTCGGCCGGATGGTCGCCATCGGCTGCCTACGGGCGAGGGTGCGGCTGGGGCACGCCCCCTCCATCAAGACCGAGGATCTGCTCGCCGACCTCGCGGGCTTCAAACCGTCGTTCCTGCTGGCCATCCCGTACGTGCTGGAGAAGGTCTACAACACCGGCCGGGCCACGGCCGAGAAGATGGGCCGCGCCTCGTCCTTCGACCGGGCCGCCCGCATCGCCCAGCGTTACGGGGAGGCGGTCGAGGCCGCGGAACACGGCACGGGCCCCGGCCCCGGACCCGGCCTGCGCATGGCCCGGGCCCTCTACGACCCCCTGGTCTACCGGCGCATCCGGGCCGCGCTCGGCGGGCACGTCCGGTACGCGATCTGCGGCGGCTCCCCGCTCGGCCACCGGCTCGCCGCGTTCTACGCGGGGGCGGGCATCGAGATCTTCGAGGGGTACGGCCTGACGGAGACCACCGCGGCCCACACGGTGACCCCGCCCCTCAAGCCCCGTCTCGGCACGGTGGGCTGGCCCCTGCCGGGTACCGCCGTGCGGATCGCGGACGACGGGGAGATCCTGCTGCGCGGCGGCCAGGTGTTCCAGGGCTACTGGGACGCCGGGCGGGGTACGGCGGTGCCGCATCTGGACGACGGCTGGTTCGCCACCGGTGACCTGGGCGCGCTCGACGAGGACGGCTACCTCACGATCACCGGCCGCAAGAAGGACATCATCATCACGACCGGCGGCAAGAACGTCACCCCCGCCCCGCTGGAGGACTGGCTGCGGGCCCATCCGCTGGTCAGTCAGTGCATGGTGGTCGGCGACAACCGGTCGTTCATCACCGCGCTGATCACCCTGGAACCGGACGGCCTCGCGCACTGGCGCCAGATGCGCAGGAAGCAGGACGTCCCGCTGCGGGACCTCGTGAACGACGAGGAGCTGCGTGCGGCGCTGCAACGCGCGGTGGACGAGGCGAACCGGCTGGTGTCGCGCGCGGAGTCGATCCGCAAGTTCACCGTCCTGCCGACGGACTTCACGGAGGAGAGCGGCCATCTGACGCCGTCCCTGAAGCTCAAGCGGACGGTGATCGAGGAGGACTTCCGGGCGGAGATCGAGGAGCTGTACCGCAAGTAGGGAGAAGTCCGGACTCCTTGTGGGCGGGCCCGGTCGGGCGGTGATCCGCTGAAACAGCCTTCCTCCCCGGCCGGGGAGGAAGGCTGTTGCCCTTTCAGGGCGCTCGCGCTCCGTACCGTCCCTTGCCTGATGGAGCGTCAGGTACGACGATGGCTCCCGCCTGTCATGTGACGGCACGTCAGATCAGTCCGCCGGGTCAGCCGGGTCAGCCAGTGGAAGGAGGCCGGTCGGTGCCGATACTGTCCGCCGGGCCGCTGTCGTACGGGATGCAGCTGCCGATCCAGTCGCAGAGCACCATCTACGCGGAGGGGTGGGAGGCCGGAGCCACCCCCGCCGATCTCGCCGTGATCGCCCGCACCGCCGACCGGGCCGGGTTCGCGTACCTGGCGTGTTGCGATCACGTCGGTGTGCCGCCGCGGCTCGCCGAGGCCATGAGTACGGTCTGGTACGACCCCGTGGCCACCCTGTCGTTCCTGGCGGGGGTCACCGAGCGGGTCCTGCTCATGAGTCATGTCGCCGTCGTCGGGCTGCGGCATCCGCTGGTCACCGCCAAGCAGTACGCCACGCTCGACCACCTCAGCGGCGGGCGGCTGATTCTCGGGGTCGGGGCCGGGCACGTGCGCGAGGAGTTCGAGGCGCTCGGCGTGGACTTCGACGGGCGCGGAGGGCTGCTCGACGAGAGCGTCGACGCGCTGAAGGCAGCGCTCGGGCAGGCGGAGTATCCGGAGTTCGCAGGGGAACGGTTCACCTTCGGCGGGCTGGGGCAGCTGCCGCGCCCCGTGCAGGAGCGGGTGCCCGTCTGGGTGGGCGGGTCCTCGCCCGCCGCCGTCCGGCGCGCGGCCGTGCGTGGTGACGGATGGCTGCCGCAGGGCGACCCCAGGAGCAGGCTTCCCGCGCAGATCGCCCGGCTGCTCGCCCTGCGCGAGGAGGCCGGGGTCGAGGAGCCGATCGTCGTCGGGGCCATCACCGAGCCGCTGTACGTGGGGGAGCCGGACTGGGCCGTCGGCAGGCGCGCCCTCACCGGGAAGCCGGAGGTGATCGCCGAGTCGCTGCGGGAGTACGCGGCGATGGGCGTGCACCAGATCCAGGTGCGGTTCCGCAGCCGGAGCCGTGACGAACTGACCGACCAGATGGCGGCGTTCGCCGCCGGGGTCGCACCTCATCTCGACAGGTAGGGAGACCGGGCCATGGGCAAGCTGGACGGGCGCGTCGTGCTCATCAGCGGGGCGGCGCGCGGGCAGGGCGAGCAGGAGGCGCGGCTCTTCGTCGCGGAAGGGGCGCGGGTGGTGATCGCCGACGTGCTCGACGAGCAGGGGGAGGCGCTGGCGAAGGAGCTGGGGGAGGACGCCGCGCGGTTCGTGCATCTGGATGTGAGCCGGGAGGAGGAGTGGCGAGCCGCCGTCGAGGAGGCGAAGGGCGCCTTCGGAAAGATCGACGGGCTGGTCAACAACGCGGGGATCCTGCGCTTCAACGAGCTGGTGAACACGCCGCTGGCGGAGTTCCAGCAGATCGTGCAGGTCAACCAGGTCGGGGCGTTCCTGGGGATCAGGACCGTCGCCCCGGAGATCGAGGCCGCGGGCGGCGGGACGATCGTCAACACGGCCTCGTACACGGGGCTCACCGGCATGGCCTTCGTGGGCGCCTACGCCGCCACCAAGCACGCGGTCGTCGGGCTGACGAAGGTGGCGGCGCTGGAGCTGGCGGCCAAGGGTATCCGGGTCAACGCCGTGTGCCCCGGCGCCGTGGACACCCCGATGACCAATCCGTCGGCGCTGGACCCGGCGGCCGACCCGGCGGAGACCGGGGCGGCGGTGGCCGAGCTGTACCGCAAGCTCGTGCCGCTCGGGCGGATCGGGCGGCCGGAGGAGGTGGCGGCGCTCGCGCTGTTCCTGAGCTCCGCGGACTCCTCGTACATCACCGGGCAGCCGTTCGTGATCGACGGGGGCTGGCTGGCCGGGGTCAGCCTCTTCTGACGATGTGTCAGCTATTGACGGGTCGGACCGCCGGTGGAACAGTCGGTCGCATCGTGAACTGACGGTGTGTCAGAAATGATTGAGGACGGTGAACCTCCGTGGAATTCGGGCTCTTTGTGCAGGGGTACGTGCCTGCCGCGCGCGCCAAGGTCGATCCCGAGGCAGAGCACAAGGCACTGATCGAGGAGACCGAGTACGTCATCCAGGCGGACAGGTCCGGCTTCAAGTACGCCTGGGCATCCGAGCACCACTTCCTGGAGGAGTACTCGCACCTCTCCGCCAACGACGTGTACCTGGGCTACCTCGCGCATGCCACCGACCGGATCCATCTGGGGTCGGGCATCTTCAACCCGCTCGCCCCCGTCAACCACCCGGTGAAGGTGGCCGAGAAGGTCGCCATGCTCGACCACCTCTCGGAGGGGCGCTTCGAGTTCGGTACGGGGCGGGGGGCCGGCAGCCACGAGATCCTGGGCTTCATGCCGGGCATCACCGACATGAACCACACCAAGGAAATCTGGGAAGAGACCATCGCCGAGTTCCCCAAGATGTGGCTCCAGGACGAGTACGTCGGCTTCCAGGGCAAGCACTGGTCGTTGCCGCCGCGCAAGATCCTGCCCAAGCCGTACGGGACGTCCCATCCGGCGATGTGGTACGCGGCCGGGTCGCCTTCCTCGTACGCCATGGCGGCCAGCAAGGGGCTCGGCGTGCTGGGCTTCAGCGTGCAGAAGGTCGCCGACATGGAGTGGGTCGTCGAGTCGTACAAGACGGCGGTGAAGGAGGCCCGGCCGGTCGGGGACTTCGTCAACGACAACGTGATGGTGACGTCCACGGCGATCTGCGCGGAGACGCACGCGAAGGCCGTGGAGATCGCGGTGAGCGGCGGACTGAACTACCTCCAGTCGCTGCTGTTCCGCTACCACGACACGTTCCCCCGGCCGGAGGGCGTGCCGGAGTGGCCGGAGCTGCTGCCGGAGTACTCCGAGGAGATCATCGAGCTGCTCATCGCGGAGGAGCTGATGATCTGCGGGGATCCGGACGAGGTGCTGAAGCAGTGCCGGCGGTGGGAGCAGGCGGGGGCGGACCAGCTGAGCTTCGGGCTGCCGATCGGGATCTCGCCCGAGGACACGATCAACTCGATCAAGCTGATCGGGGAGCACGTGATTCCGAAGATCGACACGGACCCGGTGCACCGGACCAGCCGCTTCCGGGCTTCGGCCGGGTCGTAGGCGGCGGGCTGCCCTTTCAAGCCCCGCCGGCGATTGCGGAGCGGGGGTCCGGGGGTGGAGAAGCCCCCGGTCACCGGCCGGGCGGCGTCTTCCCGGACCGTCGCCCCGGCCGCCGGGGTGCGTACCGCGGCCAACCCGTACGCACCCCGGCGGCACACCACCACGAAGGGACGCGTCATGCTCGACCACCTCATCCGCGGAGCGACCGTCGTGGACGGCACCGGCGCTCCCGAGTACACCGCCGACCTCGGCATCCGCGACGGCCGCATCGCCGTCATCGCCGAGCCGGGCACCCTCACCGAGGAAGCCGTCACCAGTGAGGACGCCACCGGGTTCGTGCTCGCACCCGGCTTCGTCGACCCGCACACGCACTACGACGCCCAGCTCTTCTGGGACCCGTACGCCACACCCTCCATGAACCACGGCGTCACCACCGTCGCCGGGGGCAACTGCGGGTTCACCCTCGCCCCGCTCCACCCGGACCGGCCCGAGGACGCCGACTACACGCGGCGCATGATGTCGCGGGTCGAAGGCATGGCCCTCGCCGCGCTCGAAGAGGGCGTCGACTGGACCTGGTCCGGCTTCGGGGAGTACCTCGACGCCCTCGAAGGCCGCATCGCCGTCAACGCGGGATTCATGGTCGGGCACTGCGCCCTGCGCCGCCACGTCATGGGCCCCGACGCGGTCGGCGGACAGCCCACCGCGCCGCAGCTGGCCGCCATGCTCGCGCTGCTCCACGACGCCATGGACGCCGGGGCCTGGGGCCTGTCCACCACCCAGTCGTCCACCCACGCCGACGGCGACGGACAGCCGGTCGCCTCCCGGCACGCGCTGCCCGAAGAGCTCCTCGCCCTCTCCCGGGCCGTCGGGGAGCACGAGGGCACCCAGCTCGAAGCGATCGTCGCGGGCTGCCTCGACCAGTTCTCCGACGAGGAGATCGAGCTGCTCGTCGACATGAGCGCCGCCGCGGGGCGGCCCCTCAACTGGAACGTCCTCACCATCGACGCCGCCGTCCCCGAACGCGTACCCCGCCAGCTGATACCCAGCGAACGGGCCCGCCGCGCGGGCGCCCGGATCGTCGCCCTCACCATGCCGATCCTCACCCCGATGAACATGTCGCTCGGTACCTTCTGCGCCCTCAACCTCATCCCCGGCTGGGGCGACATCCTCGCCCTCCCCGTCCCCGGGCGCATCGAGCGGCTGCGCGACGCAGGCACCCGTGCCGAGATGCTCCGCCGCGCCGACAGCAAGGAGGCCGGTGTCTTCCGCCGCCTCGCGCACTTCGGCCGGTACGTCATCGGGGACACGTACAGCGCGGCGAACGAGGGTCTCAGCGGACGCGTGGTCAAGGACATCGCCGCGGAGCGCGGTCTCGACCCCTTCCACTGCCTCGTCGAGATCTGCGCCGCCGACGACCTCCGTACGGTGCTGTGGCCCATGCCCTCCGACAACGACCCGGCCTCCTGGGCCCTGCGCCGGGAGACCTGGGAGCACGAGGACGTCCTGCTCGGCGGGTCCGACGCGGGCGCCCACCTGGACCGGATGTGCGGGGCGCCGTACACCACACGCTTCCTCGGCGACTGTCTGCGCGGGCGGAAGCTCCTGCCCCTGACCCGGGCCGTCAAGATGCTCACCGACGACCCCGCCCAGCTCTTCGGGCTGCGGGAGCGGGGCCGGGTGCAGGAGGGTTTCCACGCCGACCTCGTCCTCTTCGATCCCGCGCGCATCGACGCGGGCCCCGCCACGCTCGTCCACGACCTGCCTGGCGACAGCCCGCGACTTGACTCCAAGGCCATCGGCATCGTCTCCGTACGCGTCAACGGCGTCGAGACCCTGCGCGACGACAAGGTGACCGGCGCCGTCCCGGGCACGGTGCTCCGGTCCGGCCGCGACACCCGGACGGTGAGCACCGCATGAGCGGGACGAGGGAGAGGGCCCGGCGGCTGTTCGTCGGCGGGGAGTGGGTGGAGCCGGCCGACGGCTTCTACGAGGTGATCAATCCGGCCACCGAGGACGTCGTCGGACTGGCGCCGGAGGCGAGCCGCGCGCAGGTGTACGCGGCGGCCGCCGCCGCCCGCGAAGCCTTCGCCGCCTGGTCCCGCAGCCGCCCGGAGGACCGTGCCGCGATCCTCGGCCGGGCGGCCCGGATCATCCAGCGGGACGCCGCCGCCCACACCGCGCTGGCCTCGGCGGAGAGCGGCGCGACCACGGGTACCGCGGGCGGGATGCAGGTGGCGGTCGGCGCGGCCCGCTTCCGGCGGTACGCGAAGGGCGCGCTGGAGCCCGTCGAGGAGGCCGTGCCGCCGCAGATCAACGAGGCCGGGCCGATGGGGCGGGCCGGTGTCTTCGGCGCGCTCGCCGTCCGCCGGCCGGTCGGTGTGGTCACGTGCATCACCTCGTACAACAACCCCTGGGCCAACGCGGCGGGCAAGATCGCCCCCGCGCTCGCCATGGGCAACACGGTCCTGGTGAAACCGGCGCCACAGGACCCGCTCTCCGTCTACGCGATGGCCGCCGCGCTCGAAGAGGCGGGCATCCCGCCGGGCGTCGTCAACGTCGTCACGGGTTCAGGTCCCGGGGCGGGGGAGGCCGCCGTCGACTCACCCGATGTGGACATGGTCAGCTTCACCGGCTCGACCGCCGTCGGGCAGCGCATCGCCGGGGTGTGCGGGCGCTCGATGAAGCGGCAGCTGATGGAGCTGGGCGGCAAGGGCGCCGCGCTGGTCCTCGACGACGCCGATCTGGACTCGGCGGTGGCGGGCATCGGTACGACGTTCTCGTTCTACAGCGGTCAGATCTGTACGGCTCCGACGCGGGTGCTGGCGCAGCGCGGGGTCTACGGCGCGCTGGTCGAGAAGCTGGCCGCGTACGCGGGCCACCTGAAGGTCGGGGACCCGGCCGCGCGGGGCACCGTCGTCGGTCCGGTCATCTCCGCCGCCCACCGCGACCGCGTCGAGTCGTACATCGGGCTCGGCCGCGAGGAGGGGGCGCGAGTCGTCGCGGGCGGCGCCCGCCCCGCCGGTCTCGACCGCGGCTTCTACGTCGCCCCCACCCTGCTCGCCGACTGCACGAACGACATGCGCGTCGTACGGGAGGAGATCTTCGGCCCCGTCGTCGTGGTCGTCCCCTTCGACGACGAGGAGGAGGGCATCGCCCTCGCCAACGACAGCGACTACGGGCTCCTCGACTACGTCTGGTCCGGCGACGTCGCACGGGCCTTCCGGATCGCCGGGCGGCTGCGCGCGGGCGGGGTCGGCGTCAACACCATCGGCCGGAACATGGAGGCGCCGTTCGGCGGGTTCAAGCGGAGCGGCGTGGGACGGGACGTGGGTTCGTACGCCCTGCACGCGTACAGCGAGACGCAGGCGATCGTCTGGCCGGGCTGAGCGCACGAGGGTCATGGGGGCAGGGCCGTGGCGATACGCGGCGCCCGTGGCTGGTCGCCGTGCGGACAGCCACGGGAAACTTTTGAACCGGGATGAAACGGACAGTGCTGCGGTTCTCGTACGAGCCCATGACGGCCCGTGGGTCATTCATCCAGAGGCTCAGGCTTATTCGTGCCTTGATTTCATCAAGCTGTAAGCCGCTCTTCACATTCAATCAAAGGGTGAGACGGTGGAGTCTCACCCTCCGGATATGGATATCGCAGCGCATAACGTCCTCTGCATGACTCAGCTGGACGCGCGGCCACAGGCCGGAGACACGGTACGGGGAACGACCCCTGCCGACGGCGGGGTACGCGGCAAGGGCCTCGGTGGCGACTCCGTGGGTCTGATGGGCAGCGCCGTCATCGGCGTCTCCACCGTCGCCCCCGTGTACTGCCTGACCTCCACGCTCGGCTCCACCGCCGGAGAGGTCGGCGTGCAGATGCCCGCCGTCTTCCTCGCGGGCTTCCTGCCGATGCTGCTGGTCGCCTTCGCGTACCGCGAGCTCAACCGGGCCATGCCCGACTGCGGCACGTCCTTCACCTGGACGGTGAAGGCGTTCGGCCCGCGCGTCGGCTGGATGTGCGGCTGGGGCCTGGTCATCGCGACGATCATCGTCCTGTCGAACCTGGCGGGCGTCGCCACCTCGTACTTCTGGCTCCTGGCGGGCGAGATCTCCGGCAGCGCCTCGGTCGCCGCCCTGGACGACAGCAAGCCGGTCCACATCCTCACCTGCCTGGTCCTGATCGCCGTCGCCACGGCGATCAGCTATCGCGGGATGACGGCGACGAAGGGCATCCAGTACGCCCTGGTCGGCCTCCAGCTCGTGGTCCTCGCCGTCTTCGTGGTGATGGCCTTCCAGAAGGCCGGCAGCGGCACGTTCGACACGGGGCTGGACTTCTCCTGGTCCTGGATGAACCCGTTCGCCGTCCAGTCATTCGCCGCCTTCACGGCCGGTCTCTCGCTCTCGATCTTCATGTACTGGGGCTGGGACGCCTGCATGACGACGAACGAGGAGACCGTCGGCAGCGCGAAGACCCCCGGCCGCGCCGCCCTGATCGCGATGGTCGTCCTCGTCGGCTCGTACCTGGCCACCGGCATCGCCGCCCAGATGATGGTCGGTTCCGGCGACGAGGGCCTCGGCCTCGCCAACCCGGAGACCTCCGACAACGTCTTCGCCGCGCTCGCGGGCCCGGTCATGGGCCCCGGCCTCGGCATCCTGCTCTTCGTCGCGGTCCTCGCGTCGGCCGCGGCCAGCCTGCAGACCACGTTCATCCCGGTGGCCCGCACGGTGCTGGCGATGTCCTCGTACGAGGCACTGCCCGCCTCCTACGCCAAGGTCCACCCGCGCTTCAAGACCCCGGGCCGCGCGACGGTCACGGCGGGCGTGGCGACCGGCACGTTCTACACGGTCATGACGCTGGTCAGCGAGAACGTCCTCGTCGACACGATCTACGCGCTCGGGCTCATGATCTGCTTCTACTACTCGATCACGGCGTTCGCCTGCGCCTGGTACTTCCGCCGCGAGCTGTTCCGCTCCGGCCGCGACTTCGTCTACAAGGGTCTGTGCCCGGTCCTCGGCGGCGTGCTGCTGACCGCGGTCTTCGGCAAGACCCTGTACGACATGTGGGACCCGGCGTACGGCTCCGGCTCCTCCGTCCTGGGCGTCGGATCGGTCTTCGTCATCGCCGTCGGACTACTGCTGCTCGGCGGGGTCCTGATGGTCGTGATGCAGCGCCGCAGCCCCGCGTTCTTCCGCGGCGAGGTGCTGACCCGGGAGACCCCGGCGCTGGTGGTCGCGGACTGAACGACGACTGCCGGGCCGACGGTCGGCGGCCCGGCAGTCGTGGGGGCCGGGGGCCGCCCCCCCGGCCGGGGCGCGGGGGGCGGCCCGGACCCACCGGGGTGTCACCCGGCCTGGGGGGGGCCCC
>NZ_JBHXQO010000013.1:79508-175706 GCF_042717135.1 Streptomyces sp. NPDC058620
CCCGCTCACTTTTTCAAACCCCCCCCCCCCGGGCCCCCCCGGGGGGGGGGGGCCGGCCCCGCCCCCCCCCGGCCGGGCCGCCGGGCGGCCCCCCGGCCCCCCCTCGGCCCGGCGTCCGCCGGCCCGGCAGGGCTCAGGTCGCGCGCCAGTAACCCAGGGCGTTCACACGGTCCTTGGGGACGGCCAGGTCCTTCCGTGCGTACGCGGACAGGGACCTGGTCGTCGCCGTGTCGCAGGCGATCCAGACGTACGCGTCGGACGGGTCGTCGCCCAGCAGGCCCGGCAGGGCCGCCTTCACCTCGGCCACCAGGTGCGCGCCCGCCTCGCGGCGGGGGACCTGGTGCAGCGTGTGGTGGGCCGGGTCCAGGCGGAACGGCAGCTTCTCGTCCGAGGCGTGCGTCGTCTCGAACCAGATCGTCGCCGGGGTCCGCGGGATCGCGTCCAGCAGTGAGTTGATCGCCGGGAGCGAGGCGGCGTCACCGATCACGAAGAGCCGGGCGGGGCCGGGCTCCGGCAGGGTGAAACCGGTGCCCTGGAGGGTCGCGTCGACGGTGTCCCCCGGCTTGGCGGTACGGGCCCAGTCGCTCGCGGCGCCGTCGTGGAGCGCGAACTCCAGGCTGAACGTTCCGGCGGCCGGGTCCGGGTCGACCAGGGTGTAGGCGCGCTGGTGAGGCTTTCCGGCCTCCTCGAACCAGATGCGCACCCACATCGTGGGGTGTGCGCCGCCGGTCGCGGCGAGCAGCCCGCCGTCCTTCATGTGCACCCGGCGGAAGTCCTCGGTGACCTGCTCGGCCCCGGTGACGGTGAACGTGAAATCGCGCCCCCGCATCAGCTTGAGGACGACGCCCTCCCAGCCATGACCCACGACTGCTCCCTTCCCTGCCCCTGCCCCAAAAACCTTTTAGGTTAGGCTAACCTAAATTACGGGGGCTGGGGAGTGGCTGAAAAGTGCCGGAAAGCGGCACTCGAAAGTGGGGATGGGACCGTGGGCGGATCAACGGCCGGGGAGTCCGGCTTCGAGGTCTTCAGAGACGACTGGGGGATACCCCATCTGCGGGCGGACAGCGCGCTCGCGCTCGCCCGCGCACAGGGCCACAACGCGGCGGCCGACCGCGCCTGGCAGCTGGAGACCGAGCGGCACCGGCTCCAGGGCACCACGGCCGCGTTCCTCGGCGAGGAGGCCCTCGCCTGGGACCGGTTCGCCCGCCAGGCCCGGCTGGAGGACACCGCCCGCCGCTGCTTCGGCCGGCTCGACCCGGAGACGGCCGCCTGGGTGGCCGCCTACGTCGACGGAGTCAACGCCGGACTCGGTGAAGGTGCCCGCGCCACGCCGGAGTTCGCGGCCGCGGGGATCGCTCCCGGCCGGTGGCAGCCGTGGACCCCGCTCGGCGTCTGGCTCTCCACCCACATCCTGTTCGCCGGCTTCCCCACGAAACTTTGGCGTGAAGAGGTCGCCCGAAGGCTCGGCGACGACGCGATCACCCTCTTCGCCACCGACGGGCCCGGCACCTCCGGCAGCAACGGCTGGCTCCTCACCGGGGAGCGCACCGTCACCGGCGCCCCCCTCATCGCGGGCGACCCGCACCGCTTCATCGAGGCCCCCGGGGTCTACCAGCAGATCCGCCTGGCCTGCCCCGAGTTCGACGTGGTGGGCCTCGCCGTCCCCGGCGTCCCCGGCCTCGCGCACTTCGGCCACACGGGCGGCGTCGCCTGGGCCATCACCAACGCCATGGCCGACTACCAGGACCTGTACCGGGAGCGGTTGCGGCGTACGGAGGACGGCGGCGTCGAGGCGCTCGGCCCCGACGGCTGGGAGACGGCCGCCGCGCACACCGAGACGATCGCCGTGTCGGGCGGCGAACCGGTGGCGGTCGAGATCGTCGAGACCGCACGCGGCCCGGTGATCGTCGGCGGGCCGGACACGGAAGCCGGGGCGGGCGCCCCGAGCACCGGGGCCACCGCTCCCGCCCCCTCCCTCAGCCTCCGCTACCCGCCCCGCGTCACCGGCGAGCTCGGCTTCGAGGTGCTGCCCGCGCTCCTCCGGGCCCGTACCGTCGCCGACCTCGACGCCGCGCTCGACGGCTGGGTCGAACCCGTCAACGTCGTCCTCGCCGCCGACACGACCGGCGCGACCCTGCACCGCGTCGCCGGATACGTACCGCTGCGACCGCGCGCCAACCAGCTGCGGGTCGTCCCCGCCCACGACCCCGCGTACGCCTGGCGCGGCCGTTACTCGCCCATGCCGCGCACCGGGTCCGGGGCCGATGCCACCGGAACGGCGGTCATGGCCAACGAGCGCGGGCTCGCCGCCCCGCTCGGCGTCGAGTTCGCACCCGTGCACCGGGCCGGGCGCATACGCGAACTGCTCGACGGGGACGAGCGCTGGACCGTCAAGGGCATGGCGGGCATCCACACCGACACCCGTCTCGACTCGGCACGGCCCCTGCTGGGTCTGCTGGCCGAGACCGCGGAGCTCGGCCCCGCGGCTGCGGAACTGCGCGGCCGGCTGCTGCGCTGGGACCGGCACATGGACGCCGACAGCACGGACGCCACCCTGTACTCGGCGCTGCGCGCGGAGGTCGTCCACCGCCTGGCGGCCCATCCCGCCCTCGCCGCCGTGACGGGCGCCGCCGACCCCGTCCGCAGTACCGCCCACCCCGAGCTGTTCCACCCCTGGCTCGCCGCGGTGCCGAGGGTCGGGTATGCCCTGGAGACGCTGCTCGGTCACGAACTCTTCCCGTACCGGGACCGGCTGGCGGCGGTGACCGAAGCCGTGGAGGCCGTCGCGGCCCGGTACGACGACGGGAACCCGCCCCTCCCCTGGGGCGAGGTGCACCGCCTCGCCCCCTGGCAGGCATGGCCGGGCACCGACACCGACCCGGAGGCGAGCCGGCCGGGACTGGCGGGCGACCACGACTGCGTGCTGTCCACCTCCAGCGTCCCCGGCATCACCGACCGCAGCGCCCGCGGTCCGGCCGCCCGCTACGTATGGGACCTCGCGCGCCGCGAGGACAGTCTGTGGGTGACCCCCTTCGGCGCGTCCGGAATACCCGGCGACGCCCACCACCGTGATCAACTCCCGCTGTGGACCAGGGGTGAGCTCGCCCCCGTGGTCACCGACTGGAATCTGCTGCACCGCGACCGACCCGATCTGCTGCACCGCGACCGATCCGAGGAGACAACCGAAGTGACCGCAGCCGCCCGCGCTACCCTCCCCGCCCAGCGCGAGACCGTGTACGAGCGGGAGGCCGACGGTCTCGGGACCGTGCGCCTCGTGGCCATCGACCCGGCCGCCGACCTCGACCTGATCCACAGCTGGGTCTCCGAGGAGCGGGCCCGCTTCTGGGGCATGAGCGAGTCGAGCCGGGAAGAGGTCCTGGAGGCGTACACCTTCCTGGACTCGCTGACGACGCACCACGGCTATCTGGCGCTCCGGGACGGCGTCCCGGTCGCGATCTTCCAGACGTACGACCCGGCGGAGGACCCGCTCGGCGAGTGCTACGAGGTGCTGCCCGGCGACTTCGGCGTCCACCTCCTCATAGGCCCGGGCGACAGCACCGAGCGCGGGTTCACCGGCCGGCTGCTCTCCGTGCTCATCGGCTACGTCTTCCGCGACCCGGCGAACCTGCGGATCGTCGTCGAGCCCGACGCGCGCAACGAGCGGGCGGTCGCCCGGATGGTCAGGGCGGGCTTCGAGCTCGGCCCGGAGATCGAGAAGCCGGAGAAGCGGGCGAGGCTCGCGTTCCTGCGGAGACCGGCCGCCGTCTAGTCTCCCGGTGGTCCGCCGGAGGGCCGGCACCAAGCCCTCCGGCCCCGGGGCGAGGTCACTTCAGATACGGCTCGAGTGCCTTGCCCCAGGTGTTCGCCACCTTCTCGTACTCCTTCTCGCAGCCCTTGGCACGCTTCTCGGGAAGGACGTCCGGGCCGACCAGGTCCTGGTACCCGTCGGGGTCGGAGCCGTACACCCAGCAGGCCCACGCGGTGGACTGCGCGCTGTTCACGGCGTGGTCCTCGGCGAAGGCCGTGCGGGTATCGCTCTTCGCGTCCTGGCCGGCCATCACCGCCCACGCCTCCACGATGCCGCTGACGAACTTCTTGTCGTCGTCGCCGGTGGTGAGGAGCACGGCGGAGAGCTGGTCCACGGCCTCCTCCTCGTCCCCGTCGACCGGCAGGCCGTTGATCGCGATCAGTCCATGGCCCAGCTCGTGCACGACGACACCCTGGGTCAGGGCGACGAGACCGGGGTCCGAGGACGACGTGAAGGCAGGTTCGATCCGCTCCAGGAACTCGTAGCAGAACGTGATGGCCCTCGTCGCCGGGTCCCAGTACGCGTCGGTCGTGCCGCAGCTCTTCGCGTCGACGGGCACGTTGTAGGGGAGAGCGATGCGGCGGTTCACATAGGCGGCGATGGCTTCCAGGGCCTTGTTCTGCCGGAGGAACGCCTCCGTCTGCCGGTCGGCCGCCGTCAGCCCCTCGGTGTAGGAGGCGACCAGTTGGCCCTTCCCCGCCGGGGAGGGGGCCCTCGCACGGGCCGCCTCGACGGCCGCGGAGGGTTCGGCGCGGCTGCCGCCGCCCTGGGCCCCGTCCGACGAGCAGCCCGCCGATGTCAGCCCCAGGACGGCGGCCAGCACGGCCGCTCCGGCCGCCCGCCGCACCGCCCGCGCTCCGGCCGGTGCCCCGCTCCACGTGCCGTTCCAGGTCCGTGCCCGGGTTCGCATCGAAACTCAGCCCCTCACGATCGGCGATCGGTCCCTCCACGACGCTCCGGGACACCGCCGGGGAGGGCCACCCTTCGGGGGCCGTTCGGGTGAGCGCCCGGCGTCTGGGAGCACCGGGTCCGGGTATCGCGCAGGGCTCGGATTCGCGGGCCCGACGGCATACGTTTGAGCCCCACCGGTCGACGACGGAGGTGCCCTCGTATGCGGCTCGCCACAACGATCTTCCTCACCGATGAGACGATCACGCCGGTCGCGCTCGCGCGTGAACTGGAACAACGGGGTTTCGCCGGGCTCTATCTGCCCGAGCACACCCACATTCCGGTGAGCAGGGACTCCCCCTATCCGGCGGGCGGCGAGCTGCCTCCCGAGTACGGCAGGACCCTGGACCCCTTCGTCGCCCTCGGTCAGGCGGCGGCGGTGACGGAACGCCTCGCGCTCGGCACCGGCATCACGCTGATCGCCCAGCACGACCCGATCGACCTGGCCAAGCAGATCGCCACGCTCGACCATCTCTCCGGTGGCCGCTTCACCCTCGGCCTCGGCTTCGGCTGGAACGTCGAGGAGGCCGCCGACCACGGGGTCGCCTGGTCGACGCGACGGGCACTCGGCCGTGACCGGCTGGCTCTGATGCGGGCACTGTGGGCGGACGAGCCGACGGCGTACGAGGGTGAGTTCTGCTCGGTGCGGGCGAGCCTGGCGTATCCGAAGCCGGTGCAGAAGCCGCGCGGCCCGGTGACCGGGCCGCGCACCCTGATCGGCGGCGCCGCGGGCCCGAAGCTGTTCGCGCAGATCGCGGAGTCCGCGGACGGCTGGCTGCCGATCGGCGGGCGCGGTCTCTCGGAGTCCGTACCGGAGCTGCGGAGGGTGTGGGAGGCGGCGGGCCGGGACCCGCGGCATCTCCAGGTCGTGCCGTACGCGGTCCTCCCGAGCCCGGGGAAGCTGGCGCACTACGCGGATCTGGGCATCGAGGAGGTCGTCCTCCAGCTTCCCCCGGAGCCCGCGCCGGGGGTGCTGCGGGTGCTGGACGCCTACGCGGCGCACCTGTAGGGACCGGTGGACGTGGCAGGGGCCCGACCACATCCGCGGGTCCGGCCCCTGCCCTCCTTCACTCGGTTCGTTCGTGGGGGTGCGCCGGTGTCAGGGGCACCGGAGGAACGTACGTGACAGGGACCGGACCAAATCTTGCCCTTGTGAGTGCGGTCATAGGCGGACAAAGACTGGTATCCCATGACCGGGCGAACCCCTCCCGCTGCAACCGGGTGAGCCGTAGTGGCATCCTTCAACACTGGAGATCGAAGCGCGGACCGCCTCCACCGACGAGTGCGGCCGCCTGGGAGTTGGGGGAGCCATGAACAGGCCGCTGCGGCACATCGCCATCTTCTGCGGGCTGTTGATGCTTGCCCTGCTGCTGCGCTCGAACTGGCTGCAGTTCGCCGAGCGCGAGGAGCTCGCGAACCACGAGCACAACCGGCGCGTCAAGATCACGCAGTTCGCCACCCCGCGCGGTGACATCATCGTCGGCGGCAAGGCGGTGACCGACTCGAAGGCCGTGTCCGGCGCCGAATTCAAGTACAAGCGCACCTTCAGGAACGGGCCGATGTACGCGCCGATCACCGGCTACGCCTCCCAGGCGCAGGGCATGTCGCTCCTGGAGAAGACGTACGACCAGGTGCTCAGCGGCCAGGACGAGCGGTTCGCCTTCCGGCACGCCAAGGACATCCTCATGGGTGAGCAGCGGCGCGGCGGCGATGTGATCACGACCATCGACCCGAAGGCGCAGGAGGCCGCGTACAAGGGGCTGACCGACATCGACGCCCGCGGCGCGGTCGTCGCCCTCGACCCGGCCACCGGCAAGGTCCTCGCGCTCGCCTCCACCCCCTCGTACGACCCCGCCGTCTTCGCCGGCAACTCCTTCAAGGAGGGGGACAAGTTCCAGGCGCTCGTGAAGGACAAGAGCAAGCCGCTCGCCAACCGTCCCCTGCGCGAGACCTTCCCGCCCGGCTCGACCTTCAAGATCCTGACGGCCGCCGCGGCCCTGGAGCACGGCGTCGTCTCGGACGTCGATGCCAAGACCGACGCGGTCTCCCCGTATCCCCTTCCGCTCTCCACGAACAAGATCAGCAGCGAGGCGGGCGACGCGGCCTGCAACAAGGCGTCCCTGAAGACGGCCATGCAGTACTCCTGCAACAACGTCTTCCTCGACGTGGCGGCCAAGCTGGGCGACGACAAGATGCGTGAGACGGCGGAGAAGTTCGGCTTCAACGCCGACGTGTACTCGGAGGACTTCGGCGACATGCTCGCCACGAAGAGCCTTTACCCGGAGGAACTGGACAAGCCCGGCACCGCGCTGACCGGTATGGGTCAGGGCTCCCTCACCAGTACCCCGATGCAGATGGCGATGGTCACGGCGGCCATGGCCAACAACGGCAGGCTGATGCAGCCGTACATCGTCGACGAACTCCGTGGCCCCGACCTCTCCTCCCTGGAGCAGAACGAGCCGCAGCTCATGAGCCAGGCGGTCTCCGAGGAGACCGCCAAGAAGGTCCAGGAGATGATGGAGTTCACCGCCAAGGAAGGCAGCGCGCAGAAGGCCCTCATCGACGGCGTGACGGTCGGTGGCAAGACCGGCACCGCCCAGCGGGGCGTGGACGTGCGCAAGGAAGTCCCGTACGGCTGGTTCGTCTCGTACGGCAAGAAGGCCGACGGCCAGTCGGTCGCGGTCGCGGTCTTCATCGACCCGACGGCGATGGACATCTCCCGCGAGGACATCTCGGGTGGTGGGCTCGGCGCCCCGATCGCGAAGAACGTCATGAAGGCGGTGCTGGGGAAGTAGGCCCCCCGGCCTACTTCCCCAGCGATGCCCCAGGGCCTCCCTCGTATGGCGCTGACAAGGTCTCCCTCACCCGGCGCCGCCCTAGGTCTTCCCCCCGGTAGGTGCCGCGCCGGGCCTTCCCCCCGCCCGGCGCCGCACTAGCTCTCCCGTGTCCAGCGCTGTGACGCCTCTCCGGCGCACTTCGACGTCACCAGGAAACTGGTCGTGCCCAGGTCGAGGCAGCCGCCGTTGGAGACGCTCAGGAGGCGGCCGCCCGAACTGGTCCGCCAGTTCCGGCCGGCCTCCTGGGCGCAGTCGCCCACGAAGACGGCCTGGCCGGGCATGTTGGCGTACAGGCACTGGCCGGTCTGCTGGTTGACGAGCTTGAAGCTGCCGTCCGAGCGGCTCCGCGTGGTCCACCGTGCGGTCGAGTCCGAGCAGGAGCCGAGATCCGAGCCGCCGTAGGTCTGGGTGATGCAGCCGTCACTGTCGCCGTTGCGGTAGCGGTAGGTGCCTGAGGAGGGCGGCGGGGCGGCCGACGACGGGCCCGCGCCGCCCGCGCCGGAGGCGGCGGCCCCGCCGGAACCGCCGCCTCCAGCAGGGTCGGCGGGGCTGCCGTCGGAGCCGTCGTTCCCGGCCGGGTCGTCGGCGTCGGTCCCGGTGCCGCCGGCCGCGGCCTGGGAGCCGTCCCCGCCGCCCTGCTCCCGGTCTCCGTCGCTCTTCGCGCCGTTCTCCCCTGCCGTGTCCCCGTCCCCGTCCGCGGCCTTGTCCCCGGCCTTGTCCTTGCCGTGCGGCTTCGCCGGTGACTTCGTGCCCGAAGGGCTCCCGCCCGAGGCCGACGCGGGGTCGGCCGGTGCCGGGACGGAGACCGACGGGTTGATCTTCTCCGTGGCCTCCGGCGAGGAGATGTACGGCAGGAGCTGGAGGGCGAGGGTCGTGCCGCCCACGGTGACGACGACGGGGACGACGGCGAGGAAGGCGCGCTTGCGGCGGCGCTCGGGGCGCTCGGGGCGTTCAGACTTCGACTCCGCCTGCTGCTCCGGCCTACGCTCCGGTTCGGGGCTCTCCGGTTCGGGGCCCTTCTCCGGTTCCGGGCCCTTCTCCGGTTCCGGGCCTTTGCCCGCGAGCGGGACGGTCGGCGTGTCGATCTTCTGCGTGCTCGCGGCGAAGACGGCTCGTTCGGTCAGCCGCTCCGTGAGGGCCGCGGGCCACAGTGGCCCGGTGAACGGCCCCTGCCGATCGGCGTGCTCCAGGAGTTCGGCGGCGGTCGGACGGCCGTCGGGGTCCTTGTCGAGGCAGCTCGCGACGAGCTCGGCGAGATCAGGGTCCAGCTCCCGCAGGGGCCGCAGGTCGGGCTGTTCGTGGACGATGCGGTAGAGCACACCGTGGCCCGAGTCCTCGCCGAAGGGCGGCCGGCCGCACGCGGCGTACGTGAGGGCCGACGCCAGCGCGAACACGTCGGTGGCGCCGCTCAGTCCCCGTGATCCCGAAGCCTGTTCGGGCGCCATGTACGCGGGCGTGCCCACCACCATGCCGGTTCGGGTCAACTGGCTCTGCTCGGTGGCCCGGGCGACGCCGAAGTCGATGAGGGTGAGCCCGTCGAGGGTGAGCATCAGGTTGGACGGTTTGATGTCCCGGTGCACCATGTCCAGCGCGTGCACCGGCGCCAGGGCGGCCGCCGTCTCCCGCAGCAGCAGCCACAGCGCACGGGCGGGCAACGGCCCGCCGTGCAGCTCGACGGCCTGTCGCAGGGTGAGCCCGGGGACGTACGCGGTGGCGAACCACGGCGGCATCGCGGTGCGGTCGCCGGCGAGCAGCGGTGCGGTGGCCTCCACGGGCAGCCGGGACAGGTTGTCGAGCTCGTGCCCGAACCGTCGCAGGAAGTCGGCGTCCTCGCCCACGACGGAGGACAGCAGTTGCTTGACGGCCACGTACCGGCCCTCGTGGACACCGAGATAGACCCGGCCCATGCCACCGGCCCCGAGCCGCCCCGCCAGCGGAATCGATCCGATCCGGAGCGGGTCCCCCGCCTCCAGGGGCTCGGCCCCGCTTCCCTCCAGCTCGAACACGTCCACCCCGTAGAATTGGAATCAGTTTCTAGAAACCTACTCTAGAACCGGTAAGGATCTCCATGACCCCGAAACAGCAACGCGGCGCGGTGACGGCCGACTTGCTCCTCGACGCAGCGCTGCGCCTCTACGGTGCCGAGGGCGAGCGGGGTATCACGGTGGGCGCGGTCACCAGGGCGAGCGGCGTCAGCCTGGGCAGCCTGTACCACCACTTCGGCAGCATCGACGGGCTCGTGGCCGAGCTGATGAGCCGCTGGCTGACCCGGTTGCTGGGCGAACTGTTCATGTCCCTGCAGGAGGCCCGCACCACGCGTGCCGCCATCCACGGTCTCGTGCGGACCTATCTGGCCTTCGTCCAGGAGCACCGGGATGCCGCCCTGCTCCTGCACTCCTCCACGGCCGACCAGCACACCATGGCCCAGGGCAAGGAGATCCGCGATGCCCAGGAGGCCCGGTTGTCGGCCTTCGCCCAGTGGCTCCAGCCGCGCATCGAATCGGGCGAACTCGCTTCGCTGCCGGTCCCGTTGATCGAGTCCCTGGTCCTCGGCCCGGTCGTCGCCGTCGCCCGCCGCTGGCTCTCGGGCATCGACGACGTCGACCTCGACGAGGCCGCGCGCATCCTGCCGGAGCGGATCTGGCGGTCACTGGCCCCGTGACGGGTGCCCGCCCCGGACCCTTACGAGCGGGCGGGCTGGTTGGCGATCAGCAGGGTGGTGCCGGCCGCGCGGAAGCCCAGACGGGCGTAGATGCGGGCGACCGCGTCCTCGGCGTAGGCGAGGAACACGGTGTGCACGCCGTGGTCGCGCGCGTGGGTGGCGAGGGCCGCCATGACGGCCGCTCCCAGGCCCTGGCGGCGAGCTGTGGGAAGGGTCCCGATACCGCCGATCTCGGTGATGCCGTCCGCCGGATGGTAGTGACCCACGGCGAGGGGAGTCCCGTCGGCTGCGAGAGCGGCCACGAGGACCTTGTGACCGTCACGGAGGACCGGCCGGACGGCCGCGAGCGTGCCATCGTCCACCAACTTTGCTGCCACCAAAGCCAGTTCTCCGCGCCCGGCGCTTCCCACCGCCGTACCCGCGTCGGCGAAGGCCAGGCGGGGGAGGGCCAGGGCGGCGGGCAGGGCCGGATCGTCGGCGTCCAGAGCGCGGAGCGTGACGCCGACAGGCAAGGGCGGTGGCGGCAGCGGGTGGTGTGGGTCGAGGACCATCAGCGGGCGCTCCAGGACGGGCAGACCCGCTCCCTCGATCAGGCCGCGCATCGAGGGGGCCACCTCATCCAGCCACTCGAACGCCTCCGGCACGCCGAGCTCCCGCTGCCGGCCCCGTACGCGTGCGATGTCGGCGCCCGTGACGGTGGCCGCCCCCGCGGCGGTGGGCCGGGCATGACTCGGCCCGCCGTAGTACGGGGCACCCGCCGGCCCCCGTACGAACAGCCGCAACGGCCCGTACGCCTCCGCCTCGGCGAACACCAGGGGCACGGTGGCGTAAAAGTGCTCTATACGGGCGCGAAGCGACGGCTCTGTCATGCGCTGCATCCCATCACGGCGCGGTGCGGCACCTTCATCGGGGGCCGTGCGGTACACCGAGCCCGCAATCCTTCCGGAAACCGGGCCGCGCGCGGCCCGAGACGACCCCGTGACGGCCACCGAGGGGGCGCACGGCGGGCGCTGGCCGCCGCGTGGCCCTCCCGGAACCTCCCGCCTGCGCAACAGCCCGCAGACGACCTCCGGCGACGTTCACGCATGCCCTCTGACCTGCGGTTTCGCGCTTCTCCGGCATACCATGCACCCCTCGGAAAGGGGCAGTTGATGGACCGGAACATACGCAGTGTGGACGACGTACTGAGACTCCTGGACGGCCTGTTCGCGCCGGAGGCCGACCGCTGGACGGCGGGCGGGGCCTCGTGGTGGGACGGGTTCTACGCGGACCGGTCGAAGGCGGTCCCGTTCTTCGTCGCGAAGCCGGACGAGAACCTGGTCTCGTACGCCGACCGCGGCCTGATCACCCCGGGCGGCCGCGCCCTCGACCTGGGCTGCGGCCCCGGCCGCAACGCCCTCCACCTGGCCGCCCTGGGCTACGAGGTGGACGCCGTCGACCTGTCCCCGGCGGCGATCGCCTGGGCCGGGGAGCGGGCGGACGAGGCGGGGGCCGATGTCAGGTTCCACTGCGGCGACGCGTTCGCGCTGACGGCCACGGAACTCGCCGGGCCGTACGACCTGGTCCACGACTCAGGCTGCTTCCACCACCTGCCGCCCCACCGCCGCATCAGCTACCTCACCCTCCTGGACCGCGTCCTCGCCCCCGGCGGCCACCTCGCCCTCACGTGCTTCGCGGCGGGAGGCATGGGCTCGGAACTCTCCGACGAGGACTTCTACCGCGAGGCGGGCCTCGAGGGAGGACTCGCGTACACGGCGGAGTCGTTGCGCTGGATCTTCTCCGACCTGACGGAAATCGAACTTCGCCGCATGCGCGACGAGCCGCCCGAGTCCCAGCTGTTCGGTGAGTCGTTCTTGTGGACGGGCCTGTTCCGTCGGGGATAGTTCTGCCTCGTATGCCCAGTACGACAAGGCCCGGCAGAGGGTCCCCTCCATCACGAACGCAGCTCACGCACCCGAATAGTTACGGCGCATTGTGGAGTACGTGTGCGATCATCGCGTGCGCTCCTTACATGTCACACACATGTCAAGCGGTGCCCCTGTGTGCCATCGAGCCCGCCCGCTGTTGGCGGCTGCTCCGGCGCATCCCAGTCACTTCACCGCTCCGGGGGGAACGGAATGCCACACCAGTCGTGTACGGCCGCGAGAACCGCGGCGTACACCGCCTTGTTGCTCACGCTGTCGGTATTGCTGTCCTTGTCGCTTCCCGTGGGTTCGGCTCAGGCGTCCACCACGGGAACGGCTGCCGCCGTCACGGCTGACGAGGAATGTTCGGCTCTTCCGCTGTCATCCTTCGGTGAAGCCGCCCCCGCAGAGGGCACCGTCGACATTCCGGCCGACGGTGACGTGTGCTTCACCGTCACCGTGGAGCAGCCCGGACTGCACCGCCTGCTCATGAGCGGAAGCGGTACCGAAAACACCTACGCGTCCGTCTTCGACGGCGAGGCCGAAATCAACTGCTACGCCCCCCAGTGGGGCGCAGGCTGGTGCGACCTCGGCCGTCAGGGTGCGTACACGCTCCGGCTGCACAACAACTGGCCGGATCCGAGCAGGCCCACCGTTGCCCTCACCCCCCTCCGCACGGAGGACGGATGCTCGCCCGAGACCGGCACCGCATGGGACAGAGCCCCGCTCACCGGATCGGCGGCCGGGCCCACGGCCGTCCAGTGCCAGCCGTTCTCCGCGCGGCCCGGGGAACGCATCACCCACGACATCTCGACCACCGTGGCCGGCGACAGCGGGTCCTGGATCACCGACGAGACCGGGGCGCGGATCTGCCCCCACTTCAACGAAGACGACAGCGAGGGGTGCGTTCTTCCCGGTGACGGTCCCTACCGGGTCCTGTCCCAGGTCAGCTACGCGGAGCGGGGCTACCCCGCCGAGTACACCCTCAAGGTCCGCAGGCTCTCCGACCCGGTCGGCTGCGCGCGCGTGCCGCTCAACGCCTACAACTCCGCTCCCACCGCTTCGAGTTCGGCCACCGGCTGCAAGACCTTCACCGCCCCGGCCCCCGGACGCTACGACGTGTACGGGGTCGGCTCCAGCGGCCGTACCGTGCTCGGCGTGTATGACCGGGACGGGAAGACGGTCTGCACCACGTGGTCGGGCTGCGCTCTCCCGGCGGCCGGTGACTACACGGTCCTCACGGACCGCGCGACTCTGATCATCGACCGGGCTTCCTCGGTCGGGTGCGTGGGTGCCGGAATGGGCCTGTACACCTCCGAGTTCACGGTGGGCGGCGAGATCGACTGCCTCTCCCTGCCGCTGCCGGCCGGTGCCCGCATGGCCGTGCTGAAGGCCCTCAACGGCCCTCAGCCACAGCCGGACGTGACCGTCGTCGACGCCGACGGTGTGCAGCGGTGCGACCGGGAGGCTCTCTCGGCCGGCACCTGCGAGCTCAGCGGCACGGCGCCCTTCCGGGTTCTGGTCTCGACCGACGACGAACAGCAGCCCACCGGCGCGTACACCCTGGCTCTGCACCGCACGGACGCGGCGAGTGGCTGCCCCGCGATTCCGGCGGGCGATTTCTCCGCCAACAGCGCCCACGCCCGTTTCTCCACCGGCGACGGCGTCTTCTCGCACTGCCTGAGCATCCCGGCCGACGCCCACAGCGCACAGGAGAACTTGCAGATACAGGCGGCACCCGGCACGACGTCGACCGCCGGATTCTCCGTCCTGGACGCGAACGGCAAGCAGGTCTGCACCGCCTACTCGACCCTCTCCACCTGG
Organism: Streptomyces sp. NPDC058620; assembly: GCF_042717135.1. NCBI lineage: Bacteria > Bacillati > Actinomycetota > Actinomycetes > Kitasatosporales > Streptomycetaceae > Streptomyces > Streptomyces sp. NPDC058620. Next base: position 93,492 of record NZ_JBHXQO010000013.1, read on the forward strand.
ACAACTTGCGCACTTGCCCCCAGGGTCGCACACACCGTGCTCGTCACCGGACGCGATACCCCCGCCACCTACACCCTGACCCGCCGGGACGTCACCGCCTCGGCGAAGGGCTGCACGGCGAATCCGGCGACCAAGGTCGGCGGTCCGTCCACGGGTGGTGCGATGGGCGCCCCGGGCACGCTGCTCTGCCGCCAGGTCACGACGGCCGACGCGAAGGACATCGTGCACCTCGACGTACGTGACGCCCTGGGCACCGCGAACGTCGTGGCTTACGGCGCCAACGGCAACGCCCTGTGCAACAGGAACGCGGCGTGTGCGGTGACGGGTTCCACCCACTACCAGGTCCTCGTCACCGTACGGGCGGGTCTGAAGGCCGCTCCCGCGTACCGCTTCGACGCCCTGCGCATCGCCACTGCCGCCGGCCCGGCCGCCGAGTGCGCGAAGGTGGCCAACGTCAGTTACGGGTACGGGCCGGTCACCGGCACGCTCGACGAACAGCACACCGCGGTGTGCGCGGCGCTGCCCACGGCGTACAACGACCGCTTCGACATGGAGATCAGCGACACCACGGGTGCCACAGAGACCGCGGTCCCGGCGCTCTACGACCCGAGCCTCGACAACGGCTGCTTCGACTCCATGCCGTCCGGATACGAGTGCTACATCAGTGAGCCGTACGGCTCGTCGGCCACTCCGAGCATCTTGGTGCTGTCCCTCCCCGAGACCGCCCCCAGGACGTCCTTCAAGGCCGAAGCGGTCTGCACGTTCGTCCGCTGCGGAGTGGAGAAGGTCACCGTCGGCTCGGTGACTCCGGTCACCGGGGCCACCGGCAGCAGGGCCACCGTCCAGGTCAGCGGTACGGCTCTGCACGAGGACGACAAGGTACGGATCCATCAAGCCGGCAAGGTCGTCGAGTCGACCACCACTGCGGTGTCGGCCGACCGGAAGACGCTGACGACCGTTCTTGATCTGACCGGGGTGGCCGTCGGCACCTGGAGTCTCAGCGTCATCACCCACAACGGGTGGGAGTACGGCAAGGGCACGTTCGCCGTCACCGCCGCCCCGTTCATGAACCGTACGCCTCCGGTGATCACGGGCTCCGCGAAGGTCGGTGGCTTCCTGGCCGCGAGCATCGGTACCTGGTCGTCGGCGCCGACGTCGTACGCCTACCAGTGGTACGCCGCCGGTACGGCGGTGGCCGGGGCGACTTCGGCGAACTTCGCCGTCCCCACCTCTCTGCTCGGCAAGAAGGTCACCGTCACCGTCACGGCCCGCCGGACCGGAACGCCGGACGCGCGAGGTACGTCGGCGGCGGTGACGATCGCCCAGGGTGTGGCGCCCAGGAGCGTCATCACTCCGAGGATCACGGGCACGGCGAAGGCCGGCGCCAAGCTCACCGCCGCGGCCGGAGTGTGGCTTCCGGCCCCCGGCTCGTACACCTACCGGTGGTACGCGAACGGCACGGCGATCTCGGGTGCGACCACGTCCTCCTTGACACTGACGACTGCCCAGCGGGGGAAGAAGATCACTGTGAAGGTGACCGCGTTCCGGGCAGGGCATGCGAGTGGGTCAGCGGTCAGCAGGGCAACCGGAGTGGTGGCCGGGTGACGGTGTTGCCTCGCGGGAGGGGTCCTCACCTCTGGTGGGGGCCCCTCCCGCGGCGTCTGGGGGGCCCGCGCACACCGGAGAGCGGTCCTACACCGACCGCAGTGCCCGTGCCGGGGCCGCGGGCGGGGCCTTCTCCGTGGCGGGTTTGCCGAGCAGGGACGGGAGTTCCGTCAGGGACGTGAGGTGCCAGTCCGCCGTCTCCGTCACGTCCGGGTGTTCCGCCCACCAGTGGCCGTAGGGACCGCGGCGGATGTGGGCCGTGCGCAGGCCCATGGACTTGGCCGGAAACAGGTCGTTGGCCGGGTGGTCGCCCACGTACACGGTGGCCCGGGGGTCGGCTTCCGCGGCGTGCAGTACGTGGGTGAAGAAGTCCGGGTCCGGTTTGGCGACGCCCCACTCCTCCGAGGTGACGACCAGGTCAGCGGGCAGGTCGAGGGCGCGCAGCAGTTCGCCCGCGCGCGCCGTCCGGTTGCCCGCGATCACGACACGGAGGCCCAGGGCACGTAGTTCGGCGAGGGCGGGGCGGACGTCGGGGTAGAGGTCCGACTCGTCCAGGTGTTCGCCCCGGCCCGCCGCCGAGCGGGCGTGCGCGGCCTCGGCGACGTCCATGCCGGGGCGCAGCAGCCGCAGCGCGTCGGCGCCCTCGCCGCCCTGGACGACCGCGGCGCCGACCAGTGCGCTGAGTGTGTGCGGCGGGATGCCCAGCCAGTTGGCCCAGGACGCCCAGTAGCGGTCGTCGCGGATGAGTGTTTCGCCGATGCCGAAGACGATCGTTTCCATCACCGGGCCGAGCCTACGGGGCAAGCGGGGCATATCGGTCCAGGCGCCAGGGGCGCGGGAGTGGTCCGACCCGCCGGAGTGCTGGTCCGGGGCGGGCGCCTCGCTCGTATGCTCGGTTCATGACCGATCCTCAGCGCGGACGCCCGACCACCAACGCCATGCGGCGCGCCCTCAGGCGCGCCCGGGACGGCGTCGCCCTCGATGTGACCGAGGCCGCCGTGCTGCTCCAGGCGCGCGGCGACGATCTGACGGACCTCGCCGGGTCCGCCGCCCGGGTGCGGGACGCCGGGCTCGACGCGGCGGGCCGGCCGGGTGTCATCACGTACTCCCGCAAGGTCTTCATCCCGTTGACGCGGCTGTGCCGGGACAAGTGCCACTACTGCACGTTCGTGACCGTGCCGGGAAAGCTGCGGCGCGAGGGGCACGGCATGTTCCTGTCGCCCGACGAGGTCCTCGACATCGCCCGCAAGGGTGCCGAAATGGGCTGCAAGGAAGCGCTGTTCACCCTCGGGGACCGCCCCGAGGACCGCTGGCCGGAGGCGCGCGAGTGGCTGGAGGCCGAGGGGTACGACGACACGCTCGCGTACGTACGGGCGATGGCGATCCGGGTCCTGGAGGAGACGGGTCTCCTCCCGCACCTCAACCCGGGCGTCCTGACCTGGACCGATCTGCAGCGGCTCAAGCCCGTCGCGCCGTCCATGGGCATGATGCTGGAGACGACTGCGACCCGCCTGTGGTCCGAGCCCGGCGGGCCGCACCACGGCTCCCCGGACAAGGAGCCCGCCGTACGGCTGCGGGTGCTGGAGGACGCGGGCCGTTCCAACGTCCCGTTCACCACCGGCGTCCTGATCGGGATCGGCGAGTCGTACGAGGAGCGTGCCGACTCCCTCTTCGAGCTGCGCAAGACGGCCCGCGCCTACCACGGCATCCAGGAAGTCATCGTGCAGAACTTCCGCGCGAAGCCGGACACGGCGATGCGCGGCATGCCCGACGCCGAGCTGGAGGAGCTGGCCGCGGCGATCGCCGTGGCCCGCCACATCCTCGGCCCGTCCGCCCGCATCCAGGCCCCGCCGAACCTCGTCGACGCCGAGTACGCCCTCCTCATCGGTGCCGGGATCGACGACTGGGGCGGTGTCTCGCCGCTCACCCCCGACCATGTGAACCCCGAGCGGCCCTGGCCGCACATCGACGAACTGGCCGCGAAGACGGCCGATTCGGGCTTCGTTCTCCGTGAACGCCTCACCATCTACCCGGAGTTCATCCAGCGCGGGGAGCCGTGGCTGGACCCACGGCTCCTCCCGCACGTACGGGCCCTCGCCGACCCGGAGACGGGACTCGCGAAGGAGGGGGCGATTCCGGCCGGGCTGCCCTGGCAGGAGCCCGACGAGGGCTTCAACGCCTCCGGCCGCACCGACCTGCACCGCACCATCGACACCGAGGGCCGCACCGGCGACCGGCGCAACGACTTCGACGAGGTGTACGGCGACTGGGGAGCCCTCCGTGAGGCGGCGGCCCCCGGCATGGTGCCCTCCCGCATCGACGGCGATGTGCGCCAGGCACTCGGCCAGGCCGCCGACGACCCGACGAAGCTCACCGACGACCAGGCGCTCGCACTGCTGCACGCGGACGGCCAGGCACTCGACGAACTGTGCCGGATCGCGGACACGCTGCGCCGGGACGTGGTCGGGGACGACATCACGTACATCGTCACGCGGAACATCAACTTCACCAACGTCTGCTACACCGGCTGCCGGTTCTGCGCCTTCGCCCAGCGGCGTACGGACGCCGACGCGTACACCCTCTCGCTCGACCAGGTGGCCGACCGCGCCGCCCAGGCGTGGGACGTCGGCGCGGTCGAGGTCTGCATGCAGGGCGGCATCCACCCCGACCTGCCCGGCACGGCCTACTTCGACATCGCGCGGGCGGTGAAGGAGCGCGTCCCCGGCATTCACGTGCACGCCTTCTCGCCGATGGAGGTCGTCAACGGGGCCACCCGCACCGGCCTGTCCATCCGTGACTGGCTGACCGCCGCGAAGGAAGCCGGCCTGGACTCGATCCCCGGCACCGCCGCCGAGATCCTCGACGACGAGGTCCGCTGGGTCCTCACCAAGGGCAAACTGCCGACGGCCACCTGGCTTGAGGTCATCAGGACCGCCCACGAGGTGGGCCTGCGCTCCTCCTCGACCATGATGTACGGGCATGTCGACCAGCCGCGCCACTGGCTCGGCCATCTGCGGACCCTGGCCGGCCTCCAGCAGGAGACCGGTGGTTTCACCGAGTTCGTGACGCTGCCGTTCATCCACACCAACGCGCCCGTCTATCTGGCGGGTATCGCCCGCCCCGGCCCGACCGACCGCGACAACCGCGCGGTCACCGCGATGGCCCGGCTCCTCCTGCACCCGCACATCACCAACATCCAGACCAGCTGGGTGAAGCTCGGCACGGAGGGCGCGGCGGAGATGCTGCGCTCGGGCGCCAACGATGTGGGCGGGACCCTCATGGAGGAGACCATCTCCCGTATGGCGGGGTCGGGTTACGGCTCGTACCGGTCCGTCCAGGACCTCGTCGCCATCGCCGACCTCGCGGGCCGTCCGGCGAAGCCGCGTACGACGCTGTACGGGGAGGTCCCCGAGGAGCGGGTCGAGGCCGCCGCCGCTTCGGACGGGCACCTGCCGGAACTGCTGCCGGTCCTGCCGGGCTGAGGACGGGCCGGCCGCGCGCTCGCCGGGGGCTCCTCCACGGGGGCTCCTCCACGGGGGCGCCTCCACGGGGGCGCGGCCGGCTCGGTGCGTGGCCGGCTCTGTGCCGGGCCGGTTCAGTGCGCGGCCGGTTCAGTGCTCGGCCGGGACCTCTCCGGACGCCGTGGCGATCACGTCGTCCAGCACCTCCCGGGACCGCAGCAGGTCGCCGATCCTCCGGTCGATGCGGTCGCGCTCCACGGTGAGGTCGCCGACCAGTCGCGGGGTGGCGACCTCGGACGGGCCGCCGTCCGCGTCCCGTACGCAGGGCAGCAGCTGGGCGATCTTCGAGCTGCACAGCCCGGCCGCGTAGAACTCCTGGATGCGGATCACCCGGTCGACCGCGCCCTCCGGGTAGTCCCGGTGGCCGCCGGGGGTGCGGCCGGCCGTCAGCAGCCCCTGGGTCTCGTAGTAGCGCAGGGAGCGCTCGCTCACTCCCGTACGCCTGGCCAGCTCGCCGATCCGCATGCGATTCCTCGCCTTCTCGGACGTAACGCCGTCTCGGACTTGAACCTGACACCGGTGTCAATTCTTACCGTGACGGCATGACGAACGCATCCGCTTCCCCGAAGCTCTTCGAACCGGCCGGTCTCGGCTCCCTCACCCTGCCCCACCGCCTCGTGATGGCCCCGCTGACCCGGAACCGGGCCACGGCCGACGGCGTACCGACCCCGCTCATGGCCACGTACTACGCCCAGCGTGCCTCCGCCGGGCTGATCATCGCGGAGGCGTCCACGCCGAACGCCGTGGGCCAGACGTACCCGAACATCACCGCGATCCACAGCCCGGCCCATGTCGCGGGCTGGCGCCGCGTGACCGACGCCGTCCGGGCGGCGGGCGGCCGGATGTTCCTCCAGATCCAGCACGGCGGGCGCGTCGGCCATCCCGACACCAGCGGGCTGACGCCCGTCGCCCCCTCGCCCGTCCCGCTCCCCGAGACGATCCACACCCCGGCCGGGCGCCGGCCCTCGGTCGTCCCCCGCGAGATGACCGTCGAGGACATCGGGGACACCGTGGCGGACTTCGCCTCCGCCGCGCGCAACGCGATCGAGGCGGGCTTCGAAGGCGTCGAGGTGCACAGCGCGAACGGCCACCTCCTGCACCAGTTCCTGGCCCAGGGGACCAACCGGCGCACCGACGCCTACGGCGGCTCCATGGCCGGCCGCATCCGCTTCGTCACCGAGGTGGTCGAGGCCGTCGCCGACGCGATCGGTGCCGACCGCGTCGGCCTGCGCCTCTCGCCCGGGAACACGGTCAACGGCATCGAGGAGGGCGACACCGAGGAGATCTACCGGGCACTCGTCGCCGCGCTCGCCGGCAGCGGACTCGCCTATGTCCACCTGGTGCACGCCGACCCGGACCAGCCCGTCTACCAGCAGATCCGGAAGGACTGGCCGGGCACGCTGATCGCCAACCCCGTGCTGCCCGCCGGCCGCATCCCGGACGACGGCGGTATCGGCCACGGCGAGCGCCTCCTGGCCGCCGGAGCCGACCTGATCGCCCTGGGCCGCCCCTTCCTCGCCAATCCGGACCTGATCCACCGCATGCGCACCGGCGCCCCGATGAACCAGGTGCGGGACGCGTACCTGATGTACGTCGGCGGGGAGACGGGCTACACGGACTACCCCGCCCTGCCCGCCGTCAGGTGACCCGTGTCACATTCCGTCGTCTCGCGGTCACTCGTGTCACATCGTGCCGGGCACGTCCGTCAAGGAGGTACGACCACCAGCCACGGCACCCAGGAGTTCCTCATGAACGCTCGACTGAACGTCTTCGCCAACCCGGTCGCCACCGCCCTCATGAAGCACTTCAACATGGCGGGGAAGGCGGTCACGGAATCGGGACTGCCGGCCACCACGCAGGAGCTGGTGAAGATCCGCGCCAGCCAGATCAACGGCTGCGGCTTCTGCACCGACATGCACACCAAGGACGCCGCGCACCAGGGGGAGACCTCGACGCGACTCCACCTGATCTCGGTCTGGCGGGAGGCCACGGTGTTCACCGACGCCGAGCGTGCCGCACTGGAACTCACGGAGCAGGGCACCCGTATCGCCGACGCCGCCGGAGGCGTCCCGGACGAGGTCTGGGCGAATGCCGCCAAGTACTACGACGAGAGCCAGCTCGTCGCCCTGGTGTCCCTTATCGCCGTCATCAACGCCTACAACCGGCTGAACGTCATCATTCAGCAGCCCGCCGGCGACTACAAGGTGGGCCAGTTCGGATAAAGGGCCGGACCGGATACCGGGAAGTGCCCGGCCGGGGCGGCGGATACCGCCCCGGCCGCACCCGGCACCCACTCCGGAAAACCGTGAGGAATGCCGTTCAAAAGTGCTCTCGCGAGCTACTCCGTACATACCGTTCCGGCCCTGATCCGGCCCTTCCCGTTCGATTACAGTGCTTGCGCAGTCGCAGGCCGGTATTCGGAGGGAAGGGGCACGGTGAGCACAGGGACCACAGCTGTCTGGGGCCGTGCCGAACAGCAGGACTTCCGCAGCCGGGTACGCGGCGCCCTGCTCGGCGGCGCCATCGGTGACGCGCTCGGCGCGGGCGTCACGGAGCTGACGCTGGAACAGATCCGCGAGGCCCACGGCTCCGAAGCGGTCACCGACCTCGTACCCGCGCACGGCAGACGCGGCGCCGTCACCGCCGTCACACAGCTCACCCTGTTCACCGTCGACGGGCTGATCCGCGCCCAGGTCCGCCGTGACACCGGCGCCTGGCACCCGCCCACCGACGTGCACCGCGCCCATCTGCGCTGGGCCGCGACCCAGCGCGACTGGGGCCCCGACGAACGCCGTGCGGGAGACGGCTGGCTCGCCCGCGAGGAGTGGCTCTACACCCGCCGCGCTCCCGCGCGCGAATGCCTCATCGGCTTCGGCGACACCGTGATGGGCACCCTCGACCAGCCGAAGAACCCCTCCGCACGGGACTCCGCCGCCCTCACCCGCTCCGCACCCTTCGGCCTCCTGGTCGGCTGGGAGCCGCAGCTCGTCCTCCAGCTGGCCGTCGAGTGCGCGGCCCAGACGCACGGCCACGCCACCGCTCAGCTCGCCGCCGGAGCCTTCGCCGTCATGGTGCACGGACTGGCCCGCGGCGAGACGCTGGACGGCTCCGTGCAGCACGCCCTTGCCCTGCTCGCCGGGCGCCCGGGCCAGGAACCGGTCACCGAGGCCCTCAAGCGGGCCCTCGGCTCCGTACGCCAGGGCATCCCGGGCCCGGCCCTCATCGAGGCACTGGGCGCCACGGACTCCGCCGAGGAGGTCCTCGCCGTGGCCCTGTACTGCGCTCTGGTCGGCGAGGACGTCCGCCACGGGCTGCGCCTCGCCGTGAACCACGGAGGCCCCTCCGCGGCCACCGGGGCGGTCTGCGGAGCCCTGCTCGGCGCACTGCACGGCGAGACCGCCCTGCCGCCCGCCTGGCTCGCCGAACTGGAAGGCCGGTCCACCCTCCTCGAACTGGCCGACGACTTCGCGATGGAGATGACCCAGGGCCCCGCCCTGCACAGCCCGACCGCCGTCGCCGCCGGCTGGCTGGCCCGCTACCCGCGGGGATGAGCGCGGGCACGGGAACGGGGGTGGCCGACCCCCCGGCCCGCCACCCCCGTCAGGTCGTACGAAGGTCAGTCCTTCACGCCCTCACGGAGCACCGGGTCCGCGGGCCCGGCCTGCGCGGGAATCCCCGCTCCGCCGGCCGTGCCCCCGTCGTCGCCGTCCGTGTTGATCCGCTCGATGATCGCGTCGCGCTCCGGGGTGTCCTCCGGCTTGATGAAGCCGATGACGATGTAGAGCACGAGCGAGATCGCCAGCGGCAGGGCCACCTGGTACTGGAGCGCCACATCCGTCTTCACCGAACCGTCGAGGTTGTAGTTGGTGAAGAAGAACGCGAGCAGCCCCGCGGCCCAGCTGGTGAGCGCCGCGGTCGGCCCCGACTTCCGGAACCCGCGCAGCAGACCCAGCATGAACGGGATCGCGATCGGGCCCATCAGACCGGCCACCCACTTGATGACGACCGAGATGATGTCCTTGAACGTGGGCGAGTTGATCTGCGTCGCCAGTGCCATCGACAGGCCGAGGAAGGCGAGCGTGGAGAGCCGCGCCGCCAGCAGACCGCTGCGATTGCTCCAGGAGCGCGCCGCCTTGGAGAAGACCGGTGCGATGTCGCGGGTGAACACCGCCGCGATGGCGTTGGCGTCCGAGGAACACATGGCCATCGTGTGCGAGAAGAACCCGACGACCACCAGGCCCAGCAGACCGTGCGGCAGCAGTTGCTCGGTCATCAGGGCGTACGAGTCCGAGGCGTCCGGCTTCTTCGCGTCGACGAGCAGCGGGGCTACCCACATCGGGAAGAAGAGGACGACCGGCCAGACCAGCCACAGGATCGCGGAGAGCCGGGCCGAACGGGTGGCGGAACGCGGGGAGTCCGTGGCCATGTAGCGCTGGGCCTGGTTCCACATGCCGCCGTTGTACTCGAAGGTCTTGATGAACAGGTACGCCAGCAGGAAAGTCACCGTGTACGGGCCGGCCGTCGGGTCCGTGTGCCCCTCGGGCAGCTCGTCCCAGACCGTCCACAGCGAGCTGATGCCGCCCAGTTCCTTCAGGACGATGATCAGCATCGCGAGACCCGCGAAGAGCTGGATGATGAACTGGCCCAGCTCGGTGAGCGCGTCGGCCCACAGCCCGCCGACCGTGCAGTAGACGGCAGTGATGGCACCGGTGATGAAGATGCCCTGGGTGAGGGTGATGCCGGTGAAGACGGAGAGCAGCGTGGCGATGGCCGCCCACTTGGCGCCGACGTCGACGATCTTCAGAAGCAGCCCGGACCAGGCCAGTGCCTGCTGGGTCTGGATGTTGTAGCGGTTCTTGAGGTATTCGAGCGGGGACGCGACGTGCAGTCGCGAGCGCAGCCGGTTGAGCCGGGGCGCGAAGAGTTTGGCGCCGATGCCGATGCCGATGGCGATCGGCAGCGACCAGGTCACGAAGGACGTGACGCCGTACTGGTACGCGATACCGGCGTAACCGGTGAACATCACCGCGCTGTAGCCGGACATGTGGTGCGAGATGCCCGAGAGCCACCACGGCATCTTGCCGCCGGCCGTGAAGAAGTCGCTGACGTTGTCCACGCGCTTGTGCGACCAGAGTCCGATCGCGACCATCACACCGAAGTAGCCGATGAGCACGGCCCAGTCGAGACTGTTCATGTGCCCCCTCCAGGGGTCCGCCTTGTGAACGGGTACGCACTTCGTCAGTACGGCCGCTCAGCGGTGACCCCGTGCGGGAGCGGGGACTTCGGGGATTGAACCGCCTGTTCGGGCCCCCGGTCAAGACATTCCTCGGTCAGGGATGTGAACGGGAATCAGTAAGTCGAACGATTTTGCTTGTTCTTGACCTTGTGGGGCGTTGTCGCGAACGTGACAGCGGCCACACGATGGGCGGGCACTTCGTCAGGCTGTGCAGAGACCGGAAGCCCGCCCTGGGTGACACAGGTACGACAAGACCGCACGGGATGCGGGTCCCGTGCGGCCGAGCAAGGAGGAGATCTGTCCCTGCCGTCAGCGCATCAGCTCGCCGGCGTTGACCAGAAGCGACTGCCCGGTGATCGACCGGGCCCGGTCGGAGGCCAGGAACACCACGGCCTCCGCCACGTCCCCGTCGGTGGCGGGTTCGGGCAGTGCCATCCGTGCGGTCAGCCCGGCCAGCACCTCCTCCTCCGGTACGCCGTCGGTGTGCGCGGCGAACTTCACGTACGCCCGCACCGGCGGCCCCCACATCCAGCCGGGCAGCACCGTGTTCACCCGTATCCGGTGCGGCCCCAGTTCCTGCGCCAGTGAGTACATCGCGGAGGTGAGCGCGCCCTTCGAGGCCGCGTACGCCGCCTGCCGCACCTGTGTCGGGGCGGCCACCGAGGACTGCGTGCCGATGATGACCACCGAGCCGCCACCCTCCTTCAGGGCGGGCAGGCAGGCCCTCGTCATCCGCAGCGTCCCGAGCAGATTGACGTCGAGCACCGACTGCCAGGCGGCGAAGTCGGCATCCTCCAGGCCGCCGAAGTGGCGGTCCAGGGCGGCCACATGGACCACCGCGTCGATCCCCCCGAACCGGGCGAGCGCGAGCGCGGCGAGCGCCTCGCACCGGTCCTCGTCGGTGATGTCGGTCGGCAGGCAGGCCGTGTTCCGGCCCTCCGGATCGATCTCGGCGGCCGTCCTGGCGAGATTCGCCGCCGTACGCGCACCGAGGACCGCGCGGCCCCCTTCCCGTACGACGGCCGCCGCGACCTGGTGCCCGAGCCCGGCGCCGACGCCCGACACGATGACGGTCTTCCCCGCGAGCAACATCGGCGCCTCCCGGCTCTGGCAGTTCTTCTGACGGGGCGTCAGAGTAGGGCGCCGGAGCGAAGCACGGAAGGGGCACGGCATGAGCGAGGAGACCCGGAGCGACCTGTACGCGGAGCTGGCGGCGGTGGGACCGTACGGAGTCCACCCCGGGCACGCGCTGATCACCATGGTCGAGCCGCATCCGGGGCACGAGTACGCGTACAACCGCTGGTACGAGGACGATCATTACTATGCCGGCGCGATGGCGATGCCCTGGATGCCGGCGGGCCGGCGCTGGGTGGCCACGCGGGAGCTCCAGGAACTGCGCTACCCGGAGAAGTCCGCGGTGGCGCAGCCGGTCGGCGCCGGGTGCTATCTCTCCACGTACTGGGTGACGGACGGGCGTTACGACGACCACATGAAGTGGACCGTCGGGATCAACAAGCGGCTCAACCGGGACGGCCGGGTCCACCAGGACCGCACCCACGTCTTCACGGCGTTCCAGGACCACGAGGCGACCGTCTACCGCGACGGGGCCGCGGGCCCGCGGGACTTCCACGCGCTCGACCACCCGTACGCGGGGCTCGTGCTCCAGGTCGTCGACGCCGACGGTCCGGAGCGGCGTGCGGAGCTGCTGGAGTGGCTGCGCTCACGGCATCTGCCGGAGCGGCTCGCCGGGTCACCGGCGGCGATGGTCACGGTCTTCCGGCCCACACCGCTGCCCGGCGACCGGATGGCCTATGTGAAGCAGGTCGAGGGAGTGGATACCCGGCTGACCCTGCTGTGGTTTCTCCAGGAGGACCCGCGTGCTTGCTGGACGAAGCACTTCACGGGGCTCGACGGGGCGGTCGCCGCATCAGGCCTGGGGCGGGTCGAACTGGCGGCACCGTTCATTCCTACCGTGCCCGGGACGGACCGGTACGTCGATCAGTTGCGGTGACCGGTGCTGCGGTCCTCTGCACTGCGTCTGGGTCGACCACGTACTGGCCTTGCGCCGGCGCCGTCAGGCGGGCCGGCGGTCGGTCGGTTCGGGTCGAGCCCCCTCGGCCAGGACGGCGGGCCAGTCGAGAGGGCTCCAGTCGGTGGTGCGCCTGTGTCCTGCGGGCAGCACCGGTCAGGCGTCGGCAGCGCCCGTCGCGACATCCCGCACGAAGGCATTCCACGCGCCGGACACGAAGGTGAGCGAGGGACCCTCGGGTGCCTTCGAGTCACGCACGGCAATGGCCTGCGTAAGCGGGGACTTGACCTCGACGCACGCGCCGTTGCCGCCCGAGTACGAGGACTTGGTCCACATGTCCGTAGCGCCCTGAAGAATAGCCATTTTCACTCCGGTTCAGAGAGTTGTGCGAGCGGAACAATCCGCGTTCCTGTTGGCGTGATCGACGCTACTCGTCAACTTCGCCGCGTGGCGGGGCCATTCACTCGACCGGATGGCATATCCCCTGTGAGTCTTCCGCCGAGAGGTGGCGGCGGTGTAGTGTGCCGCCACCTCTCGGCGGACATCGCTGCATTTCTCGCAAAACAGACGTCATGGGGTGACTGGAATCAGCTGGTGTACCCCTTGGCGATCCCGCTGATGAACTCCCTGGTCTGTTCCACGTTCAGCGCCTGTGCCCGCAAGTGCTCGTACATGACGCTGTATCGCTGCACATCATTGGCTTTCTCCAGGTACAGGTCGCTGGTGACGCCCTCGATGTAGACCACGCTGGAGTCCGCGGCATCCGGGAATTCCAGAATGGCGTACTGCCCGTTGATGCCGGGGTGCGCACCCATGCTGAACGGCAGTACCTGCACGGTCACGTGCGGCAGGTTCGACTGCTCGATGAGGTGCTCCAGCTGGTCGGTCATCACCTGCTTGCCGCCGACCATCCGGTGCAGCGCGGACTCGTCGATGACGGCCCAGAGGCGCAGCGGATGCTCCGCCGCGTTGATCCGGTCCTGGCGGCGGGCGCGGACGCTCACCCGCTTCTCGATGTCCGAAGGAGCGGATTCCGGCAGCGCGCCGTTGATCAGCGCCTCGGCGTACTGCCGGGTCTGCAGCAGGCCGGGTACGACCTGGGGCTCGTACACCCGCAGGGACTCCGCATCGGTCTCCAGCCCGATGTAGACGCTGTACGGGATGTCTCCGAAGGCATGCCACCAGCCCTGCTGACGGGAGTCCTTGGCCATCTGCATGAGCGAGTCGACGACGCGGTGGTCCTCGACCTCGTACACCCCGCAGAGGTCGCGGACGTCACGCTGGCTGATGGAGCGGCGGCCGTTCTCCAGGCGGCTGATCTTCGACTGCGAGACCAGCAGGCGCTCCGCCACCTCCTCGGCCGTCATGCCCTTGATCTCGCGCAGGCGGCGCAGTTCCTGGCCCAACCGGCGTCGCCTGACGGTGGGATTGACGTTGGACGGCACGGAAAGTGCACCTCCGGCTATGTAGCTGTGCGTATCTACTGCTCAGCAGATTGCCACCCATGACCATGGGCGCGCTGGGAAATGGCCACACGCAGGCGCGCGGGGCAGCCGGTGGACCCGGCTGCCCCGCGCGTGGTGCGGCTCCCGAACCGGGTCTTTGGGGACGTCGGTGCGGCGGTATGCGGTTCTCCGCGCGGTCGTCTGCGCGGTCAGTGGACGGAGGTGTGCGCCATGCTGCCGCGGCGCGCTTGCGCCCCGGGCTGCAACGGCACGCCTGCCGCCTGCTGATTACGGCGTGGCTGTACGGCCACGCCGTTCTGGACGTCCATCACGGCATGCGCCACGAGTCCGCCCATGGGGTCGTGTCTGATCAGGTCCCGGAGCCGGGAGCGCGATGAGCGCCCCTCGTTCCCGGGGTACAGGTGCTTGCCGAGTCCGACCGCGTGGGCCAGTGCGGCGAGCGCCGCGGTCCGCGGGTCCGGCGGTACGCCGGTGCGGATCGCACTGTCCAGCCGGTTTCTGATGTCCCGGCTGATCGCCGTGTCCGTCGCTTGGTAGCGAGTCGTCGGCAGCACTCCGCACATCTGGCCCGCTACGGCATGCACCATGCCGCACCGCTCCAGATGAGCGAGGTAGATCTGGCGCAGCCCCAGCCGGGGCCCGCCAATCCAGTGGACGGCCCGGACCGGGCTGCCGCGTCGGCGCAGCAGTTCCAGTGCGGAGTCCAGAGTCGGATCTCCTGTCGGCCGTGGCATCACCACGGCGATACGATCCCCGTCAGGGGCTATCCGTCCTGCCAGAGCCAGCTCCACTAGCTGTGCTCCGGCGAGGCCGAGGTCGAGCGACTGCGGCTGCGCTGTGGTACCCGTGGTCGGGTCCAGAGCGAGCAGCAGAAGCTCCTCCGGAATTGTTCTGCGGCTCCTGCCCATCCATGCCTCCCCGCGTGGATGAGTGACAGGGTGACCCCTCTCACATTGGTCTGTCGAGAGCGCCTGGGTGCTTTGCATGGGAACCAGTAGGTATGTCGTTCTCGTCTAGCAGCCCGGCCAGGGGTTCACACAGGACACTGGTAGATGGTTCGGACAGCGCGGGGTTGCCCCCGCAGCGCATGGAGGAGGCATCGGTGGCGGGCGAGTCCCCCGACAAGTCGGAGCAGCGGAAGTCGTCGGGGACGGCTGCGGAGGAACGTGATCCGCGGCTTGCCGTGTTCCGAGAACCGGCCGCTTCGACCGACAACGCGACAGCGGTCTTTCGTACGCAGGCCCCCAAGGACGCCGCGGACGACGCCGCGGAGAGCCCCGCGGGGGGTTCCGCGGGCCCGGGAGACGCCGTGGACGGCCCCGAGAAGGGCTCCCCGCCGTCCGGCGGGGCCGGGGAGCCCTCCGGTGCCGATGGGGCCGCTGAGGCTGCGGTGACGGCTGAGGCGGACGCGGAGCCGGAGGCCGGTGCGGAACCGGACGCCGAGCCTGGCGCGGACGCCGAGCCGGGTGACGCGCGGTTGCGTGCGGCGGTCGCGGCGTGGGTCGCGAGCGGCGACGACGAGGACGGCGGCACGGCTTCCGGCGACGACGACGGTGACGCCGAGGCCGAGGGTGTGGCTGATGCTGCGGCCGCGGACGTGCCCCGGGTCCCGAAGACCCGCGCGGAACCGGCGGAGCCGGCCGCGTCCGAGGAGCCCGCTGCGCCGGCCACGGCTGCGGATGCCGCCGAGCCGACGGATTCGGCCACGCCTGCCGAGCCGGCTGGGCCGTCCAAGCCGTCCGGGGCCGCTGCCGCTGCCGCCGAATCCGACGGCCCCTCGGAGCCTGACGACATCGACGACGCCGAGCCCGCCGAGCCCGCCGAGCCCGCCGAGCCCGCAGAGGGGGCCAAGGACGCGGAGCTGCCGAAGCCCGCGGCGTCCACCGAGTCCACCGAGCCGTCCGAGTCCGCCGACGACGACGCTCCGGCGAAGTCCACCGGCCCCGGCGAGTCCGGAGAGTCCGACGCCGAGTCCGGCACCGAGCCCGGCGACCCCGTAGATGATCAGCGCGGAGTCGATCAGCCCACGGCCGTCTTCAAGGCGGTCAGGCCCGCCCGGGTCGACCAGCCGACGACCGCGCTGAAGATCCCCCCGGCGAAGCCGAAGCCGGAGACGGCCGCCGAGCGGACCAGCACCTTCGTCCCGCTGCGCTCCGACGACGTGCGTCCGGCCGCCGCTCCCGCCATCGGGCCGACGGTCACCCCGGACGTCACGCCGGGCCGCGGCGTCGGTCCCGGACGGCCCGCGACGCCCAGCTGGGCCGCCTCGCCGGTGGCCGACGGGGCTCCCGCCCCGGCGCTCAGCGGCGCCGAGCGGACCAGGCAGCAGCCGTTGCCGCCCAAGCCGCCGCTCGACCTGCTCGCCGAGCTGACGAACACTCCTCCGCCGGAGGAGACCCCGGTCCGCACCGCGGTCCGCAGGGTCAAGATCTGGACCCCGCTGCTCCTGCTCGCGGTGATCATCTTTGCGATCGCGCAGATGGTGCGCCCGCTGCCGACCCCCGAACTCAGGCTGACGGCGGAGCCGACGTACACCTTCCAGGGCGACGCGCTGGACCTCTCCTGGCCCGGCCAGGGGCAGTCCGCCGTGATCGTCGACGGTGTGGGTTCGCTCGGTTCCGAAGGGGCGCAGAAGCCCGCTCCGATCGCCAGCGTCGCGAAGGTCATGACGGCGTACGTCATCCTGCGCGAGCACCCGCTCAAGGGTGACGAGCCGGGCGAGACGATCACGGTGGACCAGCGCGCGGAGGACGAGTCCAAGCTGACGGACGAGTCGACGGCCCCGCTCAAGAAGGGGCAGAAGCTCAGCCAGCGCGACCTGCTCCAGCTGCTGATGATCCCGTCGGGCAACAACGCGGCCCGCCTGTTCGCACGCTGGGACTCCCCGACCGAGGCCGAGTTCGTCGCCAAGATGAACGACGCGGCCAAGGACCTCGGGATGACCGGGACGACGTACACGGACCCGAGCGGTCTGGAGAAGACCACCGTCTCCACCGCGGACGACCAGCTGAAGCTGGCCCAGGCGGTCATGCAGAACGAGGTGTTCCGCAAGATCGTGGACATGCCCGAGGTCGACATCAAGGGCATCGACACCAAGATCTACAACAACAACACGCTCCTGCTGCAGCCCGGCGTGAGCGGCGTCAAGACGGGTTCCTCCACCCCTGCGGGCGGATGCCTGCTCTGGTCCGCGAACACGGTCGTGGACGGCAAGACGCACCGGATCTACGGGGTCGTCATGGGTCAGCAGGCGGGCACGGGCCGGCTCTACGACAGTCTCGCGCTGTCGCTGAGCAACGGGCTCAAGCTGATCCAGGACGCGCAGAAGGCCGTCACCTCGGCCACCGTCGTGAAGAAGGGTGACGTCGTCGGGTACGTGGACGACGGGTTCGGGCGCAGCACGCCCGTCGTCGCCACCAAGAACCTGAAGGCCGTCGGCTGGTCGGGGCTGGAGGTCGAACTGTCCGTCACGGACAGCGGCAAGGCGATCTCCCACACCGCGCCGGCCGGTACCGAGGTCGGCATGGTGACCGTCGGCACCGGTGACGGAAAGGTCAGCGCGCCCGTCGCCCTCCAGGGGGATCTCACGGAGCCGGCCTTCGGCGACAAGCTGACGCGCGTCGGCTGACGCGCATCGGCCGCCCGCGCAGCGCGCGGAGAAGCGGAGGAGGAGGCGCCGCAACCGGCGCCTCCTGTCTGCCCGGCGTACGTGTTAGCGTCCCCAGGCAACTCAGGGCCCCGGGACGGCGTCCTTGAGGAAGTACGAGGCCGGCGGAGGACGGGGAGAGAGCCGTAGTGACCACCGCGGAGCCGAGACCCGGCCGTGCGAGGGACCGCGTCACCGCGGAGATCGGTGCCGAGGGAAGCCGTAGGAGCAGCAGTGGCGGTACGCGAATACCGCTGCCTCCCCCGCGTACCCCCGAGCCCGTGGCCGCCCCGCCGCCCCCGACCCGCCGGCAGCGTCTGCTCCGTCACCCCGTGACCGTGGCGACAGCGGCCGCCGCGGTCACCCACGTCCTGTGGTTCTTCTTCTTCGCGAACAGTGGCGGCGACATCGCCGCCCAGGACGCCTGGGCCGAATTCGTCGGCCGCCACCCGGGGACCGCGTACAACCTCGCCTGGTACGGGGGCATGCACCCCGTCTCGTACAGCGTGGTGTCTCCCTACCTCATGTCCCTCCTCGGCGTCCGTACGACGATGATGATCGTCGGCACGGTGTCGGCGGCGCTCACCGCGCTCATCCTCGTGCGGGTGCGGGCCGTCCGTAACCCCGTGGCATGCTCGCTCGCCGGGGCCTTCGCGTATCTGTGCAACGCCCTCTCGGGGCGGGTGACGTTTGGTCTCGGCATGATGTTCGCGCTGGGAGCGGTCGCCGCGGTCTTCTGCTGGCCGCACCGCTGGCGGTACAAGCGGTGGGCGAAGGCAGCAGTCGCCGCGCCCCTCGCCGGACTGGCCACCGCGGGCAGTCCGGTCGCCGGACTGTTCCTCGGCGTGGTGGCGGCCGCCCTGTTCCTGAACAAGCGGCGCCCCGGCGCGTACGCACTGGGGCTCGCGCCGGTCGTCGTGGTGGCGCTGTCCTCGTGGCTGTTCCCGTTCTCCGGTACGCAGCCGATGTCGCTCGGGACCCTGTCGCTGCCGTTCCTCTTCGCGGTCCTCGTCTTCCTGCTGGTGCCGAAGGACTGGAGCTCGGTCCGCACCGCCGCCGCCGTGTACGGGGTGGGGACCCTCCTGACGTACGTGGTCGATTCGCAGATCGGCTCGAACGTGTCGCGCATGGCGATGCTCTTCGCCGGAGTCGTCCTGCTCGCCGCGCTGCCGTACACGGCGCCGCGCAGCCGCCGCTGGTACGCCCTCGTCCTGGCCTTCGCGGGACTGAACTTCTGGATCGGCTACAAGGGCGTCGACGACATCGTCCGTACCGCCCCCACCGCCTCCTGGAGCCGGGAACTGGCCCCGCTGGTCAATCAGCTCCAGCGGGCGCGGGCCGACCGGGGCCGGGTCGAAGTGGTGCCGGCGAGCAGCCACCGGGAAGCGTCCGCGCTCGCGCCGTACGTCAATCTGGCCCGCGGCTGGAACCGGCAGGCCGACATGAAGCGCAACCCGATCTTCTACGACGACACGCTGAACGCCGTGAACTACCGGCAGTGGCTGGACCGCTGGGCCGTGCACTACGTCGTGCTGCCCGAGGGCTCGCCCGACTCCAGCGGGGCGGAGCAGGAAGCGGCGCTGGTCGCGAAGGGCCAGCCGTATCTGAAGGAGATCTGGGGCGACGCCAACTGGACGCTCTACCGCGTCCTCGCCCCGGCCCCGATGGCCGATCCGCCCGCGACGGTGGAGCGGGCGGGAGCCGAAAGGCTGACCATCCGCGTCCAGGAGGCGGGCCGGGTACTGATCCGGATCCCGTACTCGCCCTGGCTGGCCCTCGTCGACGACGAGGGCAAGGCCGTGGAGCGCCCGCAGGAGACCGAGGAGTCCAAGCGCCGTTCGGAGGAGGGCGGGGACGCCGTGAAGTCCTTCGAGAATCTGCACGGCTGCCTGATCAAGGAGGACGAGGACCTGGAGGGCGACGAGTGGACCGAACTGCTCGCCCCCCGGCCGGGCGTGTACCGGATCGCGGCCCCGTACCAGTTCCGGCCGGGCACCCCGTGCCCCGAGGAACTCGGCTGAGGCCCGTCCGCCCCGTGCGGTGACCCGGGCCGCGCGGTGCGGATCGGGCAAGTAAATCGTGCACGATGTCTCCCTCCGGGCGCACGCCCCTGGCAAGGTGTGCTGCCATGAGGTGTCAACACTGCGGCGATGAACGGCGGGGCGCGCTGCCGGGCATGGTCTGTCCCGGCTGCGGCTCCGTGGCCCGCTCGGCGGCCGGGGACGGTTCGTGGATCGCCCGCGAGACACTGATCGGCCGTATGTCCACCCTGCCGGGGCGGCGCAAGGCGCTGCTGGCGGCCGGGATCGTGGTGGCGGCCGGCGGTCTGGTCACCGCCGTCTCGTTCCTCGCGTCGACGGACCGGGAAGAGTTCGCCGGGGGCCGCCCGGGGTCGGCCGGCCGCGCCGACGCCCTGCCCGATCCCGTGGGCGGGGCTCCGAGCCTGATCGGCCCGGGTACCGAGGGCCCGCAGACACCGCCCGCCGGCTCCGTGAGCCCGTCAGGGAACCCCGGGGCGGACGCCACCGCGTCCCGGACACCGAAGCCGCCACCGGACGAGGCGCGTTACCGCTACACGGCGTGGGCGGGGCCCGGCTGCTCGACGGGCGAGTACCGCGAGCACGGGCGCTTCGAGAACGGGGACGCGGGCTGGTACACCGTCGACTCCGGTGGTTTCTCGGGCAGTTCGTGCGACGGGCGGTTCAGTGCCGTCCCGATGTCCGGCAGCCCAACCGAGGACCGGGGCAACACCGCCGTCTGGTCCTGGCACCTCGGCAAGGGCTTCCGGGAGTGCGCGCTCACCGTCTTCGTGCCGCGCGGCGAACGGGATCGCGATGTGGCCGGCGACCCCACCTTCTACCGGGTGCTCTCCGACCCCGACGACACGGACTCCGCCTATACGGGCTTCGCCGTGCGCCAGCCGGAGCACCGCGGCGCTCCGGTGGAGGTGCGGAGCTTCCCGGTCAAGGGGGCCACCTTCGCCGTGCAGTTGATCGACCGCGGCCGCGACTGGGGCGACGAGGAACTGGCGGGCGCGCATCACGCGGCCGCCCAGGTGAAGGTCGCCTGCCGCTGAGGTCTTCTGAGCGCGATGCGGTCGCGGGGTGTGCGGCAGTCGGTGAGGCGCCTTCGCCGACGCGTGGACCATGGTTCGGCGGGCGCCGAAGCGTCCGGGTTCTACGGTCCGGACATGAGCGACACGACACGGCTTCCCCGCCGGCACGCCTCGA
Source organism: Streptomyces sp. NPDC058620 (assembly GCF_042717135.1). Lineage (NCBI taxonomy): Bacteria > Bacillati > Actinomycetota > Actinomycetes > Kitasatosporales > Streptomycetaceae > Streptomyces > Streptomyces sp. NPDC058620. The sequence goes on from NZ_JBHXQO010000013.1 coordinate 114,225, forward strand.
CGGTGACGACCGCGGCCGACCTCGCCCTTTCACCCCGGCCGACCTGGACGAGGCGCGCAGCCGTCTCGACAGGCTGGGCCGGATCTGGGCGAACCGGCTCGGCTCCCTGACGCCCGACCAGCTCGACCGGTCTCCCGGACCGGGCTGGACGTTCCGTCAACTGGCCTTTCACACCGCCGAGTCGGCGTACTACGCCGACGCCGTAGGGAGGCTATCGCCGGAGCCCCTGCCCGGCCGGAAGTCCGCTCCGAAGTCCGGCCGGAAGTCCGGCTGGGAGTCCGGTCAGGAGTTCTGACCGCTTGCTGGGCCTATCGTTTCTCGATAGATTTCGATCGTGGGTCGATCGAGGGAGACGTGATGGGAAAGCTGACAGTGCTCGCGCTGCGCGCCGTGCTCGTGGTGCTGCTCGCCGGTTCGGTGTTCGTCGAGGCGGTGATGGTGCCGCTGCTGGCCGCCGATCTGGACGGGCTGAACGAGGACTACGCGTACCTGCGCGTGCCGTTCCTGGTGATCACCGTCCTGGGGGTTCTGACGGCCCAGGTAGTCCTGGTCTGTGTGTGGCGGCTGGTCACGATGGTGCGGCGCGGGACGGTGTTCTCCGAGGCCGCCTTCCGCTTCGTGCACATCGTGATCGGCGCCTTCGTGGCGGCCGCCCTCCTGGTGTTCGCGCTCGGAGTCGTCCTGGCGCCCGGCGAGGCCGTGGCGCCGGGCATCGTCCTTCTGCTCGGCGGGGTCGGGCTGGCGATCCTGGGGGTGGCGCTCATCGTGCTCGTGCTGCGGATGCTGCTCGCGCAGGCCGTCGCGCGCGATGCCGAGGCGGCGCAGATGAAGGCCGAGCTGGACGAGGTGATCTGATGCCGATCGCCGTCGACATCGACGTGATGCTGGCCCGGCGGAAGATGTCCGTCGGTGAACTCGCCGAGCGCGTCGGGATCACGCCGGCCAACCTGGCGGTCCTCAAGAACGGCCGTGCCAAGGCGGTGCGCTTCGCGACGCTCGCCGCGCTCTGCGAGGTGCTCGACTGCCAGCCGGGAGACCTGCTGCGGTGGGAGGCCGAGGAGGGTGACGCGGCCGGGGACGGTGGCGCCCAGGAGGACGGGGACGCGGGGAGGATCGGGGACGCCGTCATCGGGTGACCGGGGCCGAGGGTGCATTACCTCCGGGGTAATCGACCCGTTTCCCGGCGACCGGCATGGTGGTTCCACCGGGTTCCGAGGCGGCTTACCCCGCCTCGGGATTCGGCCCCGACCAGCGTGTACGTCCCCGATGGAGGCTGATTCCCGATGTCCGTGACCGCCCTTTCCGCCGTCGCCCGCACCGCCGAGCCGCTCGTCATGCTCCGCCGGTTCCTCGCCCTCGACGCAGTGGTCACGGGGGCGAACGGGCTCGCCTACGTGGCCGCGTCCGGGCCGCTCGGCCGCCTGCTCGGCATCGACCCGACGCTGCTCCTCTGGCTCGGCGTCTTCCTCCTCGCGTTCGCCGCCGACGTCGGCTGGCTCGCCTCCCGCCGCGAGCCCTCCGGCTTCCTCACCCGTGTGGTGATCGAGACGAACGTCGTCTGGGTGGTGGCGAGCATCGCCGCACTCGCACTCTGGCTCACGCCGACCACCGCCGGCGCGGTCTGGGGACTGATGCAGGCCGGCACCGTCGGTGGCTTCGCCGCCCTGCAGTTCGCGGCCCTGCGGCTCAGGCGCTGAGCGAGCGGAGGTACGTGGCGGTCGCCCGGTCCGCGGGCAGGAAGGTCTCGATCGCCAGCTCGGCCACCGTCACATCCATGGGGGTGTTGAAGGTCGAGATCGACGAGATGAACGACAGCACCCGCCCGTCGTGCTCGATCCGGAGCGGCAGCGCGAAGTACGGAACCGGTTCGGCCGGCTCGACGCCCGCGTCCCGCACCGGATACGCCGACACCTCCTCGTACAACTCGCGCAGCGCGTCCGAGCGCACCAGGGCGATCTGCCGTTCCATCTGGGCGAGGAGGTGGCCGCGCCACTCCCGTAGATTGCGAATCCTCGGCGCCAGGCCCTCCGGGTGGAGGGTCAGGCGCATCGCGTTGAGCGGGGGAGTGAGCAGCCGCTCCGGTACGCCCTCCAGGATCATCGCCATACCGTTGTTGGCGGCGACCACGTCGTAGGTCGCGTCGACCACGAGCGCCGGGTACGGCTCGTATCCGGCGAGCAGTTGCAGGAGCCCGGAGCGCAGGGTCTCCAGCGCCGGGTCGTCGAGCGGGGTCTCCGGGAACGTGGGCGCGTAACCCGCCGCCAGCAGCAGGGAGTTGCGCTCCCGTACCGGAATGTCCAGGTGCTCCGCCAGCCGGAGGACCATGTCCTGGCTGGGGCGCGAGCGGCCCGTCTCGACGAAGCTGATGTGCCGGGCCGAGGAGTCCGCGCGCAGTGCGAGCTCCAGTTGGCTGAGGCGGCGGCGTTCACGCCAGCCGCGCAGCAGGGGCCCTACTCCCGTATCCACCGCGACAGTTGTGGTCATGGAATCACCGTAGCCCGGCCCCGGTTCCGCGCGGCGGCCGAGAGGCGTTCAGCCGTTCGGAGCCTGCCGCCAAGGCTTCTCTACTCCAAGAAGTGGAAGCCGGGCCGCGGGTGCATCAGGAAGTCGTGGTGCGAGATGTTCCAGGCGTACGCGCCGGTCAGGGCGAAGGCCACCCGGTCGCCCGCCCGGAGCCCCGGCGCGGGAACGGAGCGGGACAGCACGTCCTTCGGGGTGCAGAGCTGGCCGGTCAGTGTCACGGTGTCCCGTCGCGCCTCGGGACGCGGCCAGGGGTGGGGCCAGGCGTCCACGGGGAGCACGGCACACGGCTGGTCGTGGCTCTTGGCCGCCGGGGTGCGCAGATGGTGGGTGCCACCGCGCACGACCGCGAACTCCTCGCCGTGGCTGTGCTTCACGTCCAGCACCTCGGTGGCGTACCAGCCGCAGTACGCGGTGAGGGCGCGGCCCGGTTCGATCCGCAGCAGCAGCCCGGGGTGGGCGTCGGTGAGTGCGCCGAGGCCCTTGCCGTACGTGGCCCAGTCGTAGCGGGCGCCGGGGCGGGTGTAGTCGACGTTCATGCCGCCGCCGATGTTCACCTCGGGCAGCGGGATGCGGTGGCGCCCGGCCAGTGCGAGCGCCCAGGTGACGATGGACTCGGCGACGGCCAGCTGCTCGGGTGCGTCCAGTCCACTGGCCAAGTGGGCGTGTACGCCGACCAGTTCGAGGTTCGGATAGGTGCCGTCGGTGAGCATACGCACGACGGTGTCCGCCTGGTCGGGGTCGAAGCCGAAGGGCGTCGGGCGGCCGCCCATGGCCAGCGAGCTGCCCTCCAGCGTGCCTGCTGCCAGCGGGAGGTTGAAGCGCGGGAGGACCGAGATCCGGGCGTCCGGGGCCCGCAGGGCGGCGAGGTGCGCCAGCAGATGCAGCTCGTGCTCGCTCTCCACGTGGAAGCGCTCCACACCGAGGTCCAGGGCCGCGGCGATCTCCGCCGGGGTCTTGCCGGGACCGCCGAAGGCCAGCGGGCGGCCGGGAACGGCCTCGCCCACGTGGGTCAGCTCGCCGCCGGAGGAGACCTCGTAACCGTCCACGTAGGGCCGCAGGGCCACCAGGGCCTCCGGCTCCGGGTTGGCCTTCGCCGCGTAGTACAGCTCGACGCGCTCGGGCAGCGCCGCCCGTACCGTCGCGGCGTGGGCGCGCAGGGCCGACAGGTCGTAGAGGTAGGCGGGCAGCTCGTCCGGCGCGAGGGCCAGGGCGTGTGCGCGCACCGCGGGGGTCGTGGTCGTCATCGGTCGCTCCAGGGGGCGGCGAGGCAGTCGGGCCGGGTCGCTCCGGAGAGCAGCTCCGCGGCGAGGGGGGAGGGGAGGCGGACATAGGCGGCCTCGCGGTCGGCCTTGCGTCCCCAGCGGGTGAGCAGGTTGGCCTTGGCGGGCAGCGGGACACCGGCCAGCAGGGCGCTCAGGCGGGGCGGGCAGCCGTGCTCGTCGGCGTACTCCTGGAGGGTGGTGCGCACCTGGGCCCAGAGCGCGGTCTCGGTCTCCGGGTGGAGGTCGGCGAGGGCGGCGAGCATCTCGGAGACGTGGTTGACCAGCAGGCAGTAGACGACACGGTCCCAGCCGCGCTGCGCGTCGTACGTGAGCGGGTCCGCGACCTCCTGCGGGAGCGAGGCGAGCGTCCCGGCGTGGAACTCGGGGACGAGCTTGGTGCCCTCCAGATCGCGGAAGAGCACCTGGACGGGCAGGCCGTCCCCGTCGACGCAGACCAGGACGTTCTGTAGGTGCGGCTCCAGTACGAGGCCGTGGTCGAAGTACGCGGCCAGGACGGGCGGCACGAGCAGCCTGAGGTAGGCCGCCCACCAGCCGAGCGCGGCCTGCGGGCCCCCGCCGTCCAGCAGGCGCGAGATGTGGCCGGGGCCGGTGGGGAACTCGTCGGCGACGGCGCCCGCGAGCAGCGGGGTCGTACCGGGCAGCAGCCGTTCCGCCAGCCCCTCGCGGACGATGACGCCGAAGCCCTCCAGGAGCCCGAGGTCGGGCCGCCCGTCCGGTCCGGGTACCGCCAGGCTGCGGTACGCGGGTTCACGGAGCATGGCGCTGCCGGGGAAGCGGGTGGCCAGGTCGGCGAGGGCCGGTGCCAGCACGCGGGTCAGGGCCACGGCGCCGGAGAGCTCATAACTGGAGTTCTTGCGGAGGCAGTTGGTGATCCGGATGTTGAGGCTGAACTTGAGGAAGGAGTCGCCGTCGTACAGGGTGCGGACGGACGCCGTCGCCGTGAACGGGTCCCTGCCGGGTCCGAGGTCGAGGATGTCGCCCCGGGCGAGGCGTTCCCGGAGCGCGGGGTGCTCGTGCAGCAGCTCGTACTGCCAGGGGTGCACGGGCAGCAGACGGTAGCCCTCGGGCACCGGGTGGAGCCGGTCGAGGGGGCCGGTGGCCCCGGCACCGGTGGACTCCTCGGCGATCAGGTGGTCCCGCACGGCGAGCATCCGCAGCGGGAAGGAGGCGGCGGCCTCGGGGGCGTAGGCGGTCCAGGAGGCCGGGTCGCCGCTGCGTGCCTTGGGGGTCGGGTGGAAGCGGTGGCCGAACAGGAGGGACTGTTCCGACGCCAGATAGGTGGCGAGGGGGCCGCTCGCGGGGGCCGGTGCGGTCCGGGGAGCGGCGAGGGCGGCCGAGACTCCCTCGTGGCTGGAGCGGACCTGGTCGAGGAACTCGTCGTTGGTCACGCCCGTACGGAGTGAGAGTTCGGCATGGGTGTACTCGGCGAGGCGGAGCCAGTTCACCTCGTTCCAGCCGCCTTCGTGCTGTTCGGTGACCGGGCCCCGGAAGCGGTGGGCGCCCAGGAGCGAGGTGCGGCGCAGGGCCACGCGGAGCAGCACGCCGCGCCGGGGCAGCCGCAGCAGCAGGTGGCCGTCGTCGACGGCCGTCTGGTGCTCGGGCCCCGACACCTCGCGGAGCAGGCAGTTCAGCAGCGTGTGCGCCACGGCCTGGTCGGCGTCGGGCAGGCCCGCCGGCGTCGAGGGGTGTGCGCGGGCGGTGCCGGTGGGCAGTGACATCAACGGCTCCAGCGGGTATGGGTGCGGATGCGGGGGGAGCGGCGGACCAGGACGGGGAGGGCGGTGGTCAGCGCCGCTCCCACGGCCACGGCGGTGCCGATGAGCAGGGGTGCGGCCGGTCCGAACGCGCTGTTGCCGGCCGCGGCGGCGACACCGGCGGCGACCGCCCCCGCCTTCGATACGAATTCCAGGGAGCCGAACATCCCGCCGGGCGGCCGGCCCTTGGCGCAGTCGGCGGCCAGCATGGACAGACAGACCAGGCCGAGCGTGAGGCCGATGCCGAGCAGCAGCCGTGCGGCGGTGAAGGCGGCGAGTGTGTCCGCGACGCCGTGTCCGGCGAGGCCGAAGGCGATGAAGCCGAAGCCGAGGGCGATCCCGGCGCGCGGGCGCCTCTCGAACGCCTTGTGCACCTGCATCGCGCACACGAGGTAGAAGAGGTGCGGCAGCGCGAAGAGCACACCGGAGACGACCGGGGAGATGCCGGGCACGCGCTCCCCGACCAGGGAGATCAGGTAGGGGAAGGAGATGACGGTGGAGAACACGAACGCGAACTCGTAGCCGTAGAGCGTCCGGAGCGGGGTGGCGGGCTCCGTGGTCCGCGCCCGGGGGCAGTCCGGCGCGAGTGCCGGGGACGGCTCGGGCGCAGGGGACGGCTCGGGTGCAGGAGACGGCTCGGGTGGCGCCGGGACCGTGGGCGTCCTGCCCGGTTCCGGCAGTGCGGCGAGCATCACGGCGGCCGCCAGGGGGAGCACCGCGAGCAGCGCGTACTGGCGGTGTGGCGAGACCCAGGGCGACAGGGAGCCGACGACGATAGGCGCGAAGACGAGCGCCGCGCGTGCCGCCCCCTGCATCAGGGTGAGCGCCCTGGACAGCCCCGGCCCCTCCAGCGCCGCCGCGAGATAGCCGTTGGACGCGGCGAACGTACCGCCGAGCACGCCCTGGAGCACTAGCGCGGCGGTGAACGTGGCGAGGGAGTCCGCCCAGCCGGCGAGCAGGAACGATACGGCCAGGCCCAGTTGGGCGCGCAGCAGCAGCCGTTTACGCCCGTAACGGTCGGCGAGGCGGCCCCACAGCGGTGCGCCCAGGGCGCCGAACACCGTCGGGACGATGTAGAGCAGCCCGGCCCAGCGCGCGGTGGCGTCGCCGAGCTCGGGAAGGATCATGGTGAGGTACGGGGGCAGGCCCAGCGCGGCGAAGGACGCCACGAAGTAGCAGGCTGCCACGGCACGCACCTGGCGGCGGCCGAACTCCGGCCTGGTGTCCGCAGGCCCTGTGGTCGTCCTGATTCCGGACGTCATCGCAGCTCACACCCCAGGCAGCAGGTAGTTGGGTCCTGTCGTGTAGTGCTTGTTGATGTCGGCCGCGCCGGAGCGCTCCTTGGTGAGCAGGCTCCCGGCGCTCACCATCGCCTTGACCGGCAGCCGCGCCGCGTCCAACACCTGTTGGCGCAAGACGTTCCCGGGCTCGCCCGGCCCGGTCCCGAGGCGGTCGACGGCCTCGCCCAGCCGGTCGCGCACGAGCCGCAGCAGCTCGTCGAGCGGGGCGCGGCCGTGCCGGGCGAGCCCGAAGGCGTACGCGCCCGCGCACAGGTGGACGGTGATGGTGGTGAACAGGTCGACGACCGGGCCGTCACTGTCGGCGAAGATCCGCGCGTCATCGAACTCGGCCGGATCCGGAGCTTGTTCGCCCAGCGCCTCGCGCAGCCGGCCCGTGTTGATCCGAGGGCCGTCGTTGTCCTTGAGCAGCAGCCGCAGGCGGGGGCGGCGCGCGTGTTCGTCCAGTACCAGGGAGATGTTCTGCTGGTGGGACTCCAGGGCGATGCCGTACCCGAATAGGGTGGTCTGCCAGTCGAAGAGCAGGGTGAGGACGGCATCGAGGAGGGCCGTCGTCCGGCCGCCGTAGAAGCGGTCGGCGAGGTGGTCGGAGACCAGCCGGCCGTCGGGGGCCGTGCTCAGCAGCGCCGCCATGGGCAGGACGACGGCATCGTCGAGTCCGGCCGGGTAGCGGCGGCGAAGGACCGCGAGCAGCTCGTGCCCGGCGTGCGCGTACCGCGTCTCGTCGGCGTGCAGGATCGTTTCGCGGAAGCGGGGTTCGCGGGCGATCACCGTCTCTATCAGCCGCTGGCCGGCGGCGCCGTCGACCAGCGTGCCCGGCTTGATGGTGCGCCGGTTGCGCAGGCCCAGGGTGGCGGTGGCCAGCGGCAGCTTGAGGTGCAGGGCGGGATCGGCGGTGAGGGCCACGGTGCGCATCGACAGCGTCGGTACGGTCTCCGGGTGCGCCCGCTCGGCCAGGACGGCCCGCCGGTCGAGCCCGGTGGCGCGCAGCGCCTCCCGCAGCGGCGCGCCGACGGTCAACGGGTGTACGGGCAGGGCGAGATGGGTGCCTTCGAGCTCGGGCAGCCCGGCCGCCGAGGGTGACAGCCAGGTGTCAGGTCCCTGCACGGTGACGGCATCGCGCGGCAGGGCGAGTGTCCGCAGGGCGACCCGGGGGTGGAACTCGGGCGCGTAACGGCGCAGTTGCTCTCCGGTGAGCCCGGACCGGCCGCGTCCCGTCGGGTAGACCGGGTGGTCGAGGCGGGCCGCGAGCGTGTCATGGGCCAGGCCGCCGGCCAGTCCAGTCCATGCGGCCGGGCTGCTGCCGTAGCGGTCGGTGAGCCGGGCGGCGACCTCCTCGCGGGTCGCGTCGTGCAGCCGTACGGTGGCGAGGGTCTGGCGGCATTCCTCGGCGAAGGCGTCGAATCCGGCCCGGTCGGCGGGGTCGGCGAGCTGCGCGAGCGCGGCGAGGATCGCACCGGACGTCAGTGACCCGGCTCCGTCGGACTCCCGTTGGAGCAGCGGAAGCCGTGCGGCCAGCTCGCACTGGTAGCCGTCGTCGCCGACGGGCAGCAACAGCGCTTCGCCGCTTCCGGGGGTACCGTCCGCAGCCTTCACCGGCAGCCGCAGCCAGCGGCCGTCCGGCCGCTCCACGACGGTGCTGCGGGTCCGGAGGCCGACCACGTCCTCGCGCAGCAGCGCGCTGAGTACGCGCAGGACGAGCGCGCCCTCGGCGGTGTCGCGCTCGGTGGCGACGGGGGCCGTCACGGCGTGATCTCCCAGCGCCGCGCGGCGAGGAAGTCCGCCACCACCCGGTCGACGGCGCCCTGGTCGGTGCCGGTGGCGCGGACGACCCCGAGGTAGTCGCGGTTGGTGCGGTACAGCTCGTGCCGCTCCCCGGTCCGGCGCAGAGGCCGGTACGCCAGCTCGACGCCGTCGGTCCGCAGGTCCGCCGCGTCGGGCGCCGCCGTGAGCGTCCCGGCGCGCTCGGCGCACGGGTAGTCGATCCGGGCATGGCCGTCGGTACGGGCGCCGAGGTCCGCGGGCAGGGGCTCACCCAGATGTGTCCGCAGGATGTGGTCGAAGAGCGGGATGCCGAGCAGCTGCTCCAGCAGCAGATCGCACTGGTCACCGATCGCCCGGTAGTTGACCTCGATGATCCTGGCCCGCCCCTCCCGCACCACGAACTCGGTGTGGCAGGCGCCGAACCCGACGCCGAGGGCGTCCAGTTGGGACAGCACCTGCCGCAGGACGGCCTGCGGATGCGAGGGCAGGAACCGCATGCGCTCCTCGATGAAGTGCGGGGGCGCGGACAGCTCGGTGTGGAAACCGCCCAGGACATGGCGTACGTGTCCGTCGCCGAGCGTCTCCAGGGTGTACAGCTCCCCGGCGAGGTACTCCTCGATGACCAGCGCCGCGTCCGGCCGCCGCGCCTGGATCTCCTTGCAGCGCAGCGCCAGTTCCTCGGGGCCGGTGACGAGCACCACGTCCTCGCTGGCCACACCCTCCCGCGGTTTGACGACGCAGGGGTACGGGGCACGGGCGGCCAGGTCGTCGGCGTTCTCGCCCGCGGGCAGCTCGGCCGACCACACGGAGTCGGCCCCGGCCGCGGCGAGGTGGCGGCGCATCTGCGCCTTGTCCTTGGCGCGCAGCGTGGCGCGCCAGTCCTTGCCCGGCAGGCCGAAGTAGTCGGCGACCAGAGCGGCCTGGGTCTGGAGGTGGTCGCTGTTGGTGAAGACGGCGGCGGGCTCGTGGTGCGTGGAGATCCGGGTGATGACGGCACGGAAGTCCCGGACATCGCACGGGAGGGTCTCGATGTCCGGGTAGGCATGCAGGTGGGGCTCGGGCCGGTCGGTGAGCAGAGTGATACCGAGGCCGAGCCTGCGGGCCGCGGGGAGGAAGCCCTCGGTGACCGAGTCGGTGGGATTGAGAGCGAGAACGTACAGCCGCATGGGGACCACTTCCGGAGGACGACGGGAGGGCGCGGGAGACGCCGGGGGCGGGCCGGCGGTGCGGCCGTCGGCCCGCCCCGGTGGTGACTGCCGGTGCTACTGCTTCGGCAGCTCGACGCCGACGGCCTCGGCCACATCGGCGAGCATGTTTCCGGCTGCCTGGACACCGATGCCGGACATCCAGGTCTCGTCCGGGACGGTGAAGACCTTGTTGCCCTTGACGGCCTCCAGGTCCTTCCAGACCGGGTTGGACGTGACGTCCTTCTGCTGGGTCTTGTCGGGCTCGTCGGCGACCGTGACGAAGACGAGGTCGGCCTCGGCCTTGTCGATCTGCTCGGGGCTGACGTCCAGCATCGTCATCGCCGGGTCGTCGGAGTTCTGCGACTCGGGGCGCGTCAGGCCGATGTCGTCGAGGACGATGCCGCTGTACGCGGACTTCTGGTAGAGGCGCGTCGGGCCGGCGACGAAGCGGACGACCGAGACGGACGGCATCGCACCGTCGTACTTCTCCTTGATGGCCTCACCGAGGGCCTTCGCCCTGGCCTCGTAGCTCTTCATCGCCGTGTCCGCCTGCTTCTCCAGGCCCAGGGCCTCGGCGTGGACCTTCAGGTTCTCCTTCCACGGAGAGCCGGTGGTCTCCGTGAAGACGGTCGGGGCGATGCCGTTGAGCTTGTCGTAGACCTTCTCGTGGCGGACCTTGGAGGAGAGGATCAGGTCGGGCTTGAGCGAGGCGATCAGTTCGAGGTTCGGCTCCTCCATGGGGCCGACGTCCTTGACGCCACCGATCTTGTCCTTGAGGTAGTTGGGGAAACCGCCCTCGGTCTTCATGTGCGGGGAGACCGCGCCCACCGGCTCGATGCCGAGCAGCGTGACGTCGTCCAGTTCGCCGGTGTCGAGGACGACGACCTTCGTCGGCTTGGCGGGGATCTTCGTCTCGCCCATCGCGTGCTTGATGGTGCGCGGGAAACCGGCGTCCGCGGCGGTCTCGGCCCCGGCCTTGGGGTCGTCGGCCGGCTTGTCGCTGCCGCAGGCGGCGAGCGTGCCGGTACCGAGGGCGACGGTGAGCAGTACGGCGCTCAGCCGGCGGGTGCCGTGCAGGGGAGCTCGTGTGGTCATGAGGGTTCGTGTCCTTGCTGTGAGCGGAGGTTGGGTCGAGCGGGCGCTGACGGCCGGGCCGGACGGGTGGTGCCGTCCGGCGCCGGGGCTTGCGGTGGGCGTACGCGCCCCGGGCCTCTGCGCGGCCCTAGGCGAGAACGGCGGCGGCGTGCCGTGCCGACCTGTCCTTGGGGATGACCAGCGGGGTGCCGGTCTCCGGGTCGGGGATCACCCGGCAGTCCACCTCGAACACGGACTTGACCAGCTCCGCGTCGAGCACATCGGCCGGTGCGCCGGCCGCGGCGAGCTCGCCGTCCTTGAGGACCACGAGGTGGTCCGCGTAGCGGGCGGCCTGCCCGAGGTCGTGCAGCACCATCACGACGGTGCGTCCCGCCTCGGCGTGCAGTTCTGCGACCAGGTCGAGTACGTCGAGCTGGTGGCGGAGGTCCAGGAAGGTGGTCGGCTCGTCGAGGAGCAGGAGTTCGGTGTCCTGGGCCAGAGCGAGTGCGATCCACGCGCGCTGGCGCTGACCGCCGGAGAGCTGGTCCACCGGCTGGTCGCGCAGCGACGTCGTGCCGGTACGCTCCAGCGCCTCGTCCACCGCCGCCTGGTCGGCCTCCGACCAGGGGCTCAGGAGCCGCTGGTGCGGATAGCGGCCGAGACGGACCAGGGCCTCGACGGTGATCGCGTCCGGGGTGACGGGCTGCTGCGGGAGCAGGCCCATCCGGCGCGCCAGCGCCCGGGCGGACATCCGGTGGATGTCGGTACCGTCCAGGGCGACGCTGCCGCCGGCCGGGGCCAGCAGCCGGGTCAGCCCGCGCAACAGGGTCGATTTGCCGCAGGCGTTGGGCCCGACGATGGCGGTGATCGCGCCGCCGGGCAGGGCCAGATCGAGGCCGCCGATGACGACACGGTCCCCGTACCGCAGGTCGAGGCTGTGCGTGGACAGCTGGTTCGTGGCGGTCGGTCGGCTCATGCGGCACTCCGGTTGACGGGCCTGCTCTGGCGGATCATCAGGACGAGGAGCCAGGGGGCGCCGAGCGTGGCGGTGACCACCCCGACCGGCAGCCCGCTCACGGGCAGCAGGTGCTGCACCACGAGGTCGGCGGCGAGCAGCAGTACGGCACCGCCCAGACCGGTGAGGACCAGCGTCCCCGCGGTCGGCGGCCCGGCGACGAACCGCACCAGGTGGGGCACGGCCAGCGCGACGAAGGCGACCGGGCCGGTGAGGGCGGCGGCCAGTGAGGCCAGCGTGACGGCGGTGACGAGGAGCTGGAGCCGTGCGGCATCGGTGTTCAGGCCGAGCCCGCCCGCCGAGTCGTCGCCCAGGTCCAGGACGGCCAGCTTCCGGTGCAGCGCGAAGGCGGCGCCGAGCGCCACGGCCATCGCGCCGCCGGCCGCCCACACCTCCGTCCACGTCCGGCCGTAGAGCGAGCCGGTGGTCCACTGGAGCGCCGAGTTGGCGAGCTCGGCGGGGAAGCGTACGACCATGAGGTTCACGGCCGCCGCGAGACCGGCCTGCACTGCGAGCCCGACCAGCACCAGCCGGGCGACGGACACCCCCGAGCGCCAGCCGAACACCCCGAGCAGCAGTGCGGCGAGCAGTCCGCCGCCGAGCGCCGCGACCGGGATCAGGGTCTGCGAGGTGCCCGTGGCGAGCAGGACGACCGCGCCGAACGAGGCACCGCCCGTCACCCCCATCACATCGGGGGAGGCGAGCGGGTTGCGGAAGAGCCGCTGGAGCATGGCGCCCGCCACCCCGAGTCCGACGCCGGCGACGAGCGCCGCGACCATCCGGGGCGCGCGGAACTCCTGCACCACGAGCACCTCGGCCGGATCGCCGAGGCCGATCAGGGCGCGCAGCGCGACGGACGCGGGCAGCCGCAGCTGCCCGGTGGTCACGGCGAGGGTGACCAGTACGAACAGGAGGACGACGGAGCAGCACCCGAGGAGCAGCGTTCTGCGCCGCTGCCGGGCCCGGGCCCCGCTCGGCCCGGGTGCCGCGAGGCTCTTGCGGTCGCGTACGGCCAGGTCGGTCATCGGGCCACCTTCCGGGCCAGCACAGCGAGCAGCGGCGCACCGAGGAAGGCGCTGACGATGCCGACCTCCAGCTCGGACGGGCGTACGACGACCCGTCCCAGTACATCGGCGGCGAGCAGCAGCAGCGGACCCGCGATCAGACAGCCGGGCACCAGCAGCCGGTGGTCGGATCCGATGGCGAGGCGTACGAGGTGGGGCGCGGCGAGCCCGATGAAGGCGACGGGCCCGGCCACCGCGACCGCGGAACCGGCGAGCAGCACCACCGCGATCCCGCCGGCCAGCCGAATGCGGCCCACCGGAACCCCGAGCGCCTGGGCCGAATCGTCGCCCAGTGCGAGGGTGTTGAGGGCCGGGGTGATGGCCAGCGCGAGGACCAGCCCGATGACCAGGGTCGGCAGGACCGGCCACAGCACGTCGAGGGTGCGCCCGGACAGCGAACCGGCCAGCCAGAAGCGGGCCTCGTCCAGGGTGCGCGAACTGGCCAGCATCACGGCCTGCGTCCAGGACAGCAGCACCATCTGGATCACCACACCGCCGAGCGCCAGCCGTACGGGGTCGATGTCACCCGATCGCCGGGCGAGCGCCTGCGCGAGGAGCCCGGCGGCGGCGGCCCCGGCGAAGGCGAACCACACGTACTCGACGGGCCTGGTGAGGTGCAGCGCGTAGATCGCGACGACGACGGCGAAGCCCGCACCCGCGTTGATGCCCAGCGTGGTCGGTGAGGCGAGCGGGTTACGGGTGATTCCCTGGGCCACGGCCCCGGCCACACCGAGCGCGGCACCGACCACGAGGGCGACGACCGTACGGGGGAGCCGGAGTCCGGTCACCACGATGGCGTCACGTCCGTGGGCGTCGTTGAAGAGCGCGTCCAGAACAGTGGGCAGAGGTATCGAGCGTGACCCCACGGCGAGGCTCAGCGCGACACAGACGGCCAACGCCCCCGCCCCTGCGAGGAGTAGAGGGATCCGCAGTAATGACGGGCCCGAAAGGGCGACCTGCTCTTTCCTGGACACGTGAGGAGATTTTAGGTTAGGCAATCCTAATCCTGTCAATCGCCTGTGGGGTGCGACTTGGTCACGGGGTCGCCGCGCGGTGTTGCCGCGAGCAGCGCGATCCCCGCTAAGGTGAGCCTTACCTACCCTTCGAAGACCGTGTGTTGTCGTCCAAGGAGTGCCGATGACCGTGGCCCCGGCCGCCCCACCGACCGGCTCCGCCGCGCGGAGTGCGACCCCTCTCGCCGCGACCTACCAGCGCCTCGTCACCCACTGCGAGACGCTGCGGGTCTCCGTCACCCCACAAGGCACAGCGGCGCGTCAACCCGGGCTGTCCGTCGCCCAATTGGCCGGCGACCCACAGCACCTCGCCGCCTTCGTCGAGGCGGAAGCGGCACGCATCCGCACCCGCCACGACCACGACCCCCGGCCCCACGTGGCCGCGTCCCGCGCCCTGCACGACTACCTCTGGTCGGTCTGCCTGCTGATGGGCGGCGCCTGGCACCTGGACCGCCGCGTGCCGCGGGTCCGCCCCGAGGACGTACAACTCGACTTGACCACTGGCGTGTTGCACATCACTCCCGGAACGTTCTCCTGCCTCCCCGACGACCCGGCCGCGGCGCTCCCCGGCGTCCGGGTCCTGGCGGACGAGGAGAGCCTGCGCACCGAACTCCGCACCGCGGTCGCCGACCACGTGGGCCCCCTGCTGACCGCGATCGCACCCCAACTCCGCCGGGGACCGAGGGCCTTGTGGGGCATGGTCGGCGACGACCTCATCTCCGCGATCTGGTACCTCGGCCGCATGCTCGGCCAGGAGGAGGAGGCGCTACGGGCCACGGAGGCACTCCTGCCCGGCCCCCTCACCCCGTTCCCGGCCGGCGCCGCCTTCCGCCGGCTGACGACCCGGGACGGCACGTCGCACCCGACGCGCACCCGGCTCGGCTGCTGCCTCTACTACACGATCCGTCCCGCGGAGGCATGCATCACCTGCCCCCGCACCTGCGACAAGGAACGCCTGCGCAGACTGGAGGGCGACCCGCTCCCGGTCCCTTGAGGGCGGCGTGGCCGATTGCGGATTCCACGTTGCGAATGACGCTACGCAGCATCCGCAAACCCGGCCCGCGAGTCCCGATCTGGCGCGGTTGTGGCACGGCGAGCTCGTGATCCGTGGCCGAACTACTCAAGCAGAGGTGAGTACTTGGACTCTGGTCGGTTCCAGGGTGAGCCGGAACGCTTGAGCCATGCCACAACGACCTTCGAAACTCGTTCCCCAGCTGATGGCGATCCTCGTGCTGGCTGTGATGACGCTAGCGGTGTGGGCTGCCTGGCTGGGCTGGGACCAGCACCGTGACGTGCAACCTGATGGTTCGGAGACCGGCCCGTACGAGGCGTGGCAGGTGATCGGGCTGGCGCTGACTCTGCTGGCGCCGGTGTACTGGGCGGCGTCCCGGCGCTACCTCGCAGGCGCCGTGCTCGGCGTCCCAGCCGGCCTGACCGTTGCCGCCTATTACGACTGGTCGGACGACTCCAGCGGTCTGTTCATGGTCGGCGTGGGGATGATCATGGTGGGGAGCCTCGTCGTGACCGGCGTCGCTTCCGCCGTGATCGCCTCCGTGAAAACAAGGGATGACTCAACCCGACAGCGATCTTGAAAACCGTCGTCGCGGCGATGTGACCGTGGGTTCAAATCCCACACCCACCGCACGTGAAAGGCCCCTGACCAGCAAACTTGGTCGGGGGCCGTTCCTGTGAGCGCTGTCAGCCAGCGACCGCTGTTCCCCGCTGTTTCCCGGCCGTACGGGCACGGGAAGGGCACGACACGACTTGAAGGCAGGAGCGCGGGCGCAGCCGGGTGCCTTGCTGGCGAACAAGAAGGGGAACCGGCGAGCAGACCTACGCGACCAGGACTGACGCGGAAGCCGCGCTGACGCACATCGAGGCGGACGTCTCGCGCGGCCAGTGGGAAGACCAGATCCTCCGCGCCATCATGAACACGGTCGTCGATGACGAGCTGATCCGCCGCAAATGACCGGCTGGGAGCAATGATCCGGAGACAGCACGGTGCCGGGACGTAGTGGCACGCGTGTGGCACGTGGGTGATCACGCGAAAGGGCCAGTTCGAGAGGATCAAGCCTCCGAACTGGCCCTTGATGCTGTGCCCCCGGCAGGATTCGAACCTGCGACACCCGCTTTAGGAGAGCGGTGCTCTATCCCCTGAGCTACGAAGGCGGGGATCTGTCGCCGTAAGTGTAGCGGGTGCGTCCCGGCCCGCAGGCGGGGGCGCGGGCCCGGCCGGCTGTGCCGGCCGCCGGGCTGCCGGTGTACGGCGTGCCGGTGCCTTCGCATGGGGGCTCCTCCTTGTGCGGTCGTGGTCAGGGGTCGACGACGTTGCCGTACTCGCCCGCCCGGGTCACGCCGTCCCTGGATGCCCAGATGTGCACCCGGACCGGCGTGCCTTCCGCGACGCTCAGGTCGCAGAGGGGCGCGCCCGTGGTGGTGGTGTCGTCGAAGCACGCGCCGCCGGTGTTGTGCCAGACACCGGACGAGTCCCGGTACTGGAGCTGCACACGGGTGCCCCAGCCGTCATGTCGACCACGGTGCGGTTCGGGGCCGTGAGCAGGGCGCAGGCCGTGAACGCGACGACCGAAGCCCAGTGGCGGGCGTGTGTCTTGAGGGCATGTGAAGTGCCTTCCCCCGTCCCCGATTTGCCCTGTGACAGTGGAGAGATGTGGGGAAGAAATTGACCTGCTCATGATCAACAGGCCGATTTCTGCCGTGATCGCCTGCGGGGTTGGGTCAAAGATGTCCGGAAGCGGTTCTCCGGCTCCGTAGCGCGTAACGGGTGCGAAGCCAGGGAGAGTTGGGAGAGAGGCCGCAGGTGTGCACTGGCCTGTGGCGGCCCTCGTGTGCCGCCGGCCGGGGCCCCGATCGGGGTGTGCTCCGGCTCTCGCCGAGCAGAGTAGGAACGCACCTTGAAACGAAGTATCAGACAACGGCGGGCACGGGGGGCGGTGGTCGTGGCGACCGCGGTCGCGCTCCTGGCGACCCTGCCCTCGCAGGCCGGCGCCGTGGATCCCAAGATTCCGGACGGCGCTGCCCAGGGCTGGTCGGCCGGCCAGGCGGACAAGGCCGCGAAGGACGGCGAGAAGCCGGCCGCCGCCATTTCCCCCGAGCGGCGCGCCGCCGTGCAGGGCAAGGGATACGCCGCTTCCAAGGACGTGGCGTGGACCACCACCGGGGACGCCGAGGGCTTCCACCTGCTCGTGGCCGACGCGGCCAAGGGGTACGAGTGGAAGACCGCCGCCTCCCTGTCGGAGCCCGGCTTCGAGGCCGACGCCTGGATCGGGAACGCGTGCGTCTCGGAGTCCGGGAAGCTGGCGGCGGTGGCCTACGCGCCCCGCACGTTCACGAACAAGCCCGAGCTGATGGTGCGCGGGGCGTTCACCGCCGTCGTGGACCTGGAATCGGGGAAGGTCACCAAGCTTCCGCACCAGGCGGCACTGGCGTACTTCTCACCCGGTTGCGGGGTGGGTGAGAACGCCGTCTTCACCCAGCTCTCGCACGACGGTGACAAGCAGTCCGGAACCCGCCTGGTCTCCGTCGACCTCGCCCGGGGCAAGGCCGCGAAGCCGGTGCTGTTCGACGGCCAGCTGACCTCCGCGGTGCCGACGGCGCAGGGCGTCGTGGCGGCCGACGGCGCGCGGCTGGTCAGGATCGGCAAGGACGGCGGCAAGAAGACGATCGCCCGCACGGGCAGCATCCCCTTCCAGCTCCGGGCCGACGGCGACGGCGGTGTCACGTTCATCGAGCGGATACCCGGCTCCGCGAAGAAGAAGACCGACGAGGGCGACAGCCGGGCCCGGCGGGTGAGCGCCCAGCAGATCAGGAGCGGCGGCGCCGAGCCGGCCACGCTGGTCCGCGGCGGGCTGACGGACTGGGACCTGGCGTCGTCCGCGGACGGCACCGTGTACGTCACGGGCGAGGCCAAGACGCAGGGCACCCTGCCCGGCAGCGTCAAGAACCGGGGCGACCTGGCCAAGGACGCCCGGATCTCCACCCGCGGCGAGGCAGCCGTGGTCACCGCCTGGGCCGCGGGGAAGAAGGCGCCTCTGCGGGCCGAGGCCGAGGGCGAAGCCCGTACGGTCCGGACCGGGCTGCGCGTGCTCGACACCGGTAAGACGGCGGAGCTGGAGGCGCTGCCGGGCGGCAAGCCGCTCGGAGGCGTGAAGGAGCGCGCCGCGGGGACCGCCACGTCGCCCGCGCTGCCCGGGGGCGGGAAGGCCGCGAAGACCGCCAAGTCGTCGAGCGCTTCCGCCGCTTCGGGCGCCACGGTGCTGGCCGGCTCTCCCACCGACCCGGTCGAGGCCGAGCGCACCTGCGCCGTGCCGCGCAACGACGTACGCAAGCAGGCGTTCCAGCCGACTCCGCGCCAGGTGGAGTGGGCGGTGAACCAGACGGTCGCCGGTACGCTCAACAAGCACGTCTCCCGCGCGTCCAACTGGAAGAACACGGGCATGGCGGCCTACCAGCCGCAGTCCCTGTTCCCGCTGGACCTGATGTACGGGGACACCAACGGCGTACCGGACCGCACCGACGACTGGCACATCCCGTCGCAGGTCCTGCTCGGCATCACCGCGCAGGAATCCAACATGTGGCAGGCCACCCGCTTCGCCGTCCCGGGCGTCACCGCGAATTCCCTGATCGGGAACTTCTACGGGGTCGACTACGCCCCCGACGGGGAGCAGACGGACCCCTGGCTCATCAACTGGGCCGACGCGGACTGCGGTTACGGCATCTCCCAGGTCACCGACGGCATGCGCCTCGCCGACCAGGGCATCAAGCTGAGCAAGACGCAGCAGGAGGCCGTCGCGCTGGACTACACGGCGAACATCGCCGCCGGTGCCAACATCCTCATCGAGAAGTGGAACCAGACCGCGAAGACCGGGCTGACCGTCAACAACGGCCACCCGCGCTACATCGAGAACTGGTTCTTCGCGCTGTGGGCCTACAACTCGGGCTTCTACGAGAAGGGTGGCGACCCCGCGGGCGGCGACGACCACTGGGGCGTCGGCTTCACCAACAACCCGGCCAACCCCATCTGGAAGTACAACCGCACCCCGTTCCTGGAGAACTCGGAGGGCGGGGACGACTACTCGCACGCCGCGAACCCGCAGCACTGGCCGTACCAGGAGAAGGTCATCGGCTGGGCCGCCCGGCCCATCGCCGCGCTGTTCGGCCCCGGTGACATCCAGGCCGGCTACCGCCCTGCCTGGTGGACCAACAACGGATACCGCTCGATGGCCAAGCCGCCGATCGACCTGTTCTGCACCATGGAGAACAACGACTGCTACCCGGGCCGTATCGGTGACGGCGACTCCAACGACCCCGGCCAGGGCGCCTGCACCCTCGACGAGGGGAACAAGGACACCAACCCGCACTGGCTGCACTGTTGGTGGAACACCTCGGTGGAGTGGAAGGACTGCACCCTCCTCGCGATGTGCGGCAACGCCGTCCATCGGTTCAACGACACCTACGTCGAGCAACCGGACGCGAACTCGTATCCGCCGCAGTGCGGCCTGGGCGGCCTGCCGCTCGGGGTCCAGATCGTCGAGGACATTCCGCGCGGCGTGCAGCCGGCGGGCAGTGCGAGCAGAACCTGCGGTCAGTCCGCGTCGGCGGGGACGTTCGAGTTCACCTTCGCCGGGTGGAACGGCACGTATCCAGGAAAGATGGACCTGCACCAGATCGGGGCGGGCGACGACAACCACTTCTGGTTCTCCCACACCAGGGACAAGACCACGGCGGACGGCAGCCGGCTGTTCACCACCGGAAAGTGGACGCTGGGCGAGTCGGCCATCGGCTGGTCCAGGGTTCTGGTCCACATGCCCGACCATGGAGCGCACACCCGCCAGGCGGCCTACGTCGTGGGCGGTACGGACTCCGAGTCGCCGGTACGCGTGGTGCCGCAGCGCACCCGTGAGAACCGCTGGGTGAGCCTCGGAGTCTTCCGCTTCACCGGCACGCCCACGGTCTCCCTGTCGACCCACACCAAGGACGGCGGGAACGGGGAGGACGTGGCCTGGGACTCCGTCGCGTTCCAGAAGCTGCCCGGAAAGCCGAAGCACCAGATCGTGGCCATGGGCGACTCCTTCTCCTCGGGCGAGGGAGCCTCCGACGGCAACGCGGACTACTACAAGGAGACCAACTACCGGGACCCGCAGAACGAGGAGACCCGTAACGCCTGCCACCGTTCCAAGAAGACGTGGTCGCGCCAGGCCAGGACCCCGGGGGCGTTCTCGTCCGTCGGTGAGATGGCGGACAGCTGGAACGCGGGCATGGACTACCACCTGATCGCCTGCTCGGGTGCGCGGACGTACAACATCCTGAAGCACCCGGAGAACGGCGAGCTGCCGCAGATCGACAAGGGGTATCTGGACCAGAACACGAGCCTGGTCACGATCTCCATCGGCGGTAACGACTCCCGCTTCGCCGACGTCATCCAGAAGTGCCTGATCTCGTTCGGATCGGGCAGTTGCGAGACGAAGGCGTTCGAGTCGCACGAGCCGAAGATCGACCGGGACGTCGACGGTGACGGCACGATCGAGACCAACAGGGACGGCCCGTACCAGGGACGCGAGATGCAGGAGGCGCTGCCTCTGCTGATCACCCAGGTGGTGAAGACGGACATCGGCGCCGCCATCGACCGGATCCATGCCAAGGCGCCCAACGCCAAGATCATGCTCATGGGCTACCCGAAGCTGATCTCCGGTGACGCCGGCTGTCTGCGGCTCGGCCCGCTCGGACTCTCCAAGGAGTCCAACGACTGGCTCAACTTCATCGCCGCGCACCTCACCAGCGAGATGAAGGACGCCGCGCTGCTCGCCCGGGGCAGGGGCATCGACGCACGGTTCTCCGACCCCACGGTCAACTTCGAAGGCAAGGGAGTGTGCGGTGACCCGGAGAGCATTCACGGCATGGTCAAGACCCTGACCGACAGCGACAACACGGTCAAGGACTGGCCGATCCTGCGGGACTACGGCCTCTCCGCGCAGTCCTTCCACCCGAAGATCGGGGGCGCCCGGCTGTACGCGGACGCCATGGAGTGGACGATCGACGGCTGGGTGTAGTCCAGGCTCAGTAGCTGGAGGGAGGCCGGCCGGGGATGTTCACGGCCGGCCTCCCGGCATTCTCCGTGCGGCTACTTGCCCGGCACGGTGTGGTAGACCGCGTTCAGCGTCCATTCGAACAACGTGCCCCCGCGCTTCCGGAGGTCGGTCAGGGTGACATCGGCGGGCTCCGAGGTGCAGCGGCTGTAGATCGTCCTGCTGGTGGCACACGGCTCCGGGGCCTTCAGGTTCTCGTTGTCGCCGGGCACGTCCCAGTACAAGTGCTCCCCTCCCTTGAGGCTTCCGATGCTCGGCCGGTAGGCGTGCGGGCTCTCGTAGGTCTTCTCCTCGTAGTAGCGCAGGGCGGAACTGACCGAGCCCTCGTACCAGACGGTGGGGGTCTTCATGGGCTGGAGTTCCCGCAGCACCTGAGGTACTGGACGGTCCACGACGAAGTACATGTGCAGTCGCATTGCGCAGGCCATGGCCGGCTGCTTCGGACCATGCGGGTCGAGGTAATTCTTGCCGCCGCCCCGCCTGCACGTGTCCACCACGGTGGTACGCAGGGCCGGCCCCCACGGGGACGCCGCGCCGATCTCCTCGGCCCGGGCCCGCAGTTCGCGTTCGGCGCGCTCCCGCTTCTGCCGGACCTCGTCCGAGGTGGCGATCCCCTTGAGCTTGCTCTGCCCCGGGCCGCCGGAGCAGGCGCCGACCCCGGCGAGCAGGAACGCGAACAGCAGGGACGCGGCCTGGCCGGACCGGCGGCGTAAGCGTGAAGTCATGGTTCGAGTCTCCTACGGGGCCGGGACACGACAGGGCGGCGGACCGGTCCGTGGCCGGTCCGCCGCCCTGGGTCCGGGGTGGGGGTGTCCGCTACTTGAGCGCCAGGCTGTGGTTCGATCCGGTGGTGATCGCGGTCACGCCCGAAGTGGCCGCGGTCGGAACGGAGTTGGCTCCGGGAGCGGTGCCGCCCCAGGCGATGACCTTGCCGTTCTTCAGCGCGAGGCTGTGGGACAGGGCGGCGGCGATGGCTGTCACGCCCGACTGGGCCGCGGTCGGCACGGCGACGTGGTCGCTGTCGCCCCAGGCGATGACCTGGCCGTTCTTGAGTGCCAGGCTCTGCGAGTACCCTGCCGCGACAGCGGTCACCCCGGTGGTGGCCGCCGTGGGGACGGTGTTCTGACCGGCGTAGTTGTCACCGCCCCAGGCGATGACCTTGCCGTTCTTGACCGCCAGATTGTGGAAGCTCCCGGCGGATATCGCGGTCACTCCGGACTGGGCCTCCACCGGCACATTGAGGTCGCCCCCAATATTCGAGCCGCCCCAGGCGATGACCTTGCCGTTCTTCAGTGCCAGGCTCCGGTCGCCGCTGGCGGCGATGGACGTCACACCGGACTGGGCCTCGACCGGGACGTTCAGCTGGCCGCGGGCGTTGCTGCCCCAGGCGATGACCTTGCCGCCTTTGAGCGCGAGGCTGTGGTCGTAGCCGCCCGCGACGGCGGTCACGCCGGACTGGGCCTCGGTGGGGACGTAGATCTTGTTCGTCGTGCAGTCGGTGACCTGCCAGCAGACCCAGGTGCCCCACATGAGCACCTTGCCGTTCTTGATCGCGAGGCTGTGGTAGTCGCCCGCGTCGATGGCGGAGACCCCCGACTGCGCCTCGACGGGAACGGTGGCCTCGCCCCAGTTGTTCTCGCCGGCCGTCCAGGCCAGGACGGTCCCGGTCGCGGCGGCGCTCCCGGCCGTCGCGTGGACCGGTGCGGCGCCCAGGGTGATCAGCAGGCCCGCCCCGACAGCTGCCGCCAGGCGCAGCGGAGAGCGGGTGCGGTTCTGCGAAGTGCTCGGCATATCGGTTCCTTGGAGTTCGAAGAGATGCGTGGTGATGCGGAGTTCCAGGGGAGTCAGGAAGTGGCGAAGGCCGGCCCCCTGGATGGGGGCCGGCCCATCCCGTGGGGGGTACGGTCAGCGGCGGGGGCTGAAGGAGATCACGTCGCCCGCCCGCTCGCCGCCGGAGAGCTGGCCGTTGCGGTCGGTGCGGATGTAGACGCGGTGCAGCCACCGGTCCTTGCCGTCCCACCGCGGAGAGAACGGCGTACGGGCGTGCGTGGTACGGAAGTTGTCGATGATGAGTACGTCACCGGGAATCAGGCTGACTTCCTCGGTCACCTCGTCGAGAGCCGCGGACAGCGCCGCCACGGCTTCCTTGTCCGCGGGGTCCTCGGGGGCGAGGAGCTCGCGGTCGTACCCCAGCAGCGGGTCCTTCTCGTCGCCGTAGAGCGGCTTGACCTGGGCGATCGCTCCCGGGTCCTCCACCCCGCCGCGGAAGGCCACATCCACGCAGCACGGCATCCTGCGGTCGAAGAGGTGCGCGCGCACCTCGTCCGAGAGCAGGGGCAGTGCCTTGCGGACCGAGCCGACGAGGGTCTTGGCCTTGCGCTCGTGGTCGGCGCGGGAGCAGGCGAGCATCACGTAGTTGGGCTGGAGGACGTGGTACGCCATCTCCGTGTGGAACTCCAGCAGCGTCTCGGAGGTCTCCGACGACAGGTGGTGGGCGCCGGGCGACGGATACACGTCGTGGTAGACGGTGCCCGAGCGGAGCTCCTGGTAGCCCGTGTGGAGTCCGAGTCTGCGTCCGACGAGGGCGAGCATCGCCTCCATGGACAGCAGCCCACGGTCCACCGGGGCGGGCGTGCTGCTCGGGGTCGGGGGCAGGGCGTCGCCCTGGTCCACCGGCAGTCCGCGCAGCAGCAGGTAGCCGTCCTCGTTGCCGTTGGCGTTGAACGCGTCGAGTGCGGCGCCCAGGTGCTCGGGCAGCTCCACCGCGTGCTGCTTCGCGGTGTCCAGGAAGGTGTACAGATCGGCGCGCGGGACCTTCGGCAGCTGCGCGGCGAGTGCGCGGAGCTGATCGCCGTCACGTGTGCAGTCGATGATCGGATCGGTCATGGTGCGTTGTCTCCTTCGCTTCTGGGGCGATGGGCGCGGGCGTACTGGTAGAGCAGTTCCGCGCCGATCTCGGTGGCCAGGACGGAGGTGATCCCCGCGTGGTCGTAGAGCGGGGAGACCTCCATGACGTCGAAGCCGACCGGTTTGAGGTCCCCGATGCAGCGCAGCAGCGCGAGGACCTCGCGGGAGGTCAGTCCTCCCGGCGCAGGGGTGCCGGTGCCCGGGGCGAACGCCGGGTCGAGTACGTCGATGTCCACCGAGACGTACACGGGGCGCTTGCCGACCCGCTCGCGGATGAGGTCGGCGGTCCTGGCCACGGGGTGGTCGGCGAACTCGTCGGCCGTCACGACCCGGACACCGTGCCCGCGGGCGTAGTCGAGCGAGTCCGGCTTCGGGTTGTGGCCGCGGATGCCGATCTGGACCATCGCCGACGGGTCGATGATCTTCTCGTCGATGGCGTGGCGGAACGGGGTCCCGTGATGGAACTCGCCGCCGTAGAAAGCCGGGTTGGTGTCGGAGTGCGCGTCCAGATGCACCACCGCGACCGGACCGTGCTGGTCCGCGACCGCCCGCAGGGCGGCCAGGGTCAGCGAGTGGTCGCCGCCGAGCATCAGGAACGCCGCGTTGTCCGCCAGCACCGCCTTGAGGTGCTGCTCAGCCGTCTCCATGGCGATGTGCATGTTGAACGGCGTCAGGTCGATGTCCCCGGCGTCCGCGCAGCGGATGAGGTCGAAGGTCCCCGGACCCCGGTCGATACCGACACCGTGGATGAGCCCCGACTCGTTGCGGATGGCGCGCGGGCCGAAGCGGGCGCCCGGACGGTAGCTGGTGCCGCCGTCGTAGGGGGCGCCGATGACCACCACGTCGTAACCGCTCGGCTCGGTGTCGTGCGGGAGCCGCATGAAGGTGGGGATCTGTGCGTAACGGGGCGAGACATGCGAATCGATGCGCTGCACTGGTTCACTCCCCTTCCGGAGCCGGCCGGTGACCGGGGACGGGCGCGGCGTGCAGCTGCGGCGAGCCCGCGGGCCGTCGCGCGGACGGCACGGTACGGCGCTCCTTGAGCTGGTCCGCCACCTCGGCGACCACGTCCCACGTGGAGACGTGGTCCGGGTGCTCGCCGTTGACGACGGTGCGGTCGAACAGCTCCTGTACGACCTGGCGCTTGGCGCTGGGTACGGACTCCTCCGGTACGCCGTGCTCCGTGAGGATCAGGCTGAACGAGGAGGTGGTGCCGGAACCCTCGTGCACACCGAGCTTGGGCCGGGTGACGGTCTCGTGCGGCAGCAGCTCCGCCATCGCGGCCCGCAGCACCCACTTGTCACGCCCGTAACGGCGCTTGAGCCCGGCCTCCAGGGGGACCAGGTGGTCGAGGACCTCACGGTCCCAGTAGGGGTGCGTGGTCCAGTGCCCGTACATCGTCGACAGCACCGGCGACATCTCGTTGAGACCGTCGAAGGTGGCCATGTCGTACGCCACCGCCGAGTCCAGGTCCGGCAGCCGGTCCTCGCGGTGCATTCCGGCGAGCGGGATGTCGGCCCCGTACCCGGTGAGGATGCGGCGCTGCGGTCCCTTGAGCGTCCCGTAGAGGGAGTTGAGGGGCAGCAGGTACTCGATGATGTCCGGGTCGAGCGACTCCGCGGACCAGACGGTGTGCGGCAGCCGGCCGAGCAGGTCCGAGGTCCGCAGGGTCAGTTCCCGGTGGTGCGAGCCGAGGTGGTCCGCCACGACGCGGGCCTGCGGGAACTCGTCCGAGGTCTCGGTTCCCATCGACACCGTGTCCAGGGCGCCGGCGGCCCGGTGCGCGAGCGCCGCGACCCCCGAGGAGTCGATGCCGCCGGAGAGGACCACGAGCGGAGGCCCGTCCGGCCCCAGCCGGGAGCGGACGGCGGTGTCCAGGACCTCGCGCAGCGACTGGACCGCCTCGTCCTCGTCGACGATGCGGCGGGACAGCGCCGGTGCCCACGTGCGGTGGGAGTCGGTGGTGCCGGTCTTGAGGTCGATCGCCAGCACCGTGCCGGCCGGCACCTGGTAGACCCCGGCCAGCCGCCGTACCCGGCGGGCGGACGGGACCGGCAGGCCCATCGGTCCGCCGTGTCTGGCCAGCGTCTTGGCCTCGGTGGAGGCGAAGACCTCACCGCGGCCGGGCCGGATGTACAGGGGGACGGAGCCGGCGTGGTCGGTCGCCAGGTAGACGCTCTGTCCGGTGGCGACGACCGCGGCGTACCGGCCGTTGACGAGGCGGAACGCGTGGATCCCGTACCGGTGGAACAGCTGGAGCAGCAGGTGCGCGTCGCCGGTGTCGGCGTCCGCGGAGGGGAGTACGGACCGGAGCTCGTCCCCGTTGTAGATCTCACCGACGGCCAGCACGGCGATGTCCGTGTCGCGTGCGAGCGCGGGCTCGGGGGAGATGGTGGGGGCATGGACCAGAGACGCGGTCACGGTCTGCGTCTGCAGACGTTCCCGGAAGCTGGTGCTGGTGCCCTGGGTGGCGTGGGCCGCACCGAGGACCCGGTCTCCGTCCAACTGGGCGGAGACCAGGAATCCGTAGGCGGCAGGAGTCTCCTGCGCTGACATGATCAGATGCTCAGTGCCCCGAAGCCACCGGTCGTGAAGTCATAGTTGACCGGTACTTCGATGAGGAAGGGGCGGCCCAGCTCGGCTCCCTTGCGCAGCGCGGCGAGCAGCTCCTCGCGCGAGGTCGCGCGGGTCGCGTCGACACCGTTCGCCTCGGCGAGGGCGACGAAGTCGACGCTGCCGAACTTGACCGCCGGGTCGTGGCTGCGGCGGTGGCCGAGGTTCTGGTAGAGCTCGATGAGACCGTTGGTGTCGTTGTTCACGACGACGGTGACGATCGGCAGGTTGAGACGGGCGATCGTCTCCAGGTCGGCGCTGTTGGAGTGGAAGCCGCCGTCGCCCGCGATGAGGAAGGTGGGCTCGCCGGGGCGGGCCATCTGGGCGCCGATGGCCGCCGGGATGCCGTAGCCGAAGCTGGAGCAGCCGGCCGAGGTGAGGAAGCCGAACGGCTGGTCGGCGCGGGCGAAGAGCACTCCGTAGTGACGGAAGAAGCCGATGTCGGAGACGATCGTGCCGCGGCCCGGACCCGCGGCCTCGGCCATGACCTCGTTCATGGAGTCCATGACCTGGTGGACCCGCATGCCGTCCTCGTACTCGGTGGGGTCGGCGAGGAACTCCGCGATCCGCGCGCGCAGCGGGGCGATGTCGTGCCGGTCCTTCGCGGCGAGGTCGGCGGTGGCAGCGTCGACGTACTCGACGAAGGCCAGCACGTCGGTGACGACGTCGACGGTGGGGCGGTACACCCGGGGGATCGGGTTCGGGGTGGGGGAGATGCGGACGGTCTTCTTCTCCTGGCCGCGCGCCCACATCGAGGGACGCAGGTCCTCGGCGTAGTCGTAGCCGACGGTGAGGACGACGTCCACCGGGGCGAACAGGGTCTCCAGGGCGGGGAAGCCGAGGATGCCGTCCATGTAGCCGGTGACGGCACCGTAGTTGAGCTCGTGCTCGTGGGGCAGGATGCCCTTGGCGATGTAGGTCGTGATGACCGGGATGTTCAGCCGCTCGGCCAGGGCGCGGATAGCGTCCACGGCGCCGGAGCGGATGGCCGCGGCACCGACGGCCAGCACCGGGTGCTTGGCACCGCGCAGCAGCTCGACGGCCTCGTCGGCGGCGCTCTTCCAGTCGGCGTCGACCGTGCCGGTGGGCTTGGCCGGGGTGCGGGCGGGCGGGTTGTTGCCCAGGGTGATGCCCTCGCTGGAGCCCAGCAGGTCGACCGGGAGCGAGATGAAGGACGGGCCGACCGGCTCGGTCATGGCCGCCGACACCGCCGAGTCCACCAGGTCGGTGATCTCGCTCGGGCGCTCCAGCTCCACCGCGTACTTCGTCATCGGCTTGGCGATGGCGACCAGGTCGAGGCACTGGTGGGTGTCGTTCGGGAAGATGTCGTGGGACTCGGACTGGGCGGCCAGCGCGATGACCGGCGAGCGGTCCAGGATCGACGTGGCGATACCCGTGGAGAGGTTCGTCATTCCGGGGCCGAGCGTCGCCCAGCACGCCTGGGGGCGGCCGCTGATACGGGCGAGCACATCGGCGGCGACACCGGCGGTGAACTCGTGCCGGGTGAGCACGAACTCGATCCCCTCGACCTCATCGAAGAGGATCGAGGCGGCCTCGCGGCCGACGACGCCGAAGACCTTGTCCACACCGTGCTCGTGCAGCCGGGTCAGCAGTGCGTGGGCAGCTGTCGGTTCGTTCTTGGGGCCGGTCGATACGCGGGACATGGGTCTCCTGGTCGTTCAGCGATGGGCAAGACCTGAGAACCGTGACGGTCGCCGCTCTTCGCGCGCTCTCTTCCAGATATCCGAGGAGAGGACGGAGAGAGGGCGGAGACGGGTGGAAGTGACGTTCCCCGAACTCTGATGCGGAAGCCGGCCCCCATGTGCCGGTCGGTCTCAGTCAAAAAGGATGTCCACGGTGCCTTTTGAGCGAGTTTTGGCTTCTGTTCCCGTCTCGCCGGCGCAGTTTCCCTTTTCGCGTGCGGACCTGCAGCTTCTGGACACGGTGGCGGGATGCGGAGACCTCGCCGAGGTGGCCAGGAGGCTCGGCCTGCGCCAGGGATCGGTCGAGCGCCGGCTGGACCGGCTCGACAAGGACGTGGACCTCGCGCTGACCCGGCGGGGCTGTCATTCCGTGCAGCTGACCGCGGCCGGTTCTCGGCTGCTCGTGGCCGGGCGACGCTTCTTCCGGCAGGTCGACCTGGCCGCCCGTACGGAGATATTCGGCAGCGGACCGGAGGCCCTGGACGCCCCGGACGTGCTGACGATCGCCTCCGCGGGCCCGCTTCTGGAGGACGTGGTCGAGGACGCGTCGGCCACCCTGGGGGTGCTGCTGTCCATCAGCCACGACACCCCGCACGGGGCGCTGCGGCAGCTGGCCGACTTCTCCGTGGACGCCGTGCACACCTGGGGGTTCGACGCCCCGCACGCCTCGGTCGACCGGGCGGTACGGGTGTACGACGTGCTCGACGACGCGCTGTGGGTCACGCTGCCGTCCGGACATCGGCTGGCCGACCGGGAATCGCTCGCGCTGGCCGATCTGCTGGACGAGCACTGGGTGAGCGAGGCGGGGCCCGGCTCGGAGGTGCTGGTCGAGCGGGTCTTCCACGCCGCGGGCCTGCCCAAGCCGGCGCGCCTCCAGGTCGCCGCTGCCTCGGTCGTCCGGGGCATGCTGCACCGGGGGGACGTCGTCGGCCTCGGTTCGCCCACGGGTCCGGCCCTGCACACCCCGAACCTGGTGCGCCGGTCCGTCGTCGAGCGCCCCCGCCGCACCTGCGCCCTGATCGTCGACCCTGCCGTGGTGCCGGGTGCGCTGGCCGAACAGCTGGCCACGCTGCTCACGGCCCGCTATCTGGGACGGTTCGCCGAGCACCACCAGGACATGCTCCGGGACCCCTGGTGGGCCCAGTGGTACGGGGAGCAGCTGGACCGCCAGGACGCAAGCGCCGCCCCGGCCGCGCACACGTCACCGGGCGCCCCGTCGCCGTCGGACTCGGGGCCGGAACCCGGGCAGCTCGATGTCGAGGATCTGCATCTGCTGCGCGCGGTCGCCCAGCACGGCAGCATCAACCGGGCCGCGGCGGTGCTGTCCATCAGCCAGTCCGCCCTGACCCGCCGGATTCACCGGCTGGAGTTCCGGCTGGGCGCCAGGCTGCTGCTGCGCAGCTCCCGGGGGACCTCGCTGACCAGCTCCACGCGGCAGTTCCTGCGCCAACTGGACGCGTTCGAGACGGAGTTCCACGGGGCGGGCATCGCGGCCCGCCGGAGCACCGGCAGGCCGGTGCCGCACCGCCGGTGGACGAAGGCGGGCTGAGGGCTGTCCCGTAATCCCTGGCGGGCGCACGACGACAGCTACGGCACCTCGCCGCGTTGTCGGAATGCCCGAATACAACCAGTATGCGGACGTCCCTCCGCCTTGCGATGCACCGCACCTGACGCCGCGCGCTGATCCACCAGGGATTACGGGACAGCCCATGGGCGTTCGCGGGACAGGGCCGGATCAGGGCCGGACAGGCCCTGGCGGCCGCCGTCATACGGGCCGGCCGCGGCGGAGCCTCCCCCGCCGCGGCCGGCCGTACCACCCGGTGTGCCGGGTCCCGGGTCAGTCCTCGGCGCCGAGCGCCGCGTAGTCGTACATGCCGAACGACCCCGTGACGAAGACGTTCCGGGCGTTCGGGTGCCGGTAGAGCAGCGAGCGCGGATAGAGATAGGGCACGATCACCGCGTGCTCCATCGTCAGCCGGTCGATGCGCTGCCAGATCTCCGCCCGCTCGACCGGGTCGGCGCACGTGGCACCGCGGTCCAGCAGCTCGTTGATCTCGGGGTCGTCGAGCTCACCCATGTTCTGGTTGCCGCGCTCCTTGATGGCCCGGCCGTCGACGATCTGCTGGAGGAAGCCGTAGCCGTCGGGGAAGTCGGCGCCCCAGCCGAACATGATGATCCCGATGCCGTGCTCGGCCAGATAGGAAGGCGAGCCCCCGTAGACCTCGAAGTAGTCGCCCGACGGGAAGTCCAGCACCTCGGCCTCGATGCCGACGCGTGCCAGCCCCGCGGAGAGCGCTTCGGCGGCCCGGTACTCCTTGAGCCGGTCCTTGCGGGCGGCGATCTTCGTCTTGAAGCCGTTGGGCATACCGGCCAGGGCGAGTTCGGCGCGGGCCGCCTCCAGGTCGCCGGTGCCGTCGTCCCCGACCGGGTAGCGGTCGAAGGGCTCGTACCCGTCGATGGTGGGCGGGAGGATCGTCGTCGCGATGTCACCGCCGACCGAACCGCCGTAAGCCTCCTGCATGGCCAGCTTGTCCGTGGCGAACTGCACGGCGCGGCGGCAGTGCACGTTGTCGAACGGCGCGATGTTGCTGGACAGGCAGTAGATCCAGGTGAATCCGGTCAGCGGGTTGTCGGCGTTGGCCCGCAGCTCCGGGTCGGCCAGGATGCGCTCCTGGGCCAGCGGCTGGACGCCGAAGCCGGCCAGGTCGACGTGGGCCTCGCCGGAGATGAGCATCCGGTCGACCTCGTGCGGCTCGACCCCGAGCAGCACCTCGATCCGCCGGGCGCGCTGGTGGCGCACCGGGTCGGTGGAGCGGTCCCAGTGCGGGTTGGGCTCCAGTACGGCGAGCTTGCCCCGGGTGTAGGAGGCGACCCGGTACGGGCCGGTCGCGACCGGGCCCAACGCGTATCCCGCGCCGGTGTCCAGGTGGCGGGGGACCGGGGTCGTGCTGGGCATGGTCGCCAGCAGGTCCATGCCCGCGAACGGCTCACGCAGCCGGAAGATCAGGGTCCGGTCGTCCGGGGTCTCCAGCGTCACGGGACCGTCGGCGTCGGGCTCCCGCCAGGGGCCGCCGTAGTCGGTGCCCAGGAGCTGCCGGAAGTACGTCGGTCCGACACCGAGCACGTCGGTGCCGTAGTTGCTCCTGGCGATCGCGTACTTGACGTCGCCGGACGTGACGGGGGAGCCGTCCTCGTACTTCAGCCCTTCGCGCAGCCGGTACGTCCAGGTCCGCCCGCCGTCGGACGACTCGCCCAGGCTCTCGGCGAGGTCCGGCACGAGCCGTTGTCCCGCCTTGCCCGGCGCGGTGTCGAACGTGACCAGGGTCCGGCCGATGAGCCGCAGGAAATTCCAGGTGTACGCGTAGTAGGTGTTCCCCGGGTCCAGTGAGTCGAAGTCGTCGGTGCGTACCAGCCGGAGCGTGCCCCCTGTCGCGGTGGTCGGCCGGACCACACCGTGCACTCCGGCATCGAAGCCGCTGCCGGTCTCCGTCGGCTTACTGGTCGTCATCTCCTGTAGCCCTCCCTCGCGTTGCACTTCCGCACACATCCTGTGCGCGGGCTTTCGTGGAGCGGTGCGGCCGCCCGGTCCGCGCATAGCCGGTGGCGGGTCGGCATAGCGTCGGTACGGTGAGCCGGATCAGGCCTGGTCCGTCGGGCGGATGAAGATCTCGTTGACGGTCGCGTGCTCGGGCGCCGTCACGGCGTAACGGACCGCCTCGGCGATGTCCTCGCTCTGCAGCTGGCGGATCTTCGTCACCCGCTCCTGGATCGCGGCCTTCGACGGCGCGTGCGTGATGTGGTCGCGCAGCTCGGTCTCGACGGTGCCGGGCTCGATCACCACGACCCGGACCCCGCGCTCGGTGACCTCCTGGCGCAGGCCCTCGCTGAAGCCGTTCACCGCGAACTTGCTGGCGTTGTACGCGGCGCTGCCCCGGCCGACCACACGCGCGGCGACCGAGGAGATCTGCACGACCGTGCCCCGGCTGCGGAGCAGGTGCGGCAGCGCCGCGTGTGTCATGTACATCAGGCCGAGGACGTTGACGTCCATCATGCGGGTCCAGTCCGTGGTGTCGGCGCCCTCCACGGGCCCCAGCAGCATCAGACCGGCGCTGTTCACGAGGATGTCGAGGGAGCCGAGCGTCTCCACGGTCGAGGCGACCGCGGCGTGCACCGCCTGCTCGTCGGCGACGTCGAGCGGCAGCACGAGAACGGTGGCGCCACCGGCCTCCAGCTCAGCGCGCAGCGCGTCGAGCCGGTCCGTGCGGCGTGCCGCGATGGCGACCTTCGCGCCCTCGGCGGCCAGGGTGCGTGCCGTGGCCTCGCCGATGCCGGAGCTCGCCCCGGTGACGAGCGCGACCTTTCCCTGCAGAATTCCGGACATGTGTAACCCCCAGTGTGCGAGCCGGTGTGTTTCCTTGAATTGCTTATGCGCTTGGGCGCGGAATCGGTGACGTTATCAGCCCGGCCGTCACGCGTGAATACCCATTGTCACCACGGGTTATGTGCACTCCGTGCCGGTTATGCGCAGTGGGCCGGGGCAGGAGACTTCCGTCCGCCATATCGGGCAGATTGTGACAGCGATCCCACGTCGGCATGACCTGTGTGTACTGATGGGCGGAACATGATGCGAGACGATGTAGCGGTCCAGGACGGGAAGGCGGCACCGTCCTACCCGATGCTCCGGGGCTGTCCGGTCGATCCGCCGCCGCAGCTCGCGGAGTTGAGGGCGGGGCCGGCGGCGAGCCGCGTGACGCTGTGGGACGGCAGCGAGGTGTGGCTGGTGACCGCGCACGCCCACGTCCGCGCCGTGCTCGGTGACCGCCGATTCACCGCGGTGACCAGCGCGCCCGGATTTCCCATGATGACGCCCACTTCGCAGCTGGTACGGGCCCAGCCGAAATCCGCCTCGTTCATCCGCATGGACGACCCGGATCACTCACGGCTGCGTTCGATGCTGACCCGTGAATTCCTTCAGCGTCGCGCCGATGAAATGCGGCCGATGCTCCGGGAAATGCTGGACGACATTCTTTCGGAGCTGGCCTCGGGCGAACGTCCGGTCGATCTCGTGGCAAAACTGACGATCCCGGTGCCGTCCCGCGTCATCGCCGCGATGTTCGGGATACCCGCGGGCGAGCGGGCCCTGATGGAGGACCGCAGCGCCATTCTCATCGACCGCGGCTACACCCCGCAGCAGGTGGCCGCCGCCCGTGACGAACTGGACGCCTTCCTGCGCGAGCTCGTCGAGTCACGCATCCGCGAACCCGGCGACGACCTGATCAGCCGGCTGGTCGTCGACCAGGTACGCAAGGGGACGCTCGACATCGACGAGATGGTGCCGATGTGCCGGCTGCTGCTGGTCGCCGGGCACGGCACGACCACCAGCCAGGCAGGTCTCAGCCTGCTCAGCCTGGTCACCGACAAGGGTCTCGCCACCTCCCTGCGCGAGGACCCGGAGCTGCTGCCCGCGGCCGTCGAGGAACTGCTCCGCTTCCACTCCATCGTGCAGAACGGCCTGGCCCGCGCGGCCACCGAGGACGTACAGCTCGGTGACGTGGTCATCAGGGCGGGCGAGGGCGTCGTGCTGTCACTGTCCGCGGGCAACCGCGACGAGCAGCTCTTCCCGTCCCCCGACACCCTCGACCCGCACCGCGACGCCCGCCGGCACCTGGCGTTCGGCCACGGCATCCACCAGTGCCTCGGCCAGTGGCTCGCCAAGGCCGAGATCGAGGAGATGCTCGCCGCCGTACTGCGCTGGATGCCCGACGTACGTCTCGCCGTGCCCTTCGAGGAGCTCGACTTCCGCCACGAGGTGTCGAGTTACGGTCTCGGCAGTCTCCCGGTGACCTGGTGAGCGACCCCGGCCGGCTGACCGTCGGCGTCGACGAAGCAGCCTGTTGCGCCATGGGCCGGTGCGCGGCGACGGAGCCCGATATCTTCGGCCAGGACCCCGACACCGGCACCGTGGTGCTGCTCGACCCCACCCCGCCGCCCGCGCTCCACGAAGGAGCGCGGCTGTGCGCGGACCTGTGTCCGTGCGGCGCCATCACGGTCACCGAGAACTGACCGGACAAGGAGTGAAGATGACCGACGTCCCTGGTACCACCACGTCCGTCCGGACCGCGGCCGAGGAGGAACTCGCCGAGGACAGCTCTCCCCTGGCCGGCCCCTGCCGCTGGGCGATGGAGCTGCTGACGGCGCCGGACCTCCCGTCGGAGGAGGAGATGGCGCCGTCCCTGGTGCCCGGCTTCCTCGACAAGTACCCGCGGGGATTCACCGCGACCCTGGAGGAGTGGCGCAAGCTCGGCCCGTTCACCGTGACGACCTACCAACCGGTCGCCCACAAGGGCTGGCTGGTGCTCACCGACCCGTCCGGCCGGGACTTCTCGCTCACCGTGATCATCGACTCGACCGGTCTCGTCCGCATCCTGCACCTCCAGCCGGACATCTTCGTCCCCGAGATACGCGAGTGGGCCGACCTCGACGAGGCCCTGCGCATCGAGGGCGTCACCTCCTCGGTGCTGGCCGTCCGCCTCGAAGAGGGCCGGCACATCGTGCTGCACGAGAAGGACGCCCACCGGGCGCTCCCCACCGGCTCGGCGTACAAGCTCTACCTGATGCGGGCCCTCATCCACGCAGTCGACAACGGCGAGCTCGACTGGGACGACGAGGTGGTCACCCGTCCCGACCTGCGCAGCCTGCCCACCGGCGACATGCAGGAACTGCCGGACGGTACGCGGGTCCCGGTCCGCGAGACGGCGCACAAGATGATCGCGATGAGCGACAACACGGCCGCCGACCTCCTCGCCGACAAGGTGGGGCGCGAGGCCGTCGAGCGCGCCGTGGTGGCGTCCGGTCACCACGACCCCTCCCTGCTGCGGCCCTTCCTCTCCAGCCGCGAGGTCTTCGAGATCGGCTGGGGCGCGCACGGACTCCGCCGCGCCTGGGCCGAGGGCGACGAGGCGGCCCGCAGGGAACTGCTGCACCGGGTCGCCAAGCCGCTCACCGTGCGCGGCTCCGACCTGGGCGAGACGGTCCACCAGCTCGGCCTGGACTGGCACATGAGCGCGTACGACGTGTTCAGGGTCCTGGAGGCGCTCGTACAGGACGGCGCGCGGGACGCGAGCGGGACGGTCGACGCCATCCTGACCGCCTACCCGGGCATCCTCGTCGACCGGGAGAAGTGGTCCAAGGCCGTCTTCAAGGGCGGCTCCTGCCCCGGTGTCATGATGTTCTGCTGGCTCCTGGAGGACCACCAGGGCACCCCGCACGTCCTGGTGCTGCAACAGGCCGCCGACGAGCAGAAGCTCATCGGTGACGGCCAGTTGCTGCGCAGGCTCGGTGCGAAGGTCATCGAGTCCGGGCTGCTGGAAGGCGAGAAGGAACCGGCTCGGTGAGCACCAGGGACCGGCTGCTCGCCGTCCTCGTCGCGGTGCTGTGGGGGCTGAACTTCCTCGCCGTGCGGGTGGGGCTCGACCACTTCCCGCCGTTCTTCCTCGCCGCGCTGCGCTTCCTGGTCCTCGCGGTGCCCGTGGTCCTGTTCGTGCCCCGCCCGCAGGTTCCGCTGCGCTGGCTGCTGGGGTACGGACTGGGCTTCGGCGCCATGCAGTTCGGGCTGCTCTTCCTCGCCATCGACAACGGGATGCCCTCGGGCCAGGCGTCCGTGGTGGTGCAGGCGGCGGCCCCGCTGACCGTGCTGCTCGGCGCGGTCCTGCTGCACGAGCGGCTGTCGTGGCAGCAGCTCGCCGGGATGGCGGCGGCGGTCCTTGGGCTGACGGTGATCGCCGTCGACCGGGCCAGGACGGCTGCGCTGCTGCCGCTCTTCCTGACCCTGCTGGCGGCGCTCGGCTGGGCGCTCGGCAACCTCGCCAGCCGGCAGGCCAGGCCCGAGCATCCGCTGCGCTTCGCGCTGTGGATGTCCGTGGTGCCGCCACTGCCCCTGCTGGCGCTCTCCGCCGTCATGGAGGGACCGGCCACGGGGTGGCGGGCCTTCGGCGGCGCGTTCGACGCCGAGGGCTGGCCCGGCCTGGTGGCGCTGCTGTACATCGCGCTGGCGGGTTCCGTGGTGGGCTCGGGCATCTGGACGGCGCTGCTGAAGCGGTACGAGGCCGGGACCGTGGCCCCGTACTCGATGCTCGTGCCGGTCGTCGGCATCGCGGCGGCCTGGCCGGCGCTCGACGAGGAGCCGAGCGCCTTGTCGCTGGCCGGGGCCGCGATCGTGGTCATCGGCGTGCTGGCCGGAATGGGGCTCGCCCTGCCGAAGCGACCTCACGGCAAAGGCCCCGGCCCCGAAGGGGAGCCGGGGCCGGAGTCCGGAGCGGCCCGGCCGGACCTGCCGGCCGGGCCTGTCGTGGCTCAGCCGGACGAGCCGACCCCGAAGGTCCAGGACACCCAGCGGTCCTGAGGCACGAAGCCCATCGCGCTGTTGACGGCGATCATCGAGTGGTTGTCCTCGGCGTTCGCCGTCTCCAGCAGCCGTACCGCGGGCTCCTGCCGCAGCACGTTCTCCAGGTTCGAGAGCTTGAGGAGCAGCCCCAGCCGGTGGCCGCGGTGGGCACGGTGGACGACCGTCATGCCCTGGAGCGCGTACTCCGGGTTTCCGGTGGTCTTGGAGACGCTGGTGTAACCGGCCAGTGTTCCGCTCGCCTTGTGGACGACCCCGGTGTGGTACGCCCGCCGGCCCCGGCCCACGCGCATGGTCTCGAAGGCGCGGGCGTAGCTCGTCTCGACCTCCTGGTCGGGCTCGGGCTCTGTTCCGGTGTCACCGAGGGACTGCTCCAGCAGCGAGACCGGCACGGCGTAGGCGTCGGGGGTGACCGTGCCCCAGCGGACCAGGCCGTAGCCCTCGGGCAGGGCGGGCACTCCGTCGGCCAGCGGGTCGTGGCGCCGCAGATCGAGCCACTGGTGCAGACCCGAAGGGCCGTCCGCCGCGACCCCTCCCAGGGCGGCGACGAACGCCGCGGGGGCGGGATCGCGCGCCGGGCCGCCCTCCAGCGGCTCGACGGTCATCCCGGCAAGGGTGGTGCGCCCGTGCTCGGCGGCCAGTTCGAGGGCCCGGCCGAACAGGGCGCGGCCTGTGCCGCGGCGGCGCAGCTTGGGGTGCACGAGGAGCTGGTCCACCCGGGCCACCGGTGCGCCGTTCGGCAGGGCGAGCCGCAGCGCGCCGACGACCTGCCCGTCGCGCAGGGCGACCCAGTCCTCCAGCGCGGTGGCGGGCGGGGCGAATCGAAGAGAGCCGATCATGTCGACGGGGCAGGGCGGCGCGGACCCGGGGACGTCGTCGGCGGCCTCCGCCATCAACTGGAGCCACTGGCCCGCCGTGTCGTCGTCGTCCGCGCTCAGCGGGATGAAGCGGAGCTCCGGTGTGCTGTCGGTCATGGAGTGGTCTCCCGGTCGGAGTGGTCGAGGCGGTCGAGGTGGCCGGCGTCGGGCGCGAGACCCATGGCCTGGATGTCGTACAGCCCGAAGGCGGGCTGGACATAGACGTTGGTGACCCAGGGATTGCGGAAGGACAGGGTTTTGTCATGGACCAGCGGGAGGATCACGGCGTGCTCCATGACCAGTCTCTCGACCACCCGCCACAGCCGGGTGCGTTCGGCCGGATCGGTGGTGTGCAGGCTCCGGTCGATCAGTTCGTTGATCTCCGGGGCGTCCAGCTCGGCGATGTTCCAGTTCCCGCCGTTCCGCTTGATCTGCCGGCCGTCGACGAGCGGGGCCAGGAACCCGTACTCGGTCGGGAAGTCCGCGCCCCAGTCCGTGACGATGAGCCCGAGATTGTGCTTCCGGATGGTCTCGGGTGAGCCCGCGCCCAGGCTGAAGTAGCTGGCCACGTCCAGTTCCTTGACCGTCAGCCGGATGCCGACCCTGGCCACCGATTCGACGACCGCGTCGGCGACCAGCCGGAACTTCCCCCGCTGGGTGCCGATCACCGCGTCGAAACCGTCCGGCAGCCCGGCGGCCGCCAGCTCCGCCCGCGCCTTGTCGAGATCGCCCCGCAGGTCGGGCCC
Source organism: Streptomyces sp. NPDC058620 (assembly GCF_042717135.1). Classification (NCBI taxonomy): domain Bacteria; kingdom Bacillati; phylum Actinomycetota; class Actinomycetes; order Kitasatosporales; family Streptomycetaceae; genus Streptomyces; species Streptomyces sp. NPDC058620. Next base: position 152,530 of record NZ_JBHXQO010000013.1, read on the forward strand.
GGCCGGATAGCGGTCCAGGCCCTGGTGGGCGGGGAGCCGGGGCGGGAACAGCGCCGGGGTGAGGTCACCTCCGGTGACGGGGCCGCCGCGGGCCTCCTGGAGGAGCAGCCGGTCCGCCGCGTAGTGCACCGCCCTGCGCACGTGCACGTTGTCGAACGGCGGGATGTGCGGCTGGAGGGAGACGAAGTGCAGGAAGCTCGTGCGGGGGTTGTCCGTGTGGGTACGCAGGATCTCGTCCGCCGTGACCCGCTGCTGCGCCGCGTGCTGGAGCCCGCGCCCTTCGAGGTTGATGTCGAAGACCCCGTCGATCAGCTGGGCGTCGAGGTCGTCGAGCCCCACCCCGATGGTCAGCTCCACCCGGTCGGGCAGGGCGGGCCGCACCGGGTCGGTGGCCCTGTCCCAGTAGGGGTTGCGCTCCAGGTGCAGATACGCGCCCGGCCGGTGCTCCTCGACCCGGTACGGACCACTGCACCGGGGGTCCTCCCCGTACCGGGCGCCGGTGTCGGCGTGCCGGGGGACGGGGGAGACACAGGGCTGGGCCATCAGATGGTCGAAGTCGGCGAACGGGCTGCGCAGCCGGAAGACGATGGTGCGCTCGTCGGGCGTCTCCACGGACTCCAGGGGCTCGCTGCTCCGGTACGGCCCGGGGTAGGGCCGCGCCGGGTCGTCCAGGAGAGGCACCAGATAGGTCGGGCCGCCCGGCAGCACGTCCTGGGCGAAGATCCGCTGCACGGCGTGGCGCACCTCGGCGGAGGTGATCGGGGAGCCGTCGTCGAACCGCAGGTTCTCGCGCAGCCGGTACGTCCACGTCCTGGCCCCGTCGCTCGCCCGCCCGGGGCTCTCGGCGAGGTCCGGGACGGGGACGAGCCCGGCGGGCCCCGGGTCCGTGGGGTAGGCCATCAGCGTCCGGTTGAGCATCCGCTGCAACAGCCAGACCCACACGTAGTACGTACGGGCGGGGTCGAGGGAGTCCACGTCCGCCGACGACACCAGGCGCAGCGTTCCGCCGCGCCGGTCCGAGGGGTTCACCATCGCTCCGACGGCGGCGTCCCAGCCTGCGCCGGGAACCGTCGCGGTCGGGTGTGGGGTGCGGGCAGTCATCGGGGTGCGGTCCTCCGGTCTCGGTCCGTACGGGGAAGGCGCAGCACGTACGAGCGCTCCTCGCTGGCCTGGCAGCCGCGCGCCAGCTTCGCCTCGACGCTGCCGATCCCGGCGTGCAGCACGGAGACACCGGCCTCGGCCGCGGCTTCGAGCACCCGGTAGTACAGGACGTCGTAGTAGAGCGGCAGCTTGCCCTGGGCCTCGTAGTCGAAGCCGGCGCGGTGGCCGAACCAGTGCTCCTGGCCGCGGGCCCTGGAGCGCAGGACCATGCCGAAGCCGATGATGCTGCCGTTCTGCCGGGCCACGGAGACCATGACGTCGTCGCCCATCACGTCGGCGATCCAGGACAGCAGCCCGGCGGAGTGCTCCGGGCTCGCGGGATTGCCGTACTTCTTCAGGAGGTTGGAGTCCAGCTCGCCCAGACGCGGCACCAGCTCCTGCGTCAGCGGTTCGACCGTGACCTCCACCCCGGCCTCGGCCAGGGCCCGGCGCTCCAGACGCACCCGCCGGCGCCGGTGCTTGCTCATGTCGGCGAGGAACTCGTCCCAGCCCCCGCGCGGAATGGGCAGCCAGGCGTAGTGCGCGGAGGTGTGCGAGCGGTAGCCGCGGCTCTCCAGGAGCTCGACGAGCGAGATGTCGCGGACGTCCACGTGCGGGAAGCAGACCGAGGCCGCCTTCCGTTCCTCGGCGAGCCCTTCGGCGTGATCGAGCAGCGCCGCGAGGTCTCCGGGCCTGGCGCCGGGGGTGGTCAGCATCCGCGTACGGCCCAGGTGCCGGCCCCCGCACACCAGCGAGGGCAGCAGGGACGAGGCATCGCCGTCCGCCACGTCGGCGAGGACGCTCTCCGCCTCCGGGAGCCCCTCGTCGGCGGCCCGGGAGAGCATCGCGTCGGGCCGGGCGAGCAGCCAGGGCACGGAGTCGGTCGCCCAGGCCGCGACGAGTCCGGCGACGGGCGCTCCGTCGCGGTGCTGCACGAGGAAGTCCATGGTGGTGCCGGAGTTGCGCTCCTGCACCGCGAGCCAGCGCGGTGTCTGGAAGAAGTCCTCCACGCCCGCCAGGTCGTTCCACCCCATGCCCACGAGCGCGGCGGCGTCCGGGGCCGCCAGGACCCCGTCCCGGTTGTGCACGTCGTGCGGGAGGCTCACGCCTGCTCCTCCTCGACGACGAAGTCGAGGTACGAGGCGGCCTTGTCGGCGAGCGCCTGTGCTTCGAGCCGGTCGGGTCCGTTGCAGTAGGTGAAGCCGACGCAGGAGGAGTTGTCCATGCGCTGGAGGAGCGCGTCGCCCTTCTCCACGTGCAGCAGCACCTGGACGCCCGGCACCGCCTCGGCGGCCTCCACCCCGTCGACCCGCTTCAGCGTGCCGCGCTTCGCCGGGTAGATCATGCGGACGGCGGCGCCGCCGGAGTGTGTGACGGGTTCGATCGCCGGGGTCTCACCGATGGTCAGCAGCCAGGCGTCCAGGATGGGGCTGCGGCCGGTGACATCGGTGACCAGCATCGTCATGCAGCTGGACGGCGTACGGGGGTTGGCCTCGATGATGCGCCAGCCCGACTCGGTGAGCCGCACCTCGGTGTGGCAGGGCCCGTGCCGGTACCCGATCGCTTCCAGGGTCTTGCGGACGACGGAGTACAGCTCGTCGCGGGACTCGTCGGAGAGCGGCACGGGGAAGGTGTGCCCGCACTCGATGTACGCCGGGTCGCCGAACAGGTCCTTCGACGTCACCCCGAAGACGTGGGTGTAGCCGTCCACGGTCATCGTCTCGACGCTGACCTCGACGCCCTCGACGTACGTCTCCAGCAGGACGTCCCCGGAGCGCTGCTGGCCCCGCAGGCTCTTGCGTATCCCGGAGAGCTCGTTCCACGCCTCGGTCAGCTGGGCCATGTCGTCGACCCGGCGCACGCCGTAACTGATCGCCTCCGCCGGGGGCTTGGCGATCATCGGGAAGCCGAGCTTCCCCGCCGCGGCCTCCAGCTGGTCCTTGTCGCTCACCAGAACGTGAGGGATGTTGAACGGTACGTCGCCGAGCGCGACCCGCAGCCGGTCCTTGACGTTGGCGGTCTCCACCGCCTCCGGGTCGGGCCCCGGCAGGCCGAGCCGCTGGGCCGCCTGCGCGGCGATCACGGTGTGGTAGTCGGAGAACGAGGTCAGCCCGTCCACCAGGGGCGCGCCGTCCGCGCCGGTCACCGAGGCGAGTACCGCGTCGAGGTCGGTGGTGTCCACGTCGACCACGCGGTCGATGACCTGGGCGAGGGGGTGGGAGTCCCAGTCGTGGCCGTGGGTGTACCAGGACCGGTCACCGGTCAGCAGCCACACCTCCAGGCCGTGCTCGCGGGCCTGGCGCAGGCCCAGGACGAATGGGTGGTTCTGCATGTGCTCGACGATGGCGATCCGCTTGTCCGCGAACTGCGCGTAGTCAGCCAGGGGTGTTGTCATCGAACCGCCTCCATGCGTCGGCCGTCGCTCACAGCGTGGGTATGGGGATCAGTTCAACGGCTCGCCGACGGCCATGGCCATGGAGCGGCAGGTGTGCGCATAGGCCGTCTCCGAAGCGCATAGGCGGCGGAGACGATCGATTCTCGGTCAAGTTCTCGGATGAGGGAGGGGACAAGAGGGAGCGAATCCGGCGGAGGGAACGGCGAGGGAATGGCGGTGGCCGGAACCTTTCAGCAATGAGAGGACGTAAAGAGCACCCGCGTATACCGTTCGAGTATGGCTCGACAGAACGATATCTACAGTCCTGCCCCGCACGGAAAGCGGCGGTCCACGGGAAGCCGGGTGCTGGTGGCCCTGTTGGTGCTGGCGGTGGTGTCAGGCGCCGGCTACTGGGGATACACCGCGCTGGCCGGTGACGAGGGCGAGGACGATCCGGAAGTCACCGCCGCCGCGGCCCAGCTGGAGAAGTTCATCGGCGCCTGGGAGACGGGCGATGCAAAGGCGGCCGCTTCGTTCACGGACACCCCGTCGAATGCGGAATCCCTCATCACGTCCGTCACGAAGAATCTGGACCCGTCGAAGACGGAGATCACTCCCGGTGACGGGAAGAAGAAGACTTCCGGTGACGTTCAATTCCCGTTCAACGTCGCGATGAAGATTCCGGGTGCCGCGGACTACTCGTGGGACTCGCGTGCCAGGGTCCTGAAGAAGGACGGCGCCTGGCTGGTCGAGTTCAACACCCCCATGATCCATCCGAAGATGGTCGCCGGGCAGACGCTGGCCCTCCAGTCCCAGGAGCGCGCCTCCGTCCTCGACGCGAACGGGGACGAACTCCGGGCCTCCTCCGTGGTCGGCGCGGTCGATCCGAAGACCGGCAAGGGAATCTCGGGACTTGAGGCCCGTTACGACAAGCAGCTCTCCGGCGGAGCCGGCGGCGCGAAGTCCGTGGTGGTCGTCGACCGTAATTCCGGCCAGGTGGTGAAGCGGCTCACGAAGAACTCCGAGGGGAAGCGCGAGCCGGTCAGGACGACCATCGATCCGAAGATCCAGGAAGCGGCGGCCGACGCACTGGAGGGAGTTTCGAAGAATGCCGCCATTGTCGCGATCGACCCCTCCACCGGGAACATCCTGGCGGCGGCCAACAAACCGGGCGGACAGAACCGCGCACTGAGCGGCCAGTATCCGCCGGGTTCCACATTCAAAGTAGTTACGGCGGCCGCACTGCTGAAGCAGGGTATGCGCCCCGATGACCTGGCCGAATGCCCGAAGTTCGCCTATGTGGACGGTCAGCGGTTCGAGAACCAGGATCAGTTCGTACTGCCCGGGGGTTCGACCTTCCGGGACTCCTTCGCCCACTCGTGCAATACCTTCTTCGTCAATTCGGCCGGAAAGCTGTCGGAGTCGGCGCTGAACGAAACCTCACGGGCGTTCGGTATCGGCGGTTCGTGGGACGTCGGCGTCACCACGTACGACGGCAGCGTGCCGGTGGCCAAGGGCGTCAACGACAAGGCGGCATCCACCATCGGTCAGGCCCGGGTGCTGGCGTCGCCGCTGGTGATGGCCTCGCTCGCGGCGACCGTGAAGGCGGGAGAGTTCAAGCAGCCGGTGCTGGTGCCGGACGCGGTGAAGAAGAGGTACGAGGCCACCGACCGGCTCGACCCGGGCGTGACGTCGGCGCTCCGCGAGATGATGCGGGCGACCGTCACCCGGGGCGCGGGCAAGGCGCTCCAGGGCATCGCTGGAGAGCCGCACGCCAAGACCGGCACGGCGGAGTTCGGCAACGACACCCCGCTGCGGACGCACGCCTGGATGATCGGCTACCAGGGCGAGGGGAACCTCGCCTGGTCGGTGCTGCTGGAGGACGGCGGCTCGGGCGGTTCGGACGCGGGACCGATCGCGGCGAAGTTCCTGGCCGGCCTGGGCTGAGCCCGGCTCAGCGCAGCTCGGCCGTGATGTCCAGCGGAAGCAGGGGCTGCGGCGTGAGGACCCGGCTGGCCGTGACCGCGCGTCCCGTCGCCGCCTTGTCCAGCGCGGTGACCGCGGTCCTGGTCGGCGTCGCCCACAGGGTGTTCGTGGCGCCGGCCCGGAGGTCCGAGACCATGTCGTCGTGGTGGCTGGGGATGATCAGCGGCGGATCACCGAGCACGTCGAGCAGCCGGTCCAGGTAGCGGTGCACGCCGGAGTGCGGCGTCATGCTGATCACGGCGACGTCCGGGCGCAGGCCCTCCAGCTCGCGGGCGATGTAGTTGCTGGCGCCGGAGAGCAGCACGGAGGGCCCGCCGTCGAAGGTGGCCAGGTACATCAGGGTCCCGCCCTCGGGCAGTTCTCCCAGGGTCGTGGGCCGTTTCGGCAGGGGCGCGGTGAGGAAGTCGGGGGCGAAGTAGCCGTGATCCGCGCCCTGGCTGTGCAGGCTGGGGATCACCTGCACGGTGTAGCCGTCGAACTGGAGGTACTCGCCGCCCCGTACGGGGATCATGTCGGCGACCCGCTCCGCGGGCGTACCGAGCGCCGTGAGCAGATGCCGCGAGGTCAGGTCGCACAGGGTGCGGATGCGGTGCCGCCGCCACTGCGGGTGGGCCAGCAGCTCGGGCACGTCGGCGATGTGGTCGAAGTGCCCGTGGCTGACGAGGATGAGCTCGGGCGGCCCCACGAGCTGTTCACCGGCCACCCGCGCGACCGCGGCCCGGTCCACGCGCAGGGGGAGCTTCGGATCGAGCGCGCCGTCCTCGCCCTGGTACGGCATGCGGCTCAGATACGGGTCGAAGAGCAGACTGCGGCCGCCGAAGGCGAGCTCCCAGCCGGCGACTCCGAGCCAGCGCATGGTCAGCCGGGTGGAGACGATGTCGCGATCCGGCCGCCGTGGCGCCGACGCGGGCAGCACCGGGGCGGCACCGGCCGTCAGTAGACCGGCGCTGCCGACCGCCAGCATCCTCTGGAGCACCGATCGCCGCATCCGCAGCATGCGCAAAACCTCCGTCTGTCACCAAGTGTGATCAGAAGGGTACAGAACGTGCGTGTCGGGTCGGTGGCTTTAGGCCATGGGGCGGTGCCGTGTCCGGCGAGCGCGACGCCCCGCGGCCCGGACGGGGCTGCGGGGCGTCGAGAAGCCGGCGGACGTGCCGGTCAGGTCGTGTACTCGGAGTTCAGGCGCACGTATCCGGGGGTGAGGTCGCACCCGTAGACGGTGAACTCGCCCTGTCCGATGCCCAGTCCGATGCTGATCAGCACTTCGTCGCCGCGCAGGTGATCGGCGATCTGCTTGCGCACCAGGGTGTCGTCCTCCGCGCTGCCCGCCGGGTAGACGTCGGTGCCGCCGAAGCCGATGGAGACCTTCTCCGGGACGATGTCGGTGTCGTCCTGGCACTTCCCGATGGCCATGGCCACGCGCCCCCAGTTGGGGTCGCTGCCGTGCACGGCCGTCTTGACGAGCGGGGAGTTGACCACGGTCTTGCCCACCCGCTTGGCCTGCGCGGTGTCCCGGGCGCCGGAGACCCGGATCTCGATCAGCTTGCCCGCGCCCTCGCCGTCCTTGGCGATCATCCGGACCAGGGCCAGCGCCACCTCGTGCAGCGCCATTTCGAAGGCGGCCGCGTCCACGGGGCCCGCGAGGCCGTTGGCGAACACGGCGGCGGTGTCGCTGGTGGAGGTGTCGGTGTCGATGGACACCGCGTTGAAGGTGACGTCCATGACCCGGCGGAAGATCCGGTCCAGCACGGGCTGCGGCAGCTCGGCGTCGGTGGCGAAGAAGGTGAGCAGCGTGGCCATGTCCGGCTCCAGCATCCCCACCCCCTTGGCGATGCCGGTGATCGTCGCGTCGCCGCAGCGCGCCGAGACGATCTTGGGGTGGGTGTCCGTCGTCATGATGGCCTCGGCGGCCCGCTCCAGGCCGCGGTCCTCCGGCGGCCAGCTCAGCGAGTCGAGATGGGCACGGAGGTCGTCCATGGGGTACTGCTTGCCGATCACGCCGGTCGAGGCGATCAGCAGCTCGTCCTCCGGCAGTCCGGCGATCTCCGCCGTCCTGCGCCGGACCTCCCGCGCGTTGCTGTCACCCTCGGCGCCGGTGGCCACATTGGCGTTACGGGCCACGACGACGACGCCGCGTGCCGCCGCGAGCCTGGTCTCGTCCCGGCACAGGGCCACGCTGGGCCCGGCGAACCGCGACTTGGTGAACACCGCCGCTGAGACGGCGGGCACGGTGGAGATCAGGACGGTGAAGTCGTCGCGGCCGTCGTCGGCGAGTCCGGCCGGAGCCGTGTGGACCAGAAAGCCCTGGGGTGTGGTCACTGCTGATGTCCCTTTTCTCTTCATGAGTTGGCGTACGCGCTCATGGCCGGCCCGGCGGTCGCCCGCTGTTCCGGTGCCACCACTCAGTCAAGCCCGTTCGGTCACATCTTCTATGCGGACATGGCCGAACGCAGGGGCAGTCCCGCGGCTTTCGACGCCCTGGAGAAGGCGGAGGTGCTCGTCAGGAAGAACTCGTCCTGGTGCAGCACGGCCTGGAGCGCGTCCTTGAGCTTGACGCCCGGACTGATGCCGATCTGCTCGCGCAGCATCTCCTTGGCCCGGTGGAAGACCTGGATGGCGTCCGCGGGGCGGCCCGCACCGTAGTACGCCTTCATCAGCCAGACGTAGAGGTCCTCGCGCAGCGGGTCCTGGTCCAGGAGTTCCGTCAGCTGGCCCATCGCCTCGTCGTACCGCTCCATCTCGATGTCGATCTGGGCGCGCAGCTCGACCGCGGCGGCGCGCTCCCGGTCGAGCCCCTCGGCCTGGAGGCGGAGCCGGCCGGACGCGATGTCGGCGAGGGCGGTGCCCTTCCACATCGCGAGGCTGGCGTCGAGCTTCACGACGGCCGCGTCGTACTCGCCGCGTGCGCACAGGGCGCGGACGTCCCGGAGTGCGTCCCGGAAGAGGAACAGGTCGATGCGCTCGACGGGGACGTGCAGTTGGTAGCCGAGGTGGTTGGAGGTGAGGACGTCCTTCGGGAGTCCCGCTTCCCGCAGGGCGGCCCGAATCTTCCAGGCCGAGGTCTGGAGCTGCCCCGACACGGTGCGCGGCGGCTCGCTGTCCCAGGAGTCCTGGATGATCGCTTCCTTGGTGACGAACTGTCCCGGCCGCAGGGCGAGCGAGGTCAGGAACCTGAGCTGTCTTTGACCTTGGATCAGGATGGGTACGCTTGCGTTCAGCAAGGTCACAGGACCGAGGAGCTGGACCGTCAATCGCTGCACGGCGCTCATGAAGCTTCCCCCTTCGCGATGATCATTCGACTGCGTATCGACTGACGTAGAAGTGAATGGGCCCCTGTCCAACATGAGTTGACGATCAAGCGGCGATGCTACCCGCGTGGATTCCGGTCGTCAACGACAGTGGATGCGCCCCGGCGTCGACGTCAACATGAGTCGAGGGTACGGTGATCCGCACGAAAGGCGGTGCGACTTTGGACAGCACGGACGGACCGGAGAACGCTCTGGCCAAGAAGCTGGACCACCTGTTCACGAACGTGGTTCCCGCCGGCCGGCTCCCGTACAGCTCCGAGGAGGTGGCGCGCGCCATCACCGCCGACGGTACGCCCATCTCGGGCAGCTACATCTGGCTACTGCGCAAGGGACAGCGCGACAACCCCACGTTGCGCCATCTCGAAGGACTGGCCAAGTTCTTCGGGGTGCCGCCGGCCTACTTCTTCGACGACCAGGTGACCGCGGCCGTGGACACCGACCTCGAACTGCTCACGGCCCTGCGCGACGCACAGGTGCAGAAGGTCGCTCTCAGGACGGCTGGTCTTTCGGTCAAGAGCCTTAAGTCGATCGCCGAAGTCATCGAGCGTGTACGTGAGTTGGAGGGGCTGACGGTAGAACAGCCTCCGAACGAGGTATAGCTCCGAGGTTTCCCACGAGTAAATCGAAATTGGTCAGTTTCCGCCGAGCAGCGGAAAGGGGAATCCCCGCCGTGCTCAATGCGGACCCGCACGGAGGGCTTCATTTCCGTGGCCGGAAGTGACCCTAGACCACCCATGGGCACACGTGTTTGGATCTTTGTGGAGCGTAGGTGGATCCCGCCACCTGAAGCGTTCCGCGTCGGCATTGATCGACCCAGGGGGGCTGGAGGGCACGTGGAACTTCGGCATGCGTGTACCAAGGAATCTCGGCGATCCCGGATTCCGGTACCGGTTTCCGTCGGCATCACGAGGGCACTCGTCTTCGACACGGACGGGTCGAGGTGATCTTCGTGCGATGGCCGGTTCCGTTCGGACGCCGTGGGAGGAACAGCCGCGACGACCGCTGCGAGCGGAGGGTGCGTGACCTGGGGCTACCCGTCGATACGACGCTGACGATCGAACAACTCTGCGAGCACGTCGGCCGCGGGCGCGGCCGGCCGGTGCAACTGGTCTCCCTGGAGCTCCCCCTGGGGAGCCCGCACGGTCTGTGGGTCTCGACTGAGAGCCGCGAGTACGTCGTCTTCGAGGAGCGGCTCGCTCCCGTGCACCAGCGCCAGGTCATCCTGCACGAGATCGGTCACATCGTCTGCGATCACGCCGCCTCCCCTGCGCTGGCGGCGGAGGATGCCGGGCTGCTGCTCCCTTCGCTCAGCCCTGACCTGGTACAACGCGTGCTGGGCCGGGAGCACGGACAGTCCGATGCGGAGATCGAGGCGGAGCTGGTCGGCTCCCTCATCGGCCGCCGGATCGGCGCCTGGACCACCGGCCCGGTGTGGCCGGTGGCGCCCGAGGCCCGGAGGCTCGCCGCGCGTCTGGCGGAACTGGAGCCCCCGGTCGCGCCGGGCAGGGGATGAGCGCCGGCCCGAATCTGGTCTGCGCCGCGCTCGCTCTCCTCGCCTTCGTCGAAAAGGTCCGGGTCCTGCGGGCCGGCTATTCGGCCGTGCGGCTCGCCCTGGCGGAGAGTTACTTCCTGCTCAGTGTGGTCGGTCTGGTCTCGGTCCCCGCGGTGTGGGCCGAGACGAGCCGGGTCGTCGGCACCGAGAACTTCTCCGGGCTGGTCACCCAGACCTGCGTCATTCTCGTGACGGTGTGTCAGCAGCTGGTACTGCTGCGGCTTTCCCACGAGAGGGTCACGGCCTACCGAAAGGCGATTTACCCGCTCATCGGTCTCGGTGTGACGCTTACGGCCATGACGACCCTGTTCTTCGCCGTTCCCGTGCGGCCGGCGGGGCCCGCCGAGTTCAGTGCGCGGGCCGCGGAACAGAACCCGGTGTATCTGGCCTTTTACCTCACCGCCTTCACGGTGGGGCAGATCAATATCGGCATCACGTGCCGACGTCATGCGCATATTCCCCCATCGGTCTGGCTGCGCAGGGGACTGGGTCTTATCGCCATGACCTTGCCTCTCAGTCTCATATATGCCGCGTGCCGTGTCATGGGCATATTCGCGGGGCGTATGGGTGTCCCGGCGGACCGGTGGGAGCCGATGGCGCAACTCTCCCTCGCCCTTGTCGGTGTCATGCAGGCCCTGGGCTGGGCGCTGCCGGACATCGGCAAGCGCGTCACCGCCGTACGTCAGTGGTCCGAACACCGGCGCGCCTTCCGGGCGTTGCGGCCGCTGCACCGTGCGGTGACGGCGCGGGCGCCCGAGCTGGTCATCCCCATGAAGGGCGGCGCCGGTCTGAACGCGCGGCTGTACCGGGTGATGATCGAGATCCGGGACGCCCAGTGGGCGCTGCGGCCCTGGATGGACCCGGCGCTCGCGGACGCCCTCCGGCGCCTGGGCGCGAATGCCGGGCTGAGCGGTGAGGAGCTGGCCGCGGCCGTGGAAGCCGCTCAGATCCGGGCGGCGATCGAGGCGAGGGATCGCGACGAGCTGCCCCCCGAACCCGTGGAGACCCCGCTCTCGGCGGAACCGGGCGATCTGGCGGCCGAGCTGGTGTTCCAGCGCAGACTGGCCCGGTACTTCGCGTCCCCCCTGGCCGTCGTGGGGCGCCTTGACGGCGTGCGGGTGCGGGCATAGCGTCGCCAGGCTACTGAGCAAGCGCTTAGGAAGGTCGCTCGTGCCGCACAACGAATCGCCCGCAACCGCCCAGGACCCTGATGCCACGACCCGTATCGAGGCAAGCCTGACCGCGCCCGGCGCACCCTTCGCCGTCGTACGCGGCGAGCAGGGAGCGCTCGTGTACGAGGGCGGGCCCCGCACGCTGCGGGAGTTCGTGGAGACCACCTGGGCCCTCGGCGACCGGCCGTTCCTGATCGCCGGGGAGCGCAGCTACTCGTACGCGGAGTTCTTCGCCGCCGCCTCGTCCCTGGCTCGCCGCCTCACCGGCACGTACGGGCTGCGGCCTGGCGACCGGGCCGTCGTGGCGATGCGCAACCACCCCGAGTGGCAGATCGCGTTCTGGGCGACCCAGCTGGCCGGTCTCGTCTCCGTACCCCTCAACGCCTGGTGGACCGAGGACGAGTTCACGTACGCCCTCGACGACTGCGCCCCGCGCGTGCTGCTCGTCGACGGGGAGCGGCTGCCCAAGGTGGCCGCCTGGCGCGCACGCGCGGGGGTCAGGGCGGTCGTCTTCCACGCCACGGACGGCGAGGGGCCCGCGGGCGAAGGGATCGAGCGGTACGAGGACCTGCCAGCCCCGGACCCGATGGCCGCGCCGCCCGAGGTGGAGATCCGGCCCGAGGACGACGCCACGATCATCTACACCTCCGGCACCACCGGGCGGCCCAAGGGCGCCGTGGCCACCCAGCTCGCCCAGGTCGGCGCGGCCGTCAACCCACGCTTCCACGCGGCGGTCTCCGCGCTGGGCCGGGGCCTCTACCCGGGCCAGGGCCCCGCGCCCGTCCAGCTGATGACGTTCCCGTTCTTCCACGTCGCCGCCTTCACCAGCTTCTACGCCACCATTGCCGCGGGCGGCACCATCGTGCTGATGCGCAAGTGGGACGCGGACGAGGCGCTGCGGCTGATCGGCCGCCACGGGGTCACGCACTACGCGGGCGTCCCGGCCACCGCCCTCCAGCTGCTCGCCGCCGCCGAGCGGGCGGGCGACGGCCTGGAGAGCCTGCTGATGCTGAACACCGGAGGCGCCGCCGCCCCGCCCGGCCTGGTGGCCCGGCTCACCGCCCGGTACGGGGAGCGGATCGAGCCCCGCAACGGCTACGGGCTGACCGAGACCAGCGGCGGGGTGACGGCGAACTTCGGCGCCGGGTACCGGAGCCATCCCGGCAGCGTGGGGCGTCCGACGCCCGTCACCGAGGTCCGGATCGCCGGTCCTGCGGGCGAGGCGCTGCCGGACGGCGAGGTCGGTGAGCTGTGGCTGCGCGGTCAGTCACTGGTCCGCGGCTACTGGCGGGACGAGGGGGCCACCGCCGCGGCGTTCACCGACGGCTGGTTCCGCACGGGCGATCTCGCGGTGCTGCGCGACGGCCGGGTGAGTGTCGTCGACCGGATCAAGGACATGGTGATCCGCGGCGGCGAGAACGTGTACTGCGTCGAGGTCGAGGCCGTGCTGCACGACCATCCCGAGGTGGAGGACGCGGCCGTGCTCGGCGTTCCGCATCCGGTGCTGGGCGAGGAGGTCGCGGCCGTCGTCCGCTTGCGGCCGGGTGCGGCGGCGACGGCCGAGGAGCTGCGGGCGCACGTCGGGCGGAGCCTCGCCGCGTTCAAGATCCCCGCCCACGTCCTCGTGAGCGAGGAGCCGCTGCCCCGGAACGCGACCGGGAAGATCCTCAAGCGTGAGCTGCGCGGTCCGGTCGTGGCCCAGCTGAAGGGGGACTGACCGGCAGCGGTCTCAGGGGCGGGTGATCCGCACCCGGTAGGTGCCGTCCGAGCCCTTGGAGAGCACGGATACGCGTATGCCGTTGGTGCGGTCGGTGAACGTCTCGCCCGGCCGGAAGGGGGCGTCGGAGAGCTCGGCGTGCACATTGGGCTGCCGGGTGCAGCCGCCGCTGTCCTGGGTGCTGTCGGCGACGGACACCGGTCCCTGCCCGGTGTCCACGTCCGAGCTGACCTTGTAGATCAGCACTCCGGGCCGGCAGACCGCCGCGTCGTTGCCGCCCGCCGTCCGCACCTCCACGGCGTAGCCCGACTCGGCGCTCAGGGGTATGAACGCCAGCTTGGTGCCGCCCTCGGTGGCCAGCGGGCGGAGTGTGTGTTCGCTCGTACCGGCCTGGGCAGCGCAGGCGATCTGGTCGTTGTCGAGCCAGCCCAGCTTCCACTTGTGCCAGCCGAGGAAGTCGTTGTTGGCCCCCCAGTCCTCGGACATGATGTCCCAGTGCCCGACGGAGCCGCCGCCCTCCATGGTGTAGAGGTCGGGCAGGCCGAAGACATGGCCGTTCTCGTGCGGCAGGACGCGGTAGCCGGTCTCGGCGTACGAGCCCGAGCCGTCGTCCTGGCGGCTGTAGACGAACGAGGTGTTGGCGAGCGGGACGCCGTCCGCGTACGGGGCGTCCTCGTTGGCGGAGAAGGTCACCGACAGCACGGTGTCCAGTGCCGAGGGGCCGGCGTTCGGGGTGACCAGCACATTGACCAGGTCGTACGCGGAGAAGTCGACCTCGGGGTCGGCCGTCGCCACGAGGTCCTTCACGAGGTCGCGGTAGCCCGGCTCGTAGGGCGAGCCGCGCTCGATCCCGTACTCGGCGAACGGCAGCGGCATCCGCAGCCAGTCCTCCACCGGCGCCTCGGGCAGATAGGTGAGCCGCCCGTAGGAGCTCGTGCGGAACCATTCGGAGGTCTGCGGGAAGAATTCCGCGAGGCGTTCCTTCGCGGTCCCCGAGCCCGGGGCGTCCGAGAAGTCGATCATGAGGTTGAGGGCCCTGATCCGGCCCGTGGAGCGCGCGTAGTTGGGTGCGGTCGGCATGCCCTCCGACATCTGTACGCCCATGGCCGCGGATATCCGGCACGAGCCGAGCGCGGAGTCCTCGGGGGCGGCGGACGGGCCCGCGGAGGCGCGGCTGGGGGCGGGGAGTGTGCTGCTGGCCGTGGCCATGGCCGCGATGACCAGGGCCGTCGCTCCGGTGATGGCGACGGGGTGGCGGTGTCTGCGTATCCGGTGGCGGGGCTGCTGCATAGAGGCGCCTTCGGGGTCCGCGGCAGTCGGCCGGCTCTGACTGCGCTCTGCCGATCAGCCTGTGCCGGGCGCTGCGGGGCCGCGCGCTGACTGCTCCGATCGGAGGATTCCCAGCCCTCGATGTGTGACGCAGGTCACATGGGGGCGTGAAATACCGGGGACTCCTTCCCCGTTTGAACCTGTGTCCCCGCTAACCGGGGAAGCGGTCCCCGCTTAGCGGGGAGCGCCACACACCGAAAGGGAAGGGCAGCCGTCGTGAAGACCGTCGCCGAAACCGGCACCTGCGTCGTGCGGCGCCGTGCGTCCCGTCCGCGGGCCGACGCGCTGCGCAACCGGGAGCGGATCGTGACGGCCGCCCGTGAGATGTTCGTCGAGTTCGGGCCGGACGTGCCCCTCGACGAGGTCGCGCGCCGGGCGGGCGTCGGCAACGCCACGCTCTACCGGAACTTCCCCGACCGGGACGCCCTCACGCACGAGGTCGTCCTCTCGGTCACCTCCCGCACCACCGACCGGGCCGAAGAGGCCGTCGCGGCGGAGTCCGATCCGTTCGCCGCGCTCAGCCGCTTCGTGCACGCCGCCGCCGACGAGCGGATCGGTGCCCTGTGCCCGATGCTCTCCGGCAGCTTCGACAAGAACCACCCCGAACTGCTCGCCGAGCGCCGTCGCCTCGAAGAGGCCGTCGAAGGGCTCGTGGAGCGCGCCATGACCGCGGGGCGCCTGCGCACCGACATCGCCGTCGGTGACGTACTGGTCGCCCTCTCCCAGCTCACCCGGCCGCTGCCCGGCATCGCCTGCCTGGACATCGACCGGTTCACCCACCGCCATCTGCAGCTGTTCCTGGACGGACTGGAAGCTCCGGCCCGGTCCGTGCTGCCCGGATCGGCGGCGACCCTGGAGGACCTGCGCCGCGGACACTGACGCCCACGACGCCCTGAACGACCTGGTGTAACCCAGCGCCCAACCCGGACTTTCGGGTCCCGGCCCCTGCGACAGGGGTCCGGCCCCGGTCCCGCACACCCTTTTTCGCCGACATCACGACTCTCGCGCCCCGACGCGCCCCTTAGGTGGCTACTCCCATGTCGAAAACAGCCGACGTACTCCCCGATCCCAGTCGCTGGAAAGCACTGGCCTTCATCGCCCTCGCCCAGCTGATGGTCGTGCTCGACGCGACGATCGTGAACATCGCGCTGCCGTCGGCCCAGACGGACCTGGGTATCTCCGAGGGCAACAGACAGTGGGTCATCACCGCCTACGCGCTCGCCTTCGGCGGGCTGCTCCTCTTCGGCGGACGCCTCGCCGACCTCTGGGGCCGCAAGCGCGTCTTCGTGATCGGTCTGCTCGGCTTCGCCGCGGCCTCCGCCCTCGGCGGTGCCGCGCAGGGCGAGGCGATGATGTTCGGCTCCCGCGCGCTGCAGGGTGTCTTCGGCGCTCTGCTCGCACCGGCGGCCCTCTCGCTTCTCGCCGTGATGTTCACCGATGCCAAGGAGCGCGCCAAGGCGTTCGGCATCTACGGTGCGATCGCCGGTGGCGGTGGCGCGGTCGGCCTGATCCTGGGCGGCTTCCTCACCGAGTACCTGAACTGGCGCTGGACGTTCTTCGTCAACATCCCCTTCGCCATCGTCGCGGCCGCGGGTGCCTACTTCGTCATCCGTGAGCCGGCCGGCAGCCGCAACCGCTCGCCGCTCGACATCCCCGGCGTCATCCTGTCCACGCTGGGACTCGTCTCGCTGGTGTACGGCTTCACCCGCGCCGAGTCGTCCGGCTGGAGCGACACCCTGACCATCACCATGTTCGTGGCGTCCGCTCTGCTGCTCATCGCCTTCATCGTCACCGAGCGGCTGGTGAAGTCGCCGCTGATGCCGCTGCGCGTCCTCGCCGACCGCAACCGCGGCGGGGTCTACCTCTCACTGGGTCTCGCCGTCATCGCGATGTTCGGGCTCTTCCTGTTCCTCACCTACTACCTCCAGATCGTCAAGGGCTACTCGCCGGTCAAGACCGGCTTCGCCTTCATGCCGATGATCGTGGGCATGATCACCGGGTCCACCCAGATCGGTGCCCGTCTCATGACCCGCGTGCCGCCGCGCTGGCTGATGGGCCCCGGCTTCCTGGTCGCCGCGATCGGCATGCTGCTGCTCACCCAGCTGGAGACCGACTCCAGCTACGCGGGCGTCATCCTCTTCGGCCAGCTGCTGCTCGGCCTCGGTATGGGTACGGCGTTCATGCCGGCGATGTCCCTGGCCACGCACGGCATCGAGCCGCGTGACGCGGGTGTGGCCTCGGCGATGGTCAACACCTCGCAGCAGGTCGGCGGCGCCATCGGCACCGCGCTGCTGAACACCATCGCGGCCGGCGCCACCACGGCGTACTTCGCGGACCACGCCGCGGGCGCCACGGACCCGAAGCTGCTGCAGTTCCAGGCCATGGTCGCCGGCTTCACCAGCGCGATCTGGTGGGCGGTCGGCATCCTCCTCGCCGCCTCGGCGATCGCGGTGTGGCTGATCAACACGGGACGTCCGGGCACCGCGGCGGACGGCTCGGTCACCGGATCCGCCGACGGGATCCAGGACGACATCAAGATCCCGGTCGTCGCACACTGACGCGGGCGGCGCGCCCGACGTGATCTGCGACATCCGCCCCGGCTCCGTTCATCGGAGCCGGGGCGGACGTGTGTCCGAGGGGTGGTGCGGCAGTCCGGACGGAGGCGTGACGGAGCTGCCGTACTCCCGGTCCGCTCAGCGGAGCCAGGGCAGGTCGGCGCCCGTGCCCTCAGGTTCCAGCCCGGCGGCCATCACCCGCATGATCTCGCCGAGCCCGCGTACCTGCTCGGGCGTGAGGCGGTCGAACATCGCCTGGCGCACCGCGGCGACATGGCCCGGGGCGGAACGGCGGAGCATCTCGAAGCCCTCGTCGGTGAGGACGGCGTTCTGGCCGCGCTTGTCGGAGGGGCAGTCCTCGCGCCGCACCCAGCCGTTCTTCTCCAGCCGGGCGATGGCGTGCGAGAGGCGGGACCGGGTGATCTTGGCGTGCTTGGCCAGCTCGGTCATCCGCAACTGGCGACGGGGCGCCTGGGCGAGCTGGACCAGCAGGCCGTAGTAGATGTGCGGCATGCCGGCGTCGCGCTGCAACTGGCGGTCGAGGTGGTCCTCCAGGAGCGTGGTGGCATGGAGGTAGGTGCGCCAGACGCTCTGTTCTTCGTCGGTGAGCCAGCGGGGCCCGCCGGTGGATGCCGTGGTCATGGAGTCCACTCTACGACCCTTTCTTGAAAGTTGAACTAGATAGAGCTAAGGTCTCTGGTACTTGGAACTTGAAGTTTCAATGAAGCGATCCGAACGGGTCCGGAGCAGCAGGGGAACGGGAGTGTCATGACTGTCACCGCGGAGCGCATGCCCGCCCTCTACCTCTCCCACGGGGCGCCCCCGCTCGCCGACGACCCGGTCTGGCCCGGTGAACTGGCCGCCTGGTCCGCCACGCTTCCCCGCCCCACCGCGATCCTGATGGTCTCCGCCCACTGGGAGGAGGCCCCGCTCGCCCTCGGTGCCGACGAGACCGTGCCGCTCGTGTACGACTTCTGGGGCTTCCCCGAGCACTACTACCAGGTGCGCTACGCGGCCCCCGGCGCCCCCGGGCTCGCGGAGAGCGTCCGCAAGCTGCTGCGCGGCCCCGGTACGCCGGTCCAGGACATCCCGGACCGCGGGCTCGACCACGGTGCCTACGTGCCGCTCGTGGAGATGTTCCCGGGCGCCGACATCCCCGTACTCCAGATCTCCATGCCCACCCTCGACCCGCGGAAGCTGATGGACATCGGGCGCAAGCTCGCCCCGCTGCGGGACGAGGGGGTGCTGATCGTCGGAAGCGGCTTCTTCACTCACAACCTGGCCGCGCTGCGACACCCGGGCGGAGGCACTCCCGGCTGGTCGGCGGAGTTCGACGACTGGGGGGACCGGGCGCTCCGGGCGCACGACGTCGACGCGCTCCTGGACTTCGAGCACAAGTCCCCGGCGGGCCGGCTGGCCCACCCGCGCACGGAGCACTTCGCGCCGCTCTTCGTGACGCTGGGCGCCGCGGAGCACGAACTCCACCAGGGGCGGAGCGTCATCGACGGCTTCTGGATGGGACTGGCCAAGCGCTCGGTGCAGTTCGGCTGAGCGTTTCCGGGGGCCGGGAGTCCGGGAGTCCGGCGGGGCTCAGGACTCCCGGCCCAGTCTCTTCTCGTACCAGGCCACGTCCCAGTAGCGGCCGAACTTCCGGCCCACCTCCGAGAACGTGCCGATGTGGCGGAAGCCGAACGTGTCGTGCAGCCGGGCGGACGGTTCGTTCGGCTGGGCGATACCCGCGTAGGCGCGGTGGACGTCCTCGTCGGCCAGGGCCTCGAACAGGGCCTTGTACAACAACGTGCCCAGCCCGCGCCCTCTCGCGTCGGGAGCGCAGTAGACGCTCACCTCGACGGACGTGCCGTACGCCGCCTTGGGCCGGAACGCGCTGCTGGTCGCATATCCGAGGATTCGTGGCGAGTCCCCGGTGTCCTGAGCAACCAGGAGGCGGTGAGGGCCGTCTTCAGGGTGGGAGCGCAACCACGGGAGGCGCTGCCCGGGAGTGAAGGGGACCGTGTCGAATGTGAGGGCGGTCTCACGGACGTAATGGTTGTAGATGTCGGTGAGACCCACCACATCCCCCTCCGAGCCCGGCCTGACCTGCACTTCTGTGGGTATGTGCACCATGTGTCCTCCCGTTGGGGCCGACAGGGTACTGCATGATCGCGAAAGTGAATGCGGCCCAGGGGAATTCTGTCCGGATTCCAGTCGTTGTTTCCATCGGATGCAGGGCACCCGAAAGGGTGTCGCGACCTACTCAGCAAGGGAGTGCGCATGGCAACCCGTGCCGTCGCCCGTCGTTCGTCCACCACCGGTGGGACAAGCCGGGCGAGCAGTGTTCGCGCCGTGGGCGGGGAAATCGCCGATCGCGACCTGGTCGGCATGTACCTGGAAGAAATAGCTCGTACGCCCCTGCTCGACGCCGCCAAGGAAGTCGATCTGTCGCAGACCATCGAGGCGGGCGTCTACGCCCAGCAGATCCTCGACGGCGAGGTGGAGAGCGACGCCGGCGGAGCGAAGCGCGAGGAGCTGGAGGCGCTCGTCGCCGAAGGCGAGCGCGCGAAGGACGTATTCATCCGGTCCAACCTCCGGCTGGTGGTCGCCGTGGCCCGGCGCTACCCACGAGCGGGTCTGCCCCTGCTCGACCTGATCCAGGAAGGCAACGCCGGACTGGTGCGCGCGGTCGAGAAGTTCGACTACGCCAAGGGGTTCAAGTTCTCCACGTACGCGACGTGGTGGATCCGCCAGGCCATCACCCGTTCCATAGCCGACCAGTCCCGCACGATCCGGCTCCCCGTCCACCTGGTGGAGGAGCTCGGCCGTATCCGTCGGGTGCAGCGCGAGTTCAACCGCGAGCACGGGCGCGATCCGGAGCACGCGGAGATCGCCGCCGAGCTCGACTCGACCACGGAGCGTGTGGGGAACGTCCTGGACTGGGCCCGTGACCCGGTCAGTCTCAACATGTCCGTGGACGACGAGGGCGACACCCAGTTCGGTGACCTCCTGGAGGACACCTCCGCCGTTTCGCCCGAGACGTCCGTGATGACGCTGCTGCGCAGCGAGGAGCTGGAAGACCTCATCGGCAAGCTCGACAACCGGACCGCGTCGATCATCCGTATGAGGTACGGCATCGAGGACGGGCGCGAGCGGACCCTCACCGAAGTCGGCAAGCAGCACGGTCTGACCCGGGAGCGAATCCGCCAGATCGAGAAGCACGCGCTACTCGAATTGAAGCGAATGGCTGACGACACGGGCTTTGACGCTGCGGCGTGAGCCAATAACCCGTAACCTCACAATCAAGCCGGTTCGCACCGGCACCCTGAGCTGAGTCCCGGCGCCCACCCCCCCCCGGCGCCGGGGCTCATTCATGTCCGGGGCCGATCCACCGGGGCGGGAGCCCGCTCAGCTCGCCGAGGACGCCCGGGTCAGCCGGGCCCCCAGGTCGCTCAGATACTCCGCAAGCTGTGGCGGCTCGTGCGCCGTGAACTCGCAGTCGACGAGGGCCAGCCTCAGCGCCACCCACTCCAGGGAGTCCCTCGATACCGCCCGCAGCCGGCAGCTGTCCTCGCCGGTCGGCTCCGGTGCGCCCAGCCCCGAGGGCAGGCGTGCCACCACGAAGTCCGCCGGAGCCCGGAAGCTGACATCGATCCGAAGCTCCGGCTGCATCCGGGACATCGACCGGGCGAAGAACTGGGCGGCGTCCCCGTCCTCCCCGGGCAGCTCGCGCGGCGTGAAGCGGGCCCCGGTCGCCATCGGCTCACTGACCCGGTCCACCCGGAACGTACGCCAGTCGTCGCGCTCCATGTCGTACGCGACGAGATACCAGCGGTACCCCGTGCTCACCAGCCGCACCGGTTCCACCAGCCGCTTCGTCTCGGCGCCGTCCCCCGCGCGGTAGGCGAACCGCAGCCGCTCCCGCCCGGTGACCGCCGACGCCATCACCGTCAGCGTGCGCGGGTCGATCGTGGCGCCGTCGCCCCGGGTGAGCGGCAGGGTGGCGTTCTGCAGGGACGAGACCCGGTGACGCAGCCGCGAGGGCAGCACCTGCTCCAGCTTCGCCAGAGCCCTTACGGACGCCTCGTCGACGCCCTCGATGGCGTGCCCGGCCCCGGCCCGCAGCCCGACCGCGATGGCCACCGCCTCCTCGTCGTCGAGGAGGAGGGGCGGCATCGCGGTGCCCGCGACCAGGCGGTAGCCACCGACCGAGCCGCGCGTCGCCTCGACCGGATAGCCGAGGTCCCGGAGCCGGTCGATGTCGCGGCGGATGGTGCGCGGGGTGACGTCGAGGCGGTCGGCCAGTTCGGAGCCCGGCCACTCGCGCGGTGTCTGGAGGAGCGACAGCAGATTCAGCAGTCGTGCCGGCGTATCGGTCATGCCTTCAGGATGCCCGGCCATCAGGTCACGAACTGTCCTAATGGCCCTCTAGCTTCCTTCCATGACTTCTTCCGAATCGCTGCCGTCCACGACGGCCGCCCGCACGGCGACCGAGGGCTCGGTGACCCCGGCGGCCCCCGCCGACCGGCGCCGCTGGTACGCGCTCGCCATCGTGATGACCGCGGCCTTCATGGACCTGGTCGACGTCACGATCGTCAACATCGCCATTCCGAGCATCAAGCGGGACACCGGTGCCTCGTTCAGCTCGATCCAGTGGATCACCGCCGGGTACGCCCTCGCCTTCGCGGCCGGGCTGATCACGGGCGGCCGGCTGGGCGACATCTACGGCCGCAAGCGGCTCTTCCTCATCGGCATCGGCGGCTTCACCCTCTCCTCCGCCCTCTGCGGCTTCGCTGCCGACCCGGAGATGCTGGTCGCCTCCCGCATCCTCCAGGGCGCCATGGCGGCGCTGATGGTGCCGCAGGTGCTGTCGATCGTGCACGCCACCTTCCCCGCGCACGAGCGCGGGAAGGTCTTCGGCCTCTTCGGCGCGATCGTCGGACTCGGCGCGGTCTCCGGCCCGCTGCTGGGCGCGCTGCTCACCGGCTGGAACCTCTTCGGTCTCGAATGGCGCCCGATCTTCCTGATCAACCTGCCGGTCGGCATCGCGGGTCTGATCCTGGGCAGCAAGTTCATCAGCGAGTCGAAGGCGCCCAAGGCGCTCCGCCTCGACCTGGTCGGGGTGTTCCTGGTGACGCTCGGTCTGCTGATGCTGATCTTCCCGCTGACCCGGGGGCACGAGCTGGGCTGGCCGGTGTGGGGTCATGTGTCGATGGCGGGCAGTCTCCTGGTGTTCCTGGCACTGATCGCGTACGAGCGGCGGAAGGCGGCCAAGGACGGTTCGCCGCTCGTCGAGCTGTCGCTGTTCCGGGTCAGGAGCTTCGCCGCGGGCATCGCCGTGCAGCTGACCTTCGGCATCGGCCTCGGCATCTTCTTCCTCGTCTGGACGCTCTACATGCAGATGGGTCTGGGCTGGAGCGAGCTGCGGGCGGGCACCACGGGCATCCCCTTCTCGATCGCCGTCTCGGTCGCCGCAGGCATCTCCGTACAGAAGCTGGTGCCCCGCTTCGGCCGCAAGGTCCTACAGGCGGGCGCGCTGCTGATGATCGCCGGACTGCTGCTCTACATCTGGGAGTCCGCGCATTACGGCATGGACATCACGCCGTGGCAGATGGCGCTGCCGCTCGTCGTCATGGGCGTGGGGATGGGTCTGATCGTGGCCCCGCTGACGGACGCGGTGCTCTCCGAGGTGCCCAGGGAGCACGCCGGATCGGCGTCCGGGCTGATCAACACCGTCCAGCAGATGGGTACGGCGCTGGGGCTCGGTCTCGTCTCGGTGGTCTTCTTCGGGGTGGTCGACGACGCGGCGGCGCCGCGGGCGGTGGGACCGGCGTTCGCCGAGGCGTTCCAGCAGTCCCTGTGGTGGGTGGCCGGGGTGCTGGCCGTGATCTTCCTGGTGATGTTCGCCCTGCCGGCCCGGCCGAAGGCCCATGTGGAGGGCTCGGCCGACGGCAGCACGGCTGACGGCGGCACGGCCGACGAGGGCCCGGCGCCCGACGGCGACAGCGCCAGGGAGCCCGCGCTCACACGCTGATCGGCACGTCAGCACGCAG
>NZ_JBHXQO010000014.1:0-82480 GCF_042717135.1 Streptomyces sp. NPDC058620
CCGTCTGTTGGCCCGCAAGGAATCCGTAGGCCCGGGGCGGCAGCACCGCCGCCACGGGCCTCCGTGTGCCGTGCCCGGTCCTCAGCCCGGCCAGGCCCCCGTCAGCCGGCGGACGAACGTCGCGCCGCCCCGGTCGGCTGCCGCCTTGACCGCCGCGAAGATCGCACCCTGGATCGCTGCCGCGAGCAGGATCTCGCGCCACCGCCGGTGCTCGTCGGTCGCGTCGGGCGCGTCCTCCTCGCGCTTCACGTGCTTCCACAGGGTCTTGAACAGGGTGCCGGCGACCAGCCCGCTCATGGACCCGAGAATCAGGCCGACCGGCTTGTACGCCACTTTCGCCTTGTCCATCGCTACTCCCCTTCGCTCTCACCACCCGGTCGGTTCTCACCCGGTCGGTTCTCACCCGGTCGGTTCTCACCCCACCCGCTTGCCGGCCAGCGGAGCGGTGTCCTCGCCGGCCCCCTGACGTACGCCTCGCAGGAAGGCGCTCAACGCCTCGGCCGCCGTGTGGGCGGGCCGCCACCCCAGCACCTCGTGCGCCCTGGTGCAGTCGAGTACCGGCAGGCGCAGCACGGCGTCGAACAAGTGCGGGGACGCCGGTACGGCATGTGCCTGCCACGCGGCCGCCAGCGCGGTACGCACCACCGCCCGCGGGACTCGGACGACACGGGCATCGAGCAGCTCGGCCAGCTGCTGGGCGTCGGTCACCGAATCGGCCGCCAGGTTGAAGGCACCCCGCACGTCCAGGAGGACGGCGAGCCGGTACGCCTCTGCGGCGTCGTCGGTGTGCAGCACCTGGAAGCGCAGGCCCTCCAGATCGGGCACGAAGGGCAGCAGGTCGGGCCTGAGCAGGCCGCCGGGGACGTACCGGCCGGCGAAGATACGGCGCTGTTCGCTCGCAGAGGTCTCCTTGAACAGGAAGCCGGGCCGCATCCTGACCACTCTGATCTGCGGGTGGCGCAGTTCGAAGATGTCGAGTACGCGCTCCAGGTACGCCTTCTCCCGGCAGTAGGCCGCGTCCGGCCAGCCGTGGGTGGGCCAGCGCTCGTCGACTCCGGGTTCCTCCTTCGGGCCCGGCGAGTAGGCGCCCACGGACGAGGCGTGGACAAGCGCGGGGACACCCGCCTCGGCCGCCGCATCGAAGACGCGCATGGAGCCGAGCACATTGCTCTGCCAGGTGACCACGGGATCGTGCGTCGGCTGGAACCGCCAGGCGAGGTGGACGACCGCGTCCGCGCCCCGCAGCAGGTCCTCCAGCGGACCGGCGCACTCGGGCTGCGAGAGGTCGACGGTCTCCCATTCCACACCCTCGGTCCACAGCTTCGGCCGTCTGCGCGCCAGGCCGAGGACGGAGCCGACCTCCGGGTCCTGGGACAGCGCGGTGACCACACTGGTCCCCACGTTGCCGGTGGCCCCCGTGACCACGATGCGCTTGCCGGGGGACGGGTCGATGGCCATGAAGCGCTCACTCACTGCCGTTGCCGGGCCGACGTCCCCGCAGCCCCGGTGGCTGCGGCTCCCCCGCCGGCCCGGGCGTTTCTCGTCGGGTAACCAGCTGCCGGGGGAAATAACCTGAAATCAGGTGGAAACCACGGAGTGTGCCGTCGACCGTGCCGGGCACTCGCAGGGTTCGCCGGCCGACCCGTCACCGATCTGGGAGAGCACACCATGACGCATCCGAGCCGACTGCCCGGACAGGACGAATCGTTCTGGATGGAGACCACCGGTAGTCCCGTGCATGCACCACTCACCGAGGACATCGAGGTGGACGTGGTCGTGGTGGGCGGCGGGATCGCGGGCCTGAGCACGGCGTGGGAGCTGACCCGGGCGGGCCGGCGGGTCGCCGTGGTGGAGGCCGACCGCATCGCCGCGGGCGTCACCGGTTACACCACCGCGAAGGTGTCCGCCCTGCACTCCCTCGTGTACGACCGGCTGCGGCGCACCCGGGGCGCCGAAGCCGCGCGGCTGTACGCGCTGTCGCAGCAGGACGCGGTGGAGCGGGTGGCGGACATCGTCCGGGAGCTGGGCATCGACTGCGACCTCGAACGGGTGAGCGCCTACTCGTACGCGGTCGAGCCCTCGTCCCGTCCCGCGATCGAGGCGGAGGCCGAGGCCGCCGTCGAGGCCGGTCTCGCGGCGTCGTACGTCACCGGGACCGAGCTTCCGTTCGACGTCACCGGGGCGGTCCGGCTGGACGGGCAGATCCAGTTCCACCCACGCAAATACCTGCTCGCGCTGGCCGAGGACCTGGTGGAGCGGGGCGGTCTCGTCTTCGAACGGAGCCGGGTGACCGGTCTGACCGAGGGTGCGCCGTGCCGGGTGACCACCGAGTCGGGGTCGTCGGTGACCGCGCAGGACGTGGTCGTCGCCACGCATTACCCGGTCTTCGACCGGGCGATGCTCTTCGCCCGGCTCTCCCCGCGCCGGGAGCTGGTGGTGGCCGCGCCCATCGACGCGGACCGGGCGCCCAAGGGCATGTACATCACGGAGGACGAAGGGAAGCGTTCGGTACGCTCCACACCGCTCGGCGACGGGCAGCGGCTCCTGATCGTCACCGGGGAGAGCTTCACACCGGGCACCGGTGATCCGCGCGAGGCGTTCCTCCGGCTGGACGCCTGGATGCACGCACGCTTCCCGGTGGGACCCACCGCCTACCGATGGGCGGCGCAGGACAACGATCCCAGCGATACGGTGCCGCTCGTCGGCCCGTTCCGCATCGGCGCCCATCACACGTACGTGGCCACCGGCTTCGGTGGCTGGGGCATGACCGGCGGCGTCCTGTCCGGCCGCCTCCTGAGCGCGCTCATCACCGGGACGGGGGACACGTTGCCGTGGGCGGACCTCTACGACCCGCGACGGCTGGGGAGCACTCTGCGCGAGGCCCCCGCACTGCTCGGCATGCAGGCGGAGGTCGCCAAGCACTTCGCCGGTGACCGCCTGAAGGTCACCCACGTCGACTCGGTGGACGCCATCCCTCCGGGAACGGGTGCGGTGGTGCGCGTCAACGGCCGCCGCCGCGCCGTCTACCGCGACCAGGACGGCACGGCCCATGCCGTGTCCGCCCGCTGTTCGCATCTCGGGTGCCTGGTGGCCTTCAACGAGGCCGAGACCTCCTGGGAGTGCCCCTGCCACGGCTCACGCTTCGGTGTCGACGGTGCGGTTCTCCAGGGTCCGGCCGTCCGGCCCCTGGAACCGCTGGACGTGGACGTGTTCGACGTGTTCGACGACTGAGGCGACGAGACGACTGAGGCGACGAGGTGTGCGCCGGGCGAGGGGTGCGCCCGCGGGCGCGGCGACGGCGTCAGGGCACGAGCAGCGTCTTGATCATGCCGTCGGCCTTCTTCTGGAACGTCTCGTACGCCTGCGGGCCCTGTTCGAGCGGCAGGTGATGTGTCGCGAAGGTGTCCACGCCCAGCGGGTCGCCGTCGATGAGCATCGGCAGGATGTCGTCCACCCAGCGCCAGACGTTGGCCTGCCCCATGCGGAACTGGATCTGCTTGTCGAACATGGTCAGCAGAGGCATCGGGTCGGCGGCACCGCCGTACACACCGGATACGGAGACCGTGCCGCCCCTGCGCACCACGTCGATCGCCATGTGCAGCGCGGCGAGCCGGTCCACGCCGACCGTCTCCATCAGGCGCGTCGCGAGGGCGTCGGGCAGCATTCCCACGGCCGCGTGCGCCGCCTTGGCGACGGGCGCGCCGTGCGCCTCCATGCCGACCGCGTCGATCACCGCGTCGGTGCCCCGCCCGTCGGTGAGATCCCGGATGGCGTCGCCCAGGTGCTTGCCGTGCCTGCGCAGGTCGAGGCACTTGACCCCGTACTCGCTCGCCCGGTTCAGCCGGTCGGGCACGAGGTCCACGCCCACGACCGGTTCCGCGCCCCGGTGCAGGGCGATCCGCGCGGCCATCGCGCCGATCGGACCGAGCCCGAGCACGGTGAGCGAACCTCCGGGCGGGACGTCGGCGTACGCCACGGCCTGCCACGCGGTGGGCAGTACGTCCGAGAGGTAGACGAAGCGGTCGTCCGGCGGGCCGTGCGGCACCTTGACCGGCAGGCTGTTGCCGAAGGGGACCCGCAGGAACTCCGCCTGTCCGCCGGGCACCTGGCCGTACAGCTTGGTGTAGCCGAAGAGGGAGGCACCCATGCCGTGCTTGCGCACCTGGGTGGTCTCGCACTGGGACTGCAGCCCCTGGGCGCACATGAAGCAGTGGCCGCACGAGATGTTGAACGGGATGACGACCCTGTCTCCCGGGACGAGGGCGGTCACCTCCGGGCCCACCTCCTCCACCACGCCCATCGGCTCGTGACCGAGGATGTCACCGGGGTCGAGATAGGGGCCGAGCACCTCGTAGAGGTGCAGATCCGAGCCGCAGATTCCGGTGGACGTGATTTTGACGATGATGTCGGTCGGGTCCTGAATCCGGGGGTCGGGGACGGTCTCGACCCGGACGTCCCGCTTTCCCTGATAGGTCAATGCGCGCATGGTCCAGCTCGCTTTCCACGCTGAGTCGTCATTTCTCCTCCGCTGCGGACGCGTGCCGGGTTCCCCTGAGGGCCCCTGCGAAACGTGACAGGGCGGGACCCGGTCCCGGCCGGAATGCGGGGCGACGCGGTGGGAGCATGGAGCCATGGGAAAAAGTGCTCTCATCGTTTCGACATGATGAATACGTACGACCACCCGGACGCGGAACGCCTGATCCGTTCCGTCCGTACCGCGCTGCCACACCTGGTCCGTGTCCTGGAACGCGCCCGAGAGGAAAACGTTCCCGTCATCTACGTCAATGACAATTTCGGTGAATGGCGGTCCCACCACGGGGAGATCATCGAAACGACACTGGCCGGGGCGTACGCGGATCTGGTCGAGCCGGTACTGCCGGACGGCAATTCCCTGTTCGTCGTGAAAGCCAGACATTCCATCTTCTACGAAACGCCGCTCCGCTATCTGCTCGCGCAGTTGAGCGTGGATCATGTCGTTCTCTGCGGCCAGGTCACCGAGCAGCGCGTGCTGTATTCCGCTCTCGACGCGCACATCCGCCATGTGCGGGTGAGCGTGCCGGAGGATGCGGTGGCCCATATCCACAAGGATCTGGCCGAGGCCGCTCTGCGCATGATGGAGCGCAACATGGGCGCCGCCATCCGGACCGCGGAGACGGTCGAATTCTAGGGTGCCCATCGGGGGGGAAAGACTGTCGTCGAGCCGACGGACCGGCATCACTCACCTGACCAAAGGAGACTTCCCACCATGCGCGCACTCGCGGACAGCCGGCAGGGCCGCCCGGAATGCGCAGGGCTTCGAGCGCTGAAACCATGGGTGGGTGCGGGCGCCGGAGACCGGATGGACGGCAGAACCGGCAGCCGGCCAGGCGGACCGGCGGACCGGATCCGGCACCCCGGCGACCCGGCCGCTCGACAGCGAGGAGTTCCGATGACCGCTGGACAGCACGTGCTGAGAGGACGCACCGCCGTGGTGACCGGCGCCGCACGCGGGGTGGGAGCGGCCGTCGCCGGAGAACTGGCCGACCGGGGTGCCCGGGTGGCCCTGCTCGGGCTGGAGGAGGAAGCACTCGCCGCCGTCGCCTCCGCGCTGCCGACCCCCGCGCTCTACCGGCACGTCGACGTCACGGACGACGCGGCGATGGCCGAAGCGGCCGAAGAGGTACGCCACACGCTGGGCGACGCGTCCGTCGTGGTGGCCAACGCGGGGGTGGCCGAGGGCGGCCCCTTCCTCGAATCCGACCCGGTCACCTGGCGCCGCGTGATCGAGGTCAACCTCGTGGGCAGTGCCGTCACGGCGCGCTCGTTCCTGCCTCAACTCCTCGACACCCGGGGCTACTACCTCCAGATAGCGTCCTTGGCGTCGATCGGCGCGGCGCCGATGATGAGCGCCTACTGCGCCTCCAAGGCAGGCGTGGAGTCCTTCGCCCAGTCGCTGCGCGCCGAACTCGACACCCGGGGCGTCGGCGTCGGCACGGGATACCTCAACTGGACGGACACGGACATGATCCGGGACGCCGATCAGCACGCCGTACTGCGTGAACTGCGCGCCCACATGCCGCGGCCCGCCCGGAAGGTCTACCCTGCCCGGTACGTGGCGGATGCCCTGGTGCGCGCCGTCGAGCGCCGCGCGGTCACCGTCTACGTGCCCCGCTGGCTGCGGGGCGTGCAGGTGGTGCGGGCCGCCCTGCCCGGGGTGGTCGTCCGGTACTCGCGGCAGGAGCTGACACGCTCACAGTTCTCCCACACGGGCCTGCTGGGAGCCGGCGGGCGCGCGGCGGCCGGGGAACTCTGAGAGGGCAGTGGGTACGAGAGGTCAGCGGGAGGGCGGGACGGGCGTGCGCAGGGCGGTACGGCCGCCGCGCCAACTCGCCAGAAGGTGCTCGGCCAGCCGGTCCTCCAGCAGTTCCGTGGCCTCGATGCCCAGAACGATGTCCGGCGCGAGCTGCGGCTCGTCCTCCAGCAGTCCACCGATCACGTCCCGGCGGACGACCTGTTCGTGGACCGCGTCCGCTTCCACGTGCTCGTCGTAGAACCGCTGCGCGGCGGCACCGGCCCCGGCGCGGCGCAGGGCCTTCGCCAGCCGCCTCGAACCCGGTGACGAGGTGATCTCCACGGCGGCGAAATGGCCGACCAGAGCGCCGCGCAGACGCCGGTGCAGCCCGAAGAGGGACATCAGGTTCACGGTCGCCAGGGCCTGGGCGGGGGCGGCTTCGAGGTAGCCGCCGTACGCCGTGTCCAGGCCGAGATCCGCCATCAGGTCGGCGAAAAGCCGGGAGTGGATGTTCTCGGCCCTGCCGGCTCCGAACTCGTCGAACTCGACGGCGACCATGGCCGCTTTGGCCCGGCCCCGGAGCCTCGGCACCACCCACAGATGGGGGTCCGCCTCCTTGAGGTGGTAGAGCGAGCGCAGCGCCGCGTACTCACGGAGCTGTTCGAGCGTTCCCTCGCGCTGGAGGTGGTGGCTGACGCTGTGCCCGTCGTCCCCCACGGGTTCCAGGAGCAGCGCGCCCACCGCCTCCTCCACGTCCTTTCCGCCCGAGGTGCCTTCGCGCAGCGCGCGCAGAAAGGCGCCCTCGGCGGCGGCTCGTACACCCAGCAGCGCGGGGTCCCACTCCAGACTCTCGTCCACCTCCGCGAAGCCGCGGTAGTGGAGCTCGTAGAGGACGTACAGCAGGAGGTGCAGATCTTCGCCGTACGGGTCGGCGCGCCCGGTCTCCTCGTCGGAGGGCAGCGCCCCTCGCCGCCCCGCCAGGGTGGCGAGGACACGCTCGGAGAGGGCTCCTCGCGCCTCCGGAAGGATGGGTTCCGGCTCGGGACGGTGGGCGTGTGCTTCAGGGACGGGCGTCACGATGTGGTGTCCTCACCTTCTTCGGCGGTTTTCCGGCGACGGTGGCTGGTGTCGCACCAGGGGTGTATCCGGCTGCGGCGACAGGTGCAGATCGCCACGACGAAGCGCTCGGACACGACTACCCGCCCATCGTCCGTCGTCACCTCGACCGGGCCCTCCACGAGGATCGGGCCGTTTTGTTCCACCACCACACGACGCGGCGGTTCAGTGCTTCCGGGCACGGATCACCACCAGCTCTTCCTTGTCCATATGGGTCGGCAGCAGACCGCGGGCCCGCAGCCAGGCGAGCCGCCCGCGGGTCACGGGTCCGAACGGGATGACCATCCGGTCGCTGACGGACGCCTCCATCCCGGCGCGCGTGAGCCGTCGCACGGTCTCCCCGGGACCGCTGAGGGCCGAGTGCACGATCAGCATCAGCCCGCCGCGGCGCAGCGCGGCAGGAGCCTCGTCACAGATGCGGTCCACGACGATCCGCCCGTCGAGCCCGGCGTCCCAGGCGCGACGGGCGCCCCGCCGGGGCGGGGACAGGCTCGGCGCGGGCACGTACGGCGGGTTGCTGACCACCGCGTCGAACGAACGGCCGCGCACTCCGGACAGCAGGTCCCCGCGGTGCACGGATACGGGCAACCGGGTGAGGGCGGCGTTCAGCCGGGCCGATGCCACGGCCCGGCGGCTGATGTCGACAGCGGTGACCCGGGCGCCCAGCCGCGCGGCATGGAGCGCCAGCAGCCCGCTGCCCGTGCAGAGGTCCAGGACCTCCATGCCGGGCCCGATGCCCTCACGGCGCATCGCCGCCGCCAGCAGCAGGCTGTCGGCCTGTGGGCTGTACACACCCGGCAGCCGCACCAGCCTGCCCGGCCAGGGAGGATCCTGGATGATCCCCACATCGGCGTCTGGAACGCTCACCGCACCTCCCGCACTGGACGACTGCCCTTCCAGGCTCGGACAAACGGCACAGGCCTGCCACTTCTGCGCCGCTCACTTCCCTGCCTCATTTCTTGGGCACAGGAACCCCGACCACGCCTGCCGGATCAGCGTGCCCCCGATCATGTCCGTCAATCTCCGTCCGCGCGCCCCTGGCCGCCGGTCCCGTCCGCCGGAGACCGGGGACGAGCGCCAGGGTGACCGCGGCGGAGGCGGCGGCCATCACGGTCATGGCGGTCGCGGGCGAGGTGAACTGCGCGATGCCGCCCGCGAGCACCGCTGCGAGGCCCTGCATGGTGAACATCCCCGAGGAGTGCAGTCCGAACGCGTGCCCCCTCAGTTCGCCCGGGACCATGGACATCAGACGTTCCTGGAGCAGCAGGCTGGCGGAGAACCCGACCGAGCCCACGGCGACGGCGGCGAGCGCCACGGGCAGCGCCGGGTGCAGGGCGAAGATCAGATACGGGACGGCGAGCAGTAGGAGCAGGGGCGGCGCCCCGAATCTGTCCCGCCAGTGCCGGGGCAGGAAGCGGCCCGTCAGGGTGTCCCCCGCCAGCATGCCCACCGCGGCTGCGGCGAACAGGAGCCCCGCGTGGCGTGGCGCGTAGGAGACGAAGAGGGACTCGCAGCCGACGACGAGTCCGTTGGGCACCCACAGGGCGAGGTAGACGCGGCGCCGCGGCTTCAGCGCCCACAGGCGGGCGTTGGTCCGCCAGGTCTCGCTCGCCGACGGACGGCCCTGGGCGCGCGGCACCCGTCTCGCGAGACCGATGCGGGCCACGGCCGCGGCGACGAGGAAGAGGGCGGCGCCGGCGAGCAGGGCACCCCTCGGCGTCAGGACGTTGACGAGTACGGCACCGGCGGCGTAGCCGCAGATCTGCAGGGTTCCCGCGCACATGTTGAGCACCGAGCGGCCGAGCAGATAGCCCTCTGTGGGGAGGATGTCGGTGAGCAGGCCGTACCGCACTCCGCCGCCGACCGAGCCGAGCATGCCCTGCACCGACAGGATCGCGAAGATCGCCCCCATGGACAGGCCGGGCAGGGCCAGGGCGGTGGTGGCGACGGCGAAGAAGAGCGCCAGTCCGATGGTCGCGGCGCGGGGCGGCAGGCGGTCCGTCGCCGACAACAGGAGACTCGCGCCGATCATCTGGGCCAGCAACGGGCCGAACATGCTGAGGGCGGCGAGCAGGGGCGACCCGGTCGCGTCGTGGACGAGCGTCCCCAGCGCCGTTCTGCTCACCGTCTGGGCCGCCACGTGTGCGGCGGTCGTCGCGAGCAGCGGGGTGAACTCAGGCGTCTCGAAAAGCTCTTGGTACGTGCGCATGAGCGGAGTGTCGGCAGCCGGTGGGACGCGGAGGTAATGTTTCGCGGGGAGGCGAAACCATTGGGCTGGTGGGAAGTCAACGCGGATACGCTCGCGAACAGCCGATTCGTGGTGTCGCCCCTCTGCGAGACGACAGCGGGTCTGATGGTCCTGGCGAAGGACTCGGCCACGCATCCGGCCGAGCGCCGCTGGCTGGACCGTCACGGGCCCGCCTACCGGGAACGGACCTCCGATCCCGTCACCGCGCTGCTGGTGCGTGTCGCGCTGGGCAGGCACCGGTGGATCGCCGACTTCCTGACGCCGGTGCCGCGCCGCGAGGGACCGGCGCAGGGCGCCGCCGACTTCTACGACGAGCTGGCACGCATACGCGAGACACCGGACGACACCGCCCTGGGCGACCTGGAGCTCGCCCACCGCGGACCCCTGCCGGCCCCGTTGCTGCGCCCCGGTCTGCCGGAGCGCATCGCCGACCTGCTGGAGTGGGTGTGGCGGGAGACCGTGGCACCCGACTGGTCCCGGCGGCGGCGCGTCATCGAGGCCGATGTGGTCGCGCGTACGGGCCAGTTGAGCCGGTCGGGCTGGGCCGCCGCGCTGGACGACATGCATCCGGAGATGCGGTGGCTGGGCGACAACCGGCTGCAGATCAACACGCGGGCCTTCCCTCCCCGCAAACTGATGGGTTCACAGCTGCTGCTCGCGCCGGTCACCCCGCGCAGGGGCTGGATCTCCATCGACCGGCCGGACGCCCACGGGGCGGTGCGCGGGAACGCCGTGGTGTACCCGTGCTCCGGCACACTGACGGAACCCGGACGAGCCGCCGCCGCTCCGGAGGCGCTGGCCAGGCTGCTCGGAACGGGGCGGGCCGGCGTGCTGGCACTCCTGGACAGCCCGATGAGCACGACACACCTGGTGGCTCTGACGGGCCAGGGCCTCGGTTCGGTGGGCCGCCATCTGAAGGTGCTCCTGGACGCCGGGCTGGTCGGCCGCCGCCGTGCCGGACGGTCGGTGCTCTACTACCGCACGGCCGTCGGCGACGTACTGGTGCGGGCGCAGGACGCCTAGCTGTATGAGGCCATGAGGCTGCCGAAACCTGAGCAGGTCTTCACTCCGTCGTGGCGCTGAGTGCTGGAAGATCGCGGTGCGCCTGGATGTTGCCTACAGGTATGAAGATCAGTGAGGCTTCCGGAGTCAGCGGCGTGAGTGCGCGATCGTTGCGGCACTACGAGGATGAGGGCTTGATCGTCCCCGGTCGTTGCAGCAATGGCTTCCGCGACTACTGCCAGTCCACTA
Organism: Streptomyces sp. NPDC058620; assembly: GCF_042717135.1. Lineage (NCBI taxonomy): Bacteria > Bacillati > Actinomycetota > Actinomycetes > Kitasatosporales > Streptomycetaceae > Streptomyces > Streptomyces sp. NPDC058620. The sequence continues at coordinate 10,887 of NZ_JBHXQO010000014.1, forward strand.
TCGACCGGGTGCTCGTCATCCGCTCATTGCTGGAGTCCGGGCTGCCCGTGCGATTGATCAGGGATTTTCTGCCCGGCCTCACTGACGAGCCTGATGGCGGCGCGGATGTGGTGTGCGCGGAGTTCCTGGGCGAGGTGCAGAGCCATCGCGATCGGCTCGCCGCACGCATCGCCGTTCTCAGCGATCAGCGGGCGGCACTCGATGCGTACCTGCGAGAGGCCCGTCGCACTGACCGGTGACCGTCGCTTGACCTTGACGTAAGTGTGAGACTCCTACGTTTCGTGCATGGAGATCAACGAGCGGCAACGCGGGGCTGAGCAGACGGTACGAGCACTGGTCCAGCGGTCACATCGGGGACCGAAGGACCTGACCCTCACGACTGATCTGCGCCGCCCCACCCCGGGGCCAGGCGAGTACCTGATCCGCGTGGGCGCCGGCGGGGTCAACTTCGCGGACGTCATGCAGACGCACGGAACGTACGCAGGCGGGCCGCCGGCTCCCTATGTGGCGGGCTTCGAGGCCGCGGGCGAGATCGTGGGTGCCGGCCCGGACGTCGAGAGCCCGCTTCAACTCGGCACGCATGTCGTCGGAACCGGCCCGGGTGCCTTCGCGCAGTACATGACGATGCCGGCCGTGGGGGTACTTCCCGTGCCTTCCGGATGGAGCGATGCCGCAGCTCTCGGCCTGGTGCTGAACTGGGCCACCGCCCTGGCGGCACTGAAGCCGTTGGGCGAGATCAAGAGGGGTGACGTGGTGCTCATTCACGCCGCGGCCGGAGGCGTGGGGCAGGCCGCTGTCCGTCTCGCCCGGCACTACGGTGCGCGCGTCATCGCGACGGCGTCACCCGCCAAGCACGACACCGTCGAAGCGCTCGGCGCCGACGAGGTCCTGGACAGCCGACGCCCCGATCTGGCCAGGGAGATCACCCGCCTGACCGGGGGTATCGACCTGGTCCTCGAATCGGTGGGACAGGCCACGTTCGAGGTCAGCCTGGCGGTCACCAAGCCCTTCACCGGACGCGTCGTGGTCTTCGGTGCCGCGTCCGGCGACGCCACCCTGACCACGCACGACCTGGTCTTCACCCACCAGGTCCAGGTCAAGGGCCTGCACATCGGCGCGCTGGCGGCCGCAGCCCCCTCCCTCTACCAGTCGTTGCTCGTCGAGATCGAGGCACTCATCGCCCACGGCGTCTACCCGCCCGGCACCCCCCAGGTTCACCCCCTGGCCGAGGGACCGACAGTGCTGCGGCAACTCGAAGCGGGCCGGACCCGTGGCAAGCACGCCCTCGATCCCTGGCGCTAGGAACGCCTGCGACCCACCGCGACGCTCCGCGTGTCCCCGAGGGACGATGGCGCCTCGTACAGCGTTGTCTGGGAGCGTCCGCACCGTCCCGCCGCAGCTCATGGACGGCCCCGCTCAGCCCCTCGCTGATCGGTGTTCAGGAGCGGGGGCAGCCGAGTCGACCGTGGTGAGCCAGGCGTCGGCGAGCAGTTCGTGGCCGCGCGGGCTCGGGTGTACACCGTCCGGGGCCAGGGCCGCTGCCCCGCTCTCCTCGGCGGCGCGGGGCAGGAGCAGGTCCGCGCGGACCACCTGGGCACCATGGGCGCGCGCCGTGCGCAGGACGGCGTCGGTGCGGGGTGACAGGTCCTCGTACCAGGCTTCCTGGTCCGGGGTGACCGGGAGCAGGAAGGGCGTGATGACCACCAGCCGGGCGGCGAGCTTTCGTGCGGTGTGGGTGAGGACGCGGTCGAGGGATGCCTCGAACTCGTCGACCGGGCTCACGACTCCGCGGTCGTAACGCCGCCAGGTGTCATTGATTCCGATCTTGACCGTGACCACGGTGGGCCGCTCGTCGATGACATCGGTGGTCCAGCGGGATTCGAGGTCGTACACACGATGTCCGTTGACGCCCTTGTTGATGACAGTGGGCCCCGGGCCGGTGCTCCCTCCGGCCCCGAACGTCCGCGCGATCTCGCGCACGTATCCGCTGCCGAGCGAGGCGGGGTCCGCGTAGTCGCGGCCCGCGTCGGTGATGGAGTCACCGATGAACAGGAGTCTGGCGTCTGCCGTGATGCGCATGTCTGCCGTTCTGACGTCGGGTGGTGGGAGGCAACCGTTCTCAGGGTCAACGCGCGGGTCCGGACGGCCGTTCCGGCCGCACCGGCCGGAGAGCCACCGCACGCCGCAGTGTTTCCGCCTCCCGCGCCAGTACGGCGGGGTCGTCGCCGGACACGAACTCCACCAGGACGTCGGGTCGCAGGTACCGTTCCTCCAGCGCCTCGAAGACGCTCGCCCACAGGTCTCAGGAGCGTCGAGCGGCGGCTGCCAGTAGGTGCGGAGGTTGTCCGCATCCACCTCGTCCAGTAGCCGCAGGGTGACTGCCGCCGATACCGCGAATACGACGGACCGTGCCAGGCGGCGCAATCTCCCGGTCCCGGGGCGCCGGCTCACACCGTCAGGCGAGGTGGAAGACCTCGGTGAGCGGGCGCATGGCGGCATCCGGTGCCTGCCCGTCCAGCTCTTCGAAGAAGTGCGCCATCTCCTTCTGCCAGCGGGCGTTCACCTCGGTGGCCTCCATGGCTGCCCGCGCCCGCTCGAAGTCGGGGGTCTCCAGATAGCCGACGAGCAGGCCGTCCTCGCGCAGGAACAGCGAGTAGTTGTGCCAGCCCGCTTCGGAGAGCGCGGCCAGCATGTCGGCCCAGACGGGCTGGTGGCGCTCGCGGTACTCCTCGGCCTTCTCGGCCCGGACCTTCAGAAGAAAACAAACGCGCTGCATGGGTCACCTCCTGCACGGCAGGGGGCCGCCTCGCGAGGCGGCCCGCTGCCCCGTACGGCTCAGAAGTCGAATCAGAAGTCGAGTCAGAAGTCGAACTTGTCGATGTTGCTCTTGTCGAAGACGGTCGGCTTGCCGAGCGAGACCACGCCGTCCTTGCCGATGGTGAAGGTCCCCAGGTCACCCGCCTCGAAGGTCTGGCCCTCGGCGCCGGTGATCTGTCCGGACTCCAGCGCGACGGCCGTGTGCGCGGCGAGCGCGCCCAGCTCGGCCGGGTCCCAGAGCTCGAAACCCTCGACGGTGCCGTCCTTGACGTAGGCACGCATGTCGTTGGGGGTGCCGAGGCCGGTGAGCTTGACCTTGCCCTTGTACTGGGAGCCGGACAGGTACTGAGCGGCCGCCTTGATGCCCACGGTGGTGGGCGAGATGATCCCCTTCAGACCGGGGTACTCCTGGAGCAGACCCTGGGTCTGCTGGAAGGACTTCTGGGCGTCGTCGTCGCCGTAGGCGGTCTTGACGAGCTTGATGTCCTTGTATTCGGGCTTCTTGAGCTCGTCCTTCATGAAGTCGATCCAGGTGTTCTGGTTGGTGGCCGTCTGGGCCGCCGAAAGGATCGCGATCTCGCCCTTGCCACCGATCTGCTCGGCGAGCAGCTGGAGCTGCGTGCGGCCGAGGTCCTCGGCGCTCGCCTGCGAGACGAAGACCTGCCGGCAGTCGGCCTGGGTGTCGGAGTCGTAGGTGACGACGCTGATCCCGTTCTTCATCGCCTGCTTCAGGGCCGTGCACAGAGCACCCGGGTCCTGGGCGGAGACGGCGATGGCGTCGACCTGCTGCTGGGTAAGGGTGTTGACGTAGGAGACCTGGCCGGAGGTGTCGGTGCCGCTGCTGGTACCGACTTCCTTGTACGTGGAGCCGAGCTGACCCAGGGCCTTCTTCCCCCCGTTGTCCGAGGTCGTGAAGTAGGGGTTGTTGACCTGCTTGGGCAGGAAGGCGACCGTCAGGCCCTTCCTGGTGGCGGCGTTGGGGTCGGCGGATCCGGCGACGGCCTTGCCGGCCTCCTTGTTCGCGGAGTCCTTGGTCGTCCCGGAACAGCCCGTGCCGCCGAGGGCCAGTGCGGCGGTGACAGCAAGAGCGACGGTGAGGCGCCGGTGCCTGGCGATGGTGCCGTACATGGTGTTTCCTTTCGCTGCCGTGGCGGCAGGGAGAGCCGGGCAACCGCCCGAGCGGAGACAAGGCTTACGGGACTTAGGGGGTTTACGGGGTTTACGAGGGGGTGCATGCGGGGCGCCCTAGGGCACGGAAGCCGCTCGTGCGGTGGGCTTCGCGGCGGTTCTCCGGCGGGCCCGGGACCGGGCGATCTCGCGGCCGACGCGGGGGGCGAGGACGGAGATCACCAGCAGGACGCCGGTGACCACGATCTGCGACTGGGCGGAGACGTTGACCAGGCTCATGACGTTCTGCAGGGCGCCGAGCAGGAACACGCCGGCGATGGCGCCGCCCAGGGTGCCCTTGCCGCCGTCGAAGTCGATACCGCCGAGAAGTACGGCCGCGATGACGGAGAGTTCGAGTCCCGTGGCGTTGTCGTAGCGGGCGCTGGCGTAGTGCAGGGCCCAGAAGACCCCGGTGAGCGCGGAGATCGCACCGGTCGTCACGAACATGGACAGCTTGAGCCGCTTGACCCGGATCCCCGCGAACCGGGCGGCCTCCTCGCTCGCGCCGGTGGCGAACAGGGAGCGGCCGATCGGCGTGGCGTGCAGCACCACGACGGCCACGGCGAGCAGGACGGTGAACGGGACGGCGGCGTACGGGATGAAGGTGTCGCCGATCCGGCCGGCGCCGAAGTCGAGGTACTGGGTGGGGAAGTCGGTGACGGAGTCCGAGCCGAGCACGATCTGCGCGATGCCGCGGTAGGCGGCCATGGTGCCGATGGTGACGGCGAGGGAGGGCAGTCCGAGGCGGGTGACGAGGAGCCCGTTGACCAGGCCGCAGACGACGCCGAGCAGAAGACACAGCGGGATGATCGCCTCGATGCTCATCCCGGCGTTCCACAGCGCGCCCATGACGGCCCCGGACAGCCCCGCCGTGGAGCCGACGGAGAGGTCGACCTCTCCGGAGATCACGAGCATGGTCATGGGGAGCGCGATCAGGGCGATCGGCAGGGTGTTGCCGATCAGGAACGACAGGTTCAGCGCGTTGCCGAAGTTGTCGACGAAGGAGAACGAGCAGATCAGCAGCGTAAGCAGTAGGGCGCCGACCGCACTGTCCCAGCGCACCGCGCCGCCGAGGCGCGCCAGGCCGGAGACGACGGTGGGGGTGGGAGCCTTGATGGCGTCAGGCATGGCGGGCACTCCTCATCTGTGCGGCCTTCTTGCGCAGGCCCGCGGCCACGCGCAGGGCCAGGATCCGGTCGACGGCGATGGCGAGCAGCAGCAGGAAGCCGTTGATCGCGGTGACCCAGACCGAGCTCACGCCGATGGCGGGCAGCACGCTGTTGATCGAGGTCAGCAGCAGCGCGCCGAGGGCGGCGCCGTAGACGGTGCCGGAGCCGCCGGTGAAGGCGACACCGCCGACGACGACGGCGCTGACCACGGTCAGTTCGAAGCCGTTGCCGGTGGCGGAGTCGACGTTGCCGAAGCGGGCCAGGTAGAGGGCGCCGGCGAGACCGGCCAGCGCGCCGCAGAGCACGTACGCGGTCATGATGCGGGCGCGGACCGGGACGCCGGCGAGCCGGGCGGCCTCCGGGCTGGAACCGAGCGCGTACATGTCCCGTCCGCCGCGGTAGCTGCGCAGGTAGTAGGCGACCACGACCAGGACGGCGACGGCGAGGAGTGCCAGGTAGGGCACGGCCAGGATTCCGTCGTGTCCGAGGTCGACGAAGCTCTTCGGCAGGGCGTCGGCGGTGATCTGACGGGAGCCGACCCAGATCGAGTCGATGCCGCGGACGATGTAGAGCGTGCCGAGGGTCACGACGAGCGCGGGCACCTTCCCGAGGCTCACCAGCGCTCCGTTGAGGCCGCCGAAGAGCGCGCCGAGCGCGACGGCGAGCAGGACCGCGACGAGCGGGTTGCCGCCGTCCTGGAGGTAGAGGCCGGCGGCGAACGCCGAGATACCGAGGACTGATCCGACCGACAGGTCGACGTTGCGGGTGATGACCACCGTGGCCTGGCCGACCGCGACGAGGACCAGGATGGTCGCGTTGAGCATCAGGTCCTTGATGCCCTGTTCGGAAAGGAACGCGGGGTTGGACAGCTGGGTCGCACCGAGCATCAGCACGAGGACGAGGACCACGGCCAGTTCGCGGGCCTTGAACACCTTGTCTACGAGGCGTCGCGAGGCGACGGACTGGGGTGCGGGCTCGTGCCGCACCGGACCGGCCGTTGTCGTCATGCCGCTTCCCTTCCTCGGTCGGCACGGCCTGTCGCCGCCGCCATCACGGTCTCCTCGGTCGCCTCGGACCGGGGGATCTCGGCGGTCAGCCGCCCCTCGTGCATCACCAGGACCCGGTCGGCCATGCCGAGGATCTCCGGCAGGTCGGAGGAGATCATCAGCACCGCCACGCCTTCGGCGGCGAGCGAGGACAGCAGTCGGTGCACCTCGGCCTTGGTGCCGACGTCGATGCCACGGGTCGGTTCGTCCACGATCAGCACCTGCGGGGCGGTGGCCAGCCACTTGGCGAGGACGACCTTCTGCTGGTTGCCGCCGGAGAGCGTGCCGACGACGTCGCCGAGGCGGGCGTACTTCACCTGAAGCTTCACCGCCCAGTCCACGGCCCGGCTCCGTTCGGCGGCGCGGCTCATCAGTCCGGCGCGGGTGGTGGCCGCGAAGCCGGTGAGGCCGATGTTCCGCTCGATGGACATGTCCATCACCAGGCCCTGGGCCCGGCGGTCCTCGGGTACGAGAGCGAGGCCCGCGGCCATCGCCAGGCTCGGCGCACCGGTGCGCAGCTTCCGGCCGAGCACCTCGACCTCGCCGCCGTCGAAGCGGTCGACGCCGAACACCGCCCGGGCGACCTCGCTGCGGCCCGCGCCGACGAGTCCCGCCAGACCGACGATCTCGCCGCGGCGGACCTCGAAGGAGACGTCGGTGAAGACGCCCTCCCGGGTCAGGCGGCGCACACGGAGGGCGACTTCGCCGGCCTCCGTCCGCTGCTTGGGGTACAGCTCGTCGAGATCGCGGCCGACCATGCGGCGCACGAGGTCGTCCTCGCTCAGGCCCTCGATGGGCTCGCCGGCGATCCAGGCGCCGTCGCGCAGGGTGGTGACGCGCTGGCAGAGGTCGAAGATCTCCTCCAGGCGGTGCGAGATGAAGAGCACGGCCGCGCCCTGCTCGCGGAGTGTCCTGACGACACCGAACAGCCGGGCCACCTCGCTGCCCGTGAGCGCGGCCGTCGGCTCGTCCATGATCAGGACCCGGGCGTCGAAGGAGAGCGCCTTGGCGATCTCGACGAGCTGCTGGTCGGCGATGGAGAGACCGCGGGCCGGCTGGTCGGGGTCGAGGTCGACGCCGAGGCGGGCGAAGAGGCCGGCCGTGGCCCGCTTGACCGCACGGTGGTCCACCCGGCCCAGCGAGCGGCGCGGCTGCCGGCCGACGAAGATGTTCTCGGCCACCGACAGGTCGGGAAAGAGCGTCGGCTCCTGGTAGATCACGGCCACACCCGCGTCACGTGCGTCGGCCGGTCCGTTGAAGTCCACCGGTTCGCCGTCGAGCAGGACCGTTCCGGTGTCGGGGCGGTGGACGCCGGCGAGCGTCTTGATCAGGGTCGACTTGCCGGCGCCGTTCTCGCCGGCGAGGGCGTGGGCCTCACCGGCGTACAGGCGCAGGGAGACACCGCGCAGGGCACGCACAGCACCAAAGGACTTGCTCACCCCCTCCAGCGCGAGCACCGGAGTGGTCGCCGGTTCGGAGTGGGTCATGGGTGTTCTCCCGTGCTTGTGCCGAGCAGAAGGCTCGAAGATGAAATGTTTCAGTGGAGTTGCCGGGAAGCTAGCCCCGTCGGCCAGGCACGTCAAGAGGTCTTCCCCACGGAGCACCCGAAACGTCTGGTGGACTCGCCAGAGACCTGATGCTTTGGCCTTGAACTGCACCGGCACGGATTCTCAACAGCGGGTTTCGCGTCTCCGACGACACGATCCGATAACACGCCGGCCATTCGTCGGGAACCCTTGACGGTCACCGCGTGGAGGACTAGTTTCCGCAGTAAATCTGAAACGATTCATGAAATAGGCGCCGGTAATGGGACCCATTTCCGGGCAACGTTCGCCCAGGCCGGTGTGCCACGGCCCCGTACGAGGTGCCGGACAACGCGGCGTAGGTCCAGGAGTTCACCGGCGTCGCGCCCGATGTGTCGCCGCACGTCCAGGAAGCCACGGGCCGGCCGTGCGTACCGGCGCGGAGGCGCCCCGCGTCGAGATGGGCCGGAACAGACCCAACCTGCCCCGCCACACGACACCTTGGGGCCAAGGCGACGCGGACGCGCGGACCGCCCGGGCGTAGGCTCCGCTCAGCATGAACGCGGCGGGGGGGGCGGGGCACATGACGGATGCGTCAGCACAGCGGTGGGGGTCGACCCTCGATTCGGTCGTGGTGTACGCGCAGGGCGCGGTCTGCCGACGTCTGGCCCGGGGCAGCGTGCCGCCTGACGGGCGGGTGCGGGTGACGGGACTGCCCCGCACGCTGGACCCTGGCTCGCTGCGGGCCCGCGTCCTGGGCACCCCCGGGATGCGCGTCACCGAGGCCCGGGTGGACGTCGAGGCCGAGCCGCTCGGCGCGGGCACGCCCGACGGGTTGCGGCGCGAGGTCGAGCGGCTGAGCGACGCGTACGCGGCGGCGCAGGGACGCCTGGACCGGCAGCTGAGCCGGATCGAGGAGGTCAGGGCTCTCCACCCGGTCCCCCCTGCCCGCAAGTGCGAGGACCCGCACCGCCGGACTCCGGTCGACGCGTGGCTGGAGCTCGCCGACTTCGTCGACGAGCGGCTGACGGGACTGCACCACCGCCTCGTCGAACTGGAGGAGGCGCTGCGCGACGCCGAGCACGAGCTCACCGTCGCAGCCGACAGGTTTGCCCGCGCCTCCACGGACGCGCCGTCGGCGCACGTGGAGACCACCGTCTGCGCGGTCCTGACCCTGGACTGCACCGGTGACGCGCAGGTGGAGCTGGAGTACGGAGTGCCCGGCGCCGTCTGGGCACCGTCGTACCGGCTCACCTACCGTCAGGGTGACGGCAGCGGCCACCTGGTGCTGCGCGCCTCGGTCGCCCAGCGGACCGGCGAGGACTGGACCGGCGTGCGCATCGCACTGGCCACCGCCGATCTTCGGCGCCGCACCGACCTGCCGAGGCTCCGCTCGATCCGGATCGGACGCGGCCAGCCCGCCCCCGCGCCTTCCGGCTGGCGCGAGCCCCCGGCCGGGCTCGCCCACCTGTTCTCCGGGTACGACACGGCGGCCCCTGGCCCAGCCACGACCGCCGCACCCGCGGGCGTCCGGGCCGGCTCCGTGTCCGTGGCCGCCGCGGGCGGCTACGCGCCCGCTCCCGTCCCGCCACCGTCCACGGCGCCGCAGAGCTACGGCGGTCCGCCGGCCGCCATCCCGGTGCCCGGCGGCGCACATCCGGCCGCGTCGCGACCGGGCGACAGACCGCGTGCCGGCAGCATGGCCTTCACAGGTGCTCCCGCCGCCATGGCCCCCGCGCCTCCTGGCCGGGCTGCGCCGCCGCCCCCTCCGGCACCGGTGGCCGGTCCGCCACCCCCTCCGGCACCGGTGGCAGGTCCACCGCACCCGAGCGGCGCCGAGCTCGACTACACCGCCCTCGTCCTGTGCGGCCCCGACGAGCAGGGCGGTCGCAGAGGCCGGCTGTTTCCCGGCTCTCCCTTCGACCCGGTGGCAGCCGAGCACCGCCGCCGTGCCGAAGCGGTGGCCGTGCTGCCGCTGCCTGGACAGGCCGTGCGGCCCCGCGAGTCTGCCGGTTCCTTCGACCACCGCTTCGATGCCACCGCCCGCGCCGATGTTCCGTCGGACGGCGCCTGGCACACCGTCACCGTCGGCGAGATCCCCGTCGGCCTGCGTACCGAGTACCTGTGCGTGCCGTCCGTGGAGCAGAGGGTGTACGCGACGTTGGTGCTCTCCAACGCCACTGACCAGGCCTTGCTGGCCGGCCCGGTGGAGGTCACCGTCGACGACGACTTCCTGCTGACCGCCGCGATGCCCACGCTCGCACCTGGTGGTGTCCGCCGGGTGGGGCTCGGGCCGGCCGAGGGCATCCGGGTCACACGCCGTACGAACCTGCACGAGTCGACAGCCGGCCTGCGCAACACCACCACCGTGCTCGACCACCGCGTCCACGTGGAGCTGGCCAACCAGTTGGCGAGGCCCGTCACCGTGGAGGTCCGCGAACGGGTGCCGGTCACCTCCGATCCGGACGTCCGGATCGAGGAACGGGCCGACTGGGCGACCCCAGAGGAAGGCACGGGGCCCGATCGACATGCGCCGGGCACCCGCGTCTGGCGCACGGACCTGCCCGCAGGGGCCACTGCCGCGCTCGACGGTGGCTACGAAATCCGCATCCCGGCCGGCAAAGCCCTGGTCGGCGGCAACCGCAGGAGCTGACACACGCCATGTCCGGGGCCCCGAAGCCGATCGCCCTCCCCGTCACCGCCGTCACATGCCTGGAGGATCGCGCCCACATCGAGCGCACCGTCGTGCTCGACCTGGAGGCCGGGGTCCAGCGGCTGCGTCTCGGGCCGGTCAGTGCGCTGGCCGTCGACCGGACCCTCCACGCCGAGCTGACCGCCGATCACCCCGCGACCGTGCTCGACGTGCGGATCGTCCGCAGCTGGACACCACGCGGGCCGCTGACGTCCCCGGACGACGACTCCGCCCTTCGCCACCGCGTACGTACTCTCGAAGAGGAACAACTGGCCCTGGAGCAGCGCCGCGACCGGCTGCAGGCCCGCCTGGAGCTTCTCGGCCGCCTCGCCGCCGATCTGCTGCGGGACATCCGCGAAGGCGCCGGCTCCGGGGAGACCGAACGGCCCCGCTGGGCCCGCGAGCTGGACCGGGTCGACGACGAGCGCGACGCGCAGGGCGAGCGACTCCGCACCGTGGAGGCCCGGCTGGCCACCCTCGCCGTCGAACTCGGGGACTCCCAGCGGGTCATGCATCTCTCCGAGGAGGAGCCGGCCGAGCTCGTCGGCCACATCGAGCTGACCGTGCAGGCCGCGGCCGGTGGACCGGTCGGGCTGCGCCTGAGCCACCTCACCCCGTGTGCACTGTGGCGGCCCGCCTACCGGGCCGTGCTCGACGGGGACTCCCTGACACTGGAGTCCGACGCGGTGGTCTGGCAGCGCACCGGTGAGGACTGGTCGGACGTACGGCTGACCCTGTCGACGGCCCGCTCGGCGCTGGCCACCGATCCGCCACAGCTGGGCGAGGACCGGCTGACGCTCAGGGACCGCTCCGCAGCGGAGCGCCGCACGGTCGACGTCGAACTGCGCGAGGAGGAGATCGGGGACCTCGGCCCGGCCCCGGTGCTCGGCCTGCCGGGGGTGGACGACGGTGGCGAGGCGCGGGTGCTGAGATCCCCCGCGCCGGTCTCGGTGCCCGGTGACGGTCGCGCCCACCGCGTGCCGCTCTCCGCGTTCACCACGGCCGCGACCAGTGAGTACGCCTGCTCACCGGAGTTGTCCCCCCTGGTCACCCAGGTGGTGCGGTTCGACAACCTGTCCGGCCACGCGCTGCTCGCCGGACCCGTCGACCTGATCCGCGGCAGCGGATTCAGCGGGCGCGGCACGCTCGGCTTCACCGCCCCCGGCGCCCCCGTCGAGCTGGCCTTCGGCAGCTGCGACGACTACCGGGTGGTCCGGCATGCGGAGGAGTCCCGCGAGACCGCCGGTATCACCCAGCGGACCGTGGTCACGCGCACGGTCCGGTTGCACCTGTCCCGCTTCTCCGCTCCCGGGGAGCACGGCGAGCGGGTGGTCGTCCTTCGGGAGCGGATCCCGGTCTCCGAGGTCTCGGCGGTGGAGACACGCCTGCACAAGGGTTCATGCTCCCCGGCGCCCGACGTGGTCGACACCGAGGGCATCGCCCGCTGGGACGTCACCCTCCCGCCCGGCAGCCGCCGCACGGTCACCCTGGTCTACGAACTGTCGGCGAGCGCCAAGGTCACCGGGCTCTGAGTTCGGTGGGCCGCCGCTCGCCCCCGGCGGGCCTTCGTACCCATGCGGCAGCAACACATCCTGCTCGGTGTCCCAATCACGTCACAGAGCGGAATGCCGGGAAGATGCGCAGGTCAAAGGTGGCTTTCCACGTCCGGGGACGGGTGGGGACGGATGGCGTGTCCTGCGCCGTCGTTCCCCGGCCCCACAGGTTGCCGGGGCCGGTGCCGGGGTAGTGGGGCCACGTCGGTGCGCTACCGGCGCGCCACGCCGAGGGGCCGACCGAAGGAGAGTCCGTGCTGCCGGGTGTGACGGACGTACGGGTGAGGCTGGCGAAACCTGGGGAATAAGCGACGACAGACGAAGGGAGGGTTGCCATGGATGGCAGAGATCTAGAGCTTGGCGAGCTTCTGGCCGCAGCGGAGTCCGCGCCGCCCGGGGAGTCCGTCGGCGTAGTCGCGCACGACCTGCGCAAGCGCTTCGGGGCGGAATGTGTGTCGTTTCTGTTCGTCGATCTCATGGAGCAGCGGCTGCTGCGCCTGACATCGCCCGCCGAGGGCGACATGGCGGACGCCGCGGAACCAATCGACTTGCAGGGCAGCATCTACGACACGGTCCTCCGCAACCAGCGCCAGCACGTGGAACCGGATGGTCAGGGCGGACGGCGCGTGATCTCGCCTGTGAGCAATCGCGGCGACTGCATCGGTTTGCTGGAGGTGACACTGCAGTACGCCGATGACGCCGTGCTCGGACAGATCAGCAACGCGGCCCACGCGCTGGCGTACATCATCGTCACGGACCGCCGCTTCACCGACCTGTACCACGCCGGCCGACGCACCACTCGGACCAGCCTGGCCGCCGAGATCCAGCATCAGCTGCTCCCTTCGGCCTCCTGCTGCGAGGCTCCCCAGTTCACCCTCGCCGCAGGGCTTGTCCCGGCCGACGACATCGGCGGCGACACCTACGACTACACCCTCGATCGGGACACGCTGCACCTCTCCATCACCGATGCCATGGGCCACGACACCGACTCCGCCCTGCTGGCCACGTTGGTTACGGGTGCGTTGCGCGGAGCCCGCCGCACAGGCTGCGACGCGCTCCATCAGGCCCGTCGCGCTCATGAGGCCCTGTTGAGCCACAGTCGTGGGCTGGCCACCGGACAACTGCTGTGCATCCGTCTCGAGACGGGCACCTGCGAACTGGTCAACGCAGGACATCCGTGGCCGCTACGCCTGCGGAGCGGTGCTACCGAGGCCGAGGAGGTCCCGCTCGCCGTGAACCTGCCGTTCGGCGTCGCAGCGCCCACCTCCTACCAGCTCCAGGAGCTTCAGTTGCACCCCGGTGACCGCCTGGTCCTGCTCACTGACGGCATGCAGGACCGCGGTGCCGCAGCTGTCGACCTGGCCTCTCTCGTGGGCGACACCCGCGCCTCGCATCCCAGGGAGGCCGTCCGCACCCTGACCACAGCGGTACTGGATGCCTGCCGGGGCAACCTCAAGGACGACGCCACCGTCCTCATCCTGGACTGGCACGGTACCGAACAGTTCGCTCCGCGAGGCGCGCGCGCAGCGCGGTGAACTCCTCCGACTTCGTCATGCCCAGCATCTTGAGCATGACCTGGCCCGAGACGTTCCGGCCAGGTCATGCAGACCGGTGCGGCTACTGCCCGGAGAGCTGCCTTGGCGCTCCTGCCGGACCACCGGCTGCAGGACCTCTCCACACCATTCGCGGAACGTCGTCGGGCTCGCAGGCTGAAGGATGCGCTGCATGCCGTCATCGAGGGACCTCCCCCGCCCCCGTCCACGAACGGTGGACCAGCAGGCAGACGGCGACGACGTCCCGGGTGCGGTCCGTCGGCTTGTCGGGCGGTCGTCCCGGTCCTGGCTGCCAAGCGCCCTTTCGGGCATCTGGAGCGTTCACACACGGCCAGAGGAGCACTCCGGCCGCGCCATAGCAGCGAGGGTTTCCAACAGCACATCGGCCACCAGCTTCTCGACCACAGCGGTACCGTGCTCCGCCATGACTTCGGCCAACTCGGTCTCCCACGGCGCTTCGGTGACCGTCCGGGCTGCGGACCGTGAAGGTTGCGCTCCCGGACCGGCGATGACAGGGACTACGGCTGCGGTGCTAGGACCTGTTCTGAGTCCGGATCACGGGGGCGGTCGGCAGTCGCCGGCATACCCAACAACTTGTCAGACACCGCTGCTACGTTGACGCGAGGATCTTGCTTCGACGTCTGGAGAGGGCGTATGTACGACGAACGGCTCGCCGAGTTCTCCTGCGACCGACTGGACGGCCGTCCAATACCCGACGATCTGCGCGTGCTGCTGGTGGCGCAGTGGGAAGGCCGCACCGACTTCACCCATCTTCTCGACCTCGACTTCTTCGAGGCGGGAGAGGTCCACCCGCTCCTGGACACCAGCTATCTGAGCGAAATAGAACTCGCGGACCCGGAGATGCAGGCCGTCAACGCCGCAGCCGCGGAGATGGCCAAGTACGTCAAACTCGTGGCGAAGGGCGGAAAGGGGTGGATCGGCTACTGGCTGCACCCCGACGAACCCGCGGACCGCGCCTGGCACCTCATAGAGCTGGACACCGAGTTCACCTTCTGGGGCCTGGTCGGCCTCACCCTGACCGAGGGATCCGCAGCCGAGCAGGCAAGCTACCAGGACGAGCCCGATGAGCGCATCGCGTTCACACAACTGGCCGCCGAACTCGCCGAGCTTGGCCTACCGCTAAGCACCCAGGACTACGACGCCCTCGATGACACCAAGTACATGGTGCACCCGGAAAAACTCATGGAGGAGCTGACCGAAGCCGAACGCGAGAAGCGCGGTCTTCGCTGAGCGGGGAGACACCAGCGCCCCGGGTGCCGCAACGGGAGGTGGTTGCCATATTGGCTGCCGCCGGTCATGAGATATCTCGTTCGTCGGTCGAGCGGGCGATGCGAAGACGTGGCCTGAGGCGTGTTCAGAGTCGTAATCACGTGGCGGGGTGAAGGCTACGCAACCAGATGACCGCGCCGCGCAGCTCAAGCCCCGCCATGTAGCTGTCGGGCCTCTTGTCGAAACGTGTGGCCAGCCCCCTCCAGTCCTTGATCTTGTTGATGCACCGCTCCACAGTGTTGCGCTCCTTATACAACTCGGCGTCGTGCGAGACCGGGCGCCCGCCCCTCGCGCCCTTCTTCTTCCGATTGATCGCCTGGTCCGCCTTCTCCGGGATCACAGCCTTGATCTTCCGCCTCCGCAGGTGAGCGCGGTTGGCGCGGGCGGAGTACGCCTTGTCGCCGGCTACGGCGCCAGGTCGGCTGCGCGGACGTCCGACCGGCCCGCGCACCCGCACCCCGGCCAGCACGGCGGAAAACTGCGGGCTGTCGGCAGCCTGTCCGGCGGTGACCACGAACGACAGCGGACGGCAGCGCCGGTCGGCCGACAGGTGAACCTTGCAGGTCAGACCGCCGCGGGAGCGGCCCAGGGCTGCCGCCTTCAACCGCGCCCGACGTCGGCGCCGCTGTCGGCGGCGCTCCTCGCGCCCCGGATCGGGCTCCGCTTCCTCGGCCGCGACCTGCCGCTTGCGCCGCTTTCGTTCCTTTCGCGGTCCTTCCTTTTCGGCCTCGGCGGCCTTCTCCAGGGCGGACAGGACCTCCTCGTCCACGACCATGCCGACCGCGTCGTGGTGGGCGCGGGCGGTGGTGGAGTCCACGCTGACCAGGGACAAGTCCGCCTGCCCGCGGCGGGCGGCCTCGGCGATCACAGCCTCCATCACGGCGGCGAACACCCCGGCGTCCCGCCACTGGGCGAACCGGTCGTAGACCGTGGACCAAGAGCCGAACGCCTCCGGCACGTCCCGCCACGGGCTGCCGGTGCGAAACCGCCAGATGACCCCCTCCAGCTGGTCGCGCAGGCACTCCGGATAGGGCCGTACTGCCCGATCGGCAGGTGAGGGCAGATCAACTCCCAGGCATAGTCGCTCAGTTCGCGTCGCGGCACACAGGCGTTCTATCAGTTCGATCGCGGTCGCCGGAAGCGATCAACTGAACCAAGATCACGACTCCGCACAGGCCCTAGGGCGATCAGGGGCCTCAGGCCGTCGGACGAGCCGGAAAGGCGTGTGCGGTAGGCGCACCCGCCGCGCGCAGGGAGACTTCGTGAGGTTCGTATTCCAGGCCCTGTACGACGAGGCTCGCGGCTGCGGCGAAGTCGCCCTGCTCGGCACGCACGTCCGCTAGGCCCACGTAGAGGGACCCGTTGGCGGAGTCCAGGAGCAAGGCGCATTCGAAGGCCGCAGCAGCCTGATCCAGGTCGCCCATCACGCGCCAGGTGGCCGCTCGTGCGACTGTGGTCCACATGACCCGATCGACGGCGTCGGCGCGGTCGCACAGAGCGAAGGACAGTTCGCGCCGGCCGCAG
The DNA here is from genome assembly GCF_042717135.1 of Streptomyces sp. NPDC058620. Taxonomy (NCBI): domain Bacteria; kingdom Bacillati; phylum Actinomycetota; class Actinomycetes; order Kitasatosporales; family Streptomycetaceae; genus Streptomyces; species Streptomyces sp. NPDC058620. Next base: position 27,221 of record NZ_JBHXQO010000014.1, read on the forward strand.
GCCCGCGGCAGCCGCGACTGCGGCCAGTGACTCCGGTGCGGGAACCCGTGACCGAACCAAGCTCCATCACCGCGTCGTCCATGTCCCCTTCAAGGAACAAGAAGAAGGAGTACGCCTGCGCCAGCACAGCGCACAAGGAGCCCTCCTCTTCGAGGCTCTCCTTCAGTTCCGGGCGTCGGTCCTGCCACAACTCGGCGAGGGCCGCACGGGATTCCGGAGCCGCCGGTGCCGAGGCTATTGACCCCACCAGAAGCTCCACGGCGCCCACCGGGCTTCCGCGGCAGTGCGCCAGCCTCGATACTTTGGTGGGCCATCAACGTATCGGCATTCACACAGGTCAAAGCATCGGTGATGCTGGTTGCCAGGCGTTGCAGCAATGTTGGCCTGTGTTGAGACCTTGCCGGGCCCTGGTGCGCGGGGTGGCGGCCGGGCAGGCTAGTTTGCTCGGATGAGTCTCCTTGATGATGTGGCCGAGCGCGACGGCTGGCGGTGCTGGGTGTGTGACGAAGCGGTCGACCCCGACGAGTCGGTGAACGACCCGCGGGGGCCCAGCGTCGACAGCCGGACTGCCGACCGGAAGGCCAAGGTCGCCGAGCGGCTCGCGCACCGCGGATGCAACACCCGCAAGGGCGCGGTCAAGGTGGTCATCGCCTGGCCGGACCACCTGTACGTGGTCGAACCCGCGCCGCTGATCACCGTTGCCGGGAGACTGGAGCGCAAGGGGGGCCGTGAGATGGTGGGCCGTTGTCCGACCAGGCGGGACGCCCAAGAGGCGGCGGATTGGCTGGTGGACCGGTTCTCCCGACTGGTACCGGGGCTGCCGGTGACCGCCGACATCGAGCCGGGCGGCGGCCAGTTCCTCGTCATCCTGGCCACCGGCCGTCGCTGACCATCACCAGCGCACACTCGCGTCGAGCTGAACCGTCGGCCCACACCGACCTGTCCTGGCAATCTGTCCTTACGTGGGAGCGGCAGGGCCCCAGCCCCTCAGGAGCGCCAGGTTCAGGCCGAGCCGGTCAAGCCGGGCCTACTCCGGCGGGCCCGCCCACCACCGTGAGCAGGTCCACGACGAAGATCAGCGTCGAGCCCGCCGGGATCAACGGAGAGGGTGACTGCCTGCCGTAACCGAGACGCGGGGGAACGATGATCTCGCGCCGGCCGCCGACCTTCATTCCCCTTACCCCCCGGTCCCAGCCCTTGATGACCTTGCCACCGCCCACGGCGAACTTGAACGGCCGGTCCCGCTCCCAGGAGGAGTCGAACTCCCTTCCGGACGCGAACGTGACCCCTACATAGTGGACCTGGACGACCCTGCCCGGCTGCGCCTCGGGTCCATCCCCAACCACGAGGTCCCGGATCGTCAACTCGGTGGTCGCGACACCCTCCGGAACCTCGATTCTGGGCTTCGTCAGTTCGCTCATCACGATCCAATCGCTCGCCACCGGAATCCCTCGCACGGGCCGACCGGACACATGGACATTCCATGCGGCAGGCGATCACGCTACGGCAATGCCCGTGCTCCAAGGTGCACCCCGGGCCCCGGAGGCGGGTCAAGGACCGGTCGATGCGCGCCCCGGAGTGACCGCGTAGGCACCTGCCCGCCGGACGTAATCCAAACGGACATCGTCCACGTGCGGCGGAGTGCAGGCGGTGTCCACTACAGGGAAATGGCCATAGCAAGGCAGGCTCATCAGCTGACTGTCAGGAAGAACTTCCCGACCTCGAGGAGTTCCATGTCGTCAGTGGACCGCACTCCGTTCGATCTTGAGACATATGAGAGCAGGGCGCGTCTCGGGCCGTCTTTCGTCTGCGAGTTATTCAAGGGAGACCCTGACTACACAAATGAGTCGGTCTACGAGGACGCTGACCAGGGCGCGTTTATGCATCGGTGGCGCCGGGCTCGCTTTCGTAGGCTGTGCACTGGTCCTGCGGCTGCTGTCGTTGATCCTCGCGGACCGCACCGGGACCGCCGCGTACCCCATGTGGTGCGTCATCGGGAACAGGTGCACGGCGCGTAAGGGAGTCTCCCCCACCCTCGAAGTGGAGTGAAGCTCAGTGGCCGGCGGACCGGTGGGCATCCGTGCGCGCTACTCAGTCGGTGCGGCCGGACTTCCCCTCTACAGTCCCACCGAAGCGACTCACTGACCGAGAAAGCTCAACCACACCTGGCAGTCCGCATTATCGACGTTCGTGTCCACCAACTTCCGTTGAGGAAACCGTCAGGGTTGCCACCGAATACCCCGAGCATCTTCTTCCTTACAAGGCGTCCTGCTCGGGGGCCCTCACTCGGTCGCCTTCGGGCATCGCGGCCCTCACCAGCTCCGCGGAGCGGATGGTGCGGGTGCCCCGCGAGACCCTCAGCCGCACCTGTGCGCCGGTCGCGATGTCATGCGAGGCCGCGGGCAGCGCCCAGGCGGTGGTCAGGTCCGTGTTCCCTTCGTCCAGGGCCAGGAACCGGGCCACCTCCTTGCCCTTGCGCGACTCCATCCGCAGCACCTCACCGGTGATCGTGTCGGGCTCCCGCCGCTCCATGCAGGCGAGTGCCAGGAAGTACGCCGCCAGCGCGCCGAATGCCGCGATCGCCGCCAACTCGACGAGCAAAGGCCCCTCGTGGGCCGCCGCATCTCTGAACCAGCCGTGGCTGCCGCTCGCGAAGTTGCCGGGCATCATCGCCAGGAACGCCACGAGCGGCGTCCAGCGGCTGAACTTGCCGGCCACCACAAGGCCGAGCAACGCACTGCCCACCCAGCCGGCGCTCAGCACCAGTCCCGGCCGGCGCAGCGAGCCGCCGCTGTGCGCGTCGACCGCTACCGCCCAGTCGGGCTGCCGCAGCATCGCGAAGGCGCAGAGCCCCACCGCGACCACGCCCGCCGCGGCCGCGAACTGCAGCAGCCGGCTCGTCGAGCCGCCGAAACCGGGGCGCAGCCGCGGGTAGCGGATACGCACCGGGCGCCAGGTCCCTCCGTACGAGGACCAGACGCGTCGCCGGTCGCCGGAGTCGAAGCCAAGAAGCCGGCCGGTCCGGATGGTGACGCCGAGCGCGGTCCCGTACGGGAGATAGCGGTCCCAGACCGTCACGGATGCGGGCGGCAGCTGAGCGAAGTCCTCGTGCGCCGTCAGCCAGGCTCGTAGTCCGGCCCAATGTCCGGCGCGTTCAAGGCCCTTCGGTGTCGCCCGCTCGCCCAGCGACCTGCCGAGCAGGAAGGCCAGCGCGGCCCCCGGGGCCACACCGACACAGAGCGCGGCGCGCACGCTGTGCCCTCCCATGACCGCGGCCACGGCGAACAGCGCACCGGGTATGAAGGCGCCGATCAGCAAAGCACTGCCGAGCAACGGCGCGAACCGGTACCGGGACAGGCCGCGCAGCCGGGCCTCACCGATGATCTCCCGGCGCAGCGCCGTGTTCCAGGAGGCGGCGCGCTTGTCGTCGCGGAAGGCGATCGCCCCGATGGGTGCACTGCCGTTCGCCGCGCTGGCGTTGACGCGGTCCAGTACCCGCTGCTCGAACGGCAGCAGCCCCGGTGCCGCCCGGCCGGCCTCGGTGAGGTGAACGGTGCTGCGGGCCGGGTCGTCGCCCGGCTGTCGCAGTTCGAGGAGTCCACGGGCCGCGAGATCCAGCAGGGTGGCCGCGGCGGCATGTTCCACGCCCCGCCAGTGATTGCCGAGCAGGCTGACCACGCCTGGCGGTTCGGGGTCGGCCCCGAACTCCTGGGTCGCGGGCCCCGGCGTGACCACGCCATTCCGGGTGGCGACCAGCGCAAGCCCGAAGGCGACGAGCCAGAGCGCGATCAGGCCGGCGCCGCCCCAATAGAGCTGTTCGGTGAGCGTCACGCGAATCTCACCTGGACGGCATCCTGCGCCACGGCAGCGGCCTCGAAGTACTCCCGCCGCCCATGCGCGCCGCCCAGCCCCGCCACGACGTTCCCCGGGAAGCTCTCGAGGGCGGTGTGGTAGCTCTGCACGGCGCTGTTGTAGAACTGCCGCGCGTACGCGATCTTGTCCTCCGCGGACCTCAACTCGGCCTGCACCGTACTGAAGTGCTGATCCGCTTTGAGCTCCGGATAGCTCTCCCCGAGCGCGAACAGCCTCCCCAGCGTCGCGGTGAGCGCGTCCTCGGCAGCGGCCCGGTCCGTAACCCCGAGCCCGCCGCTTACGGCCGCGCCTCGTGCTGCGGTGACCGCTTCGAAGGTGCCGCGCTCGTGAGCGGCGTAGCCGCGCGCCCCCTCAACGAGATTCGGTATCAGCTCATGCCGCCGCTTCAACTGCACATCGATCTGCGCCCACGAAGCCTGCGTCTGATTCCGCAGCCGAACGAGCCGGTTGTAGGTCCGAACAACCCACCACCCGCCCACGACGACGAACACCGCAACAATTGAACCCACGATGACACCCACGGCGTCGCCCCCAGAGGCCCTGAAAGATCCGACCCCCCTGGCCGATCCACGCGATCTTAGTCCGGCCGTCAAGGCCCGCACGGCCTGGGGCGATCGCCCATGGGATTCCGCCTGCTCGCGTCGGTGATCTGGGGCGAAGCGACGTCGTGCGACGGCATCATCCTCCCGTTCACCAGCACCGAGCTGGATGGCGCGACGAGCGACAACGTGGCCTGCCAGACCCACATCGGGAACCTGACGAACACGATCGTGCTCGGTTGGATCGCGAACTTCGTGGCGTCCTGACCCGCCGCGGACCGGCCCGCCCCACGAGCCCCGTACCCGGCATCACGGTCTGTCGGGTGCGGGGCTCGTGGCTGCGGGGCTGCCGCTCGGCTGAGCGGCATGCCGCTCTTCACGGAGCGGCCGGGCCGATGCGGCTCACCGGCCACGACGGGGGCGGTCACGGCTTTCCATGGCGAAATCGGTCATTCTCCTACTGTCCGGGGGCCAGTGCCCCGGCCGGTGTGGTGACGCCGGTAGCTCGGCCGCCGAGAAGGTCGGCCGTCCAGAGAGGTGCTCGTGGATGAACAGCGCGGGAATGACGCGTGCAGGGGCGATGGCGCCACGAGCCTCCTGGCCGAACTGCACCTGCCCACGGGTGTGCTGACCTGGACGAACTACGGCCACCATCCCCCGGTCGTCATCCGCGGCCACCGGACCGTCGTGCACCTGTCCTGCCCGCCGGCTCCTCCCATGGGAACAGGGCTGGGCCTGCCCGGCACCCTGCGCCGCGACCAGTTGGAGCCCGGGGACCGCCTGCTGTTCTACACGGACGGCATCACCGAGGCGCGGAACCGGGGCGGACAGGAGTTCGGCCTCGACCGGCTGATCGACTTCCTCGTCCGCCACCACGCCGACGGCCTCCCCGCCGGAGACCCTGCGACGGCTGATCAGACACCATATGGACTATCACCACGGTCGCCTCAACGACGACGCGACCGTCATGCTGGTGGAGTGGCACGGCTCGACCCCGTTCCGGCCCCAACAGCTGAAGGCGTTGGTCGGCCTGCCCGCGTCCGCCGCGAATCTCTGAAACAGGCTCACCAGCACGCGACCCGGTCACGAGGCACGCCGCCTGACACCCGGGAAGTGGCCGCGGGACTGGTGGAGCTGGCCTCCCGGGACGCCCTGCCGGCCGCGGCGGCCGGTTCTGTTGCGGGACTCCCGGCACGACCGCGGCCGACCCGGACACCCCGGACGCCCACGCTCTCGGCCAACCCGGCACAGGACCCCGGCGCGAGCCTCGTGTTCGACCTGCTCCGCACCCTGAAGAGCACATCCGGCGGTTGCGTCGACGCGTTGGCATTCAACCCGACAGCCGGGCCCTCGCCCCAGCCACAGCCACTCGGGCGTCCGTCTGGTGGACCCGCGCACGGGCAGGGTGCTCCATCGCCTCACCAGGACCGAAGACCGAGTCCACTCCCTGGCGTTCACACCCCAAGGCCGCACACTCACCACGGGGGCGAAGGCACGGTGGTGCGCCTGTGGGACGGCGGCACGGACGCGCTCATGGCTCAGCTCGGCGCACTCGCACAAGACGCGACCTCGCTGCGCAGGCAACTGAGTGAGTGGCTGAGGTGTCCGCACGGCTAGGAAGGCAGCCGGCGTCCGGTGCCGCCGGGATCAGCCCGACTTCTGCGGCTTCTGCGCGTCGAAGGCGAAGAGAGTGTTCTTGGCCGCGGCCACGATCACTGCACGCCCCACGACGGTCACGCGCGGGCTTGCGCCCTGCTCGCCCGTCAGACCATCGGCCTGCGGATCTGTTGTCCACAGGGGTTTGCCATCGTACGGCGACAACGCGACCACCCGGCCGGTGGCCGAGCTGAAATACAGCGCGTCGGCTCCCGCCACGGGACCCGACGCGCCCTCCACGCTGGTCTGCCGGGACCACTTCTTCCTGCCGGTCGCGGGGTCGAGCGCTGTGACGAGACCGGTCTGCCCGCTCACGTAGACGGTGCCGTCCACCATGCCGGGCGTCCCCGCGTATGTCTTGGCCAGCCTGGAGTACGTGACCTTCCGCGAGGCCGGGTCGACCCGCGCCACCGCGTCGTAGCCGACCAGCGCCGTTCCCTTCAAGTGCCCCTGAAGGAGTACGAGTTTGCCCTTGGCGACGCCCATCGGCACGGCAGGGCCGTCAACCGCGATGGGCCTGCCCAATGTCCCCGAGGTGCGGTCGACCGTGTACAGGGTGGGGTGGCGCACCTCTGAGGCATTCACCTCCGCATCCGTCGCGCACATCGCGATGAGCTGCGGGCCCGCGGGGACGGGAGCGCACTGCGTACCCGCGGGGAACGACGTAGTCCAGGTGACCTCACCGCTGTGCGCGTGCCGGGCCTCGAAGCGGGAGTTGGAAGCGTCGACCGTCACAACGGCGGAACCGACCACGATGGCGTCCTGAGTCCGGCCCGTGACGGCCGTCGACTGGGCGCCGGACGGCACGGACCACAGCTCCCGGCCGTTGTTCGCATCGATGGCCACCACCTCGTTGGGCGGGTCCTGCGGGGCGTCCTGGGCGGCGAAGCGGTAACCGAGCACCGTGTCGTCGGTGGCGCCCGCCAGGTGCATGCCCTGGACGGGGATGCCCGGGCTCTTCGCCGTCCATACTCGCGAGCCGTCCAGGACCCTGATACGGGTCGCGACCACACCCCCGCCCCCGCAGAACAGCGCGTCGCCGCGCGCGACGCAACGAAGCTCGTCGGGGATGTCCTCGCGACCGCCCTGCACGGTCTTGCGCCACGGCCCGAAGCCGTCCGGAAGTGCGGCACCCGGCGCCCCGACGCTGTTGCCCTTGTCGCCGCCGCTGTTCCCCCCGAAGCCGCCCGCCTTCAGCGCGACGACACCCCCGCCGATCGCTGCCACTGCGACCGCGACCGCGGCCGCGAGCACAGGACGCCATCGGCGACGCAGACGGCGGCCGATGGGGGTGCCGGTCCCTGTATGGGGACCGGCCGGGGCGGTGGGGGCAGTCGGCGTCGAGGTGGCCCGCGTCGCGAAGTGCTGCTGGGTGATCACGTCGCGGGTGCGGCCCGCGCCGACCCCGTTCGCGTCGGTCCCGCCGAGGTCGGCCGGCAGGTCCCGCAGCAGCACCAGGAGTTCGTCCGCCGAGGGGCGCCCCTCGGGCTCCTTGTCCAGGCACGACTCGACGACCGCGCGCAGGACCACCGGCACGGCACCCAGCGACGGCTCCTCGTGCACCACCTGATACGCCGTCATGTACGGGCTGTCCGCGTCGAAGGGCCCGTGGCCCGTCGCTGCGTACACCATAAGCGTCCCCAGCGAGAAGACATCGGACCGCGGCCCCACACCACGCGGAGCCTGCAACTGCTCCGGCGACATGAAGGGCGGCGTACCGATGACCCGCCCTGTCATCGTCAGCGTCTGCTGGTCCACTGCGCGCGAAATGCCGAAGTCGATGACGCGCGGGCCCTCGGGCGAGAGCACGACGTTCGAGGGCTTCAGGTCACGGTGGACGACCCCCACCCGGTGGATGTCGCGCAACGCCTCCGCCAGCCCGATGGCGAGCCTCCTCAGCTCCGCTCCGTTCAGCGGGCCTTTCGCGGCGATGCGCTGGGCGAGCGTGTGCCCCTCGATATAGGTCGTCGCCATCCACGGCTGCTCGGCCTCAGGGGCAGCGTCGACCACGGCGGCGGTGAACGCACCGCTCACCCGCCTCGCCGCAGCCACCTCCTGCCGGAAACGGATGCGGAACTCGTCGTCCCCCGCGAACTGCTGGTGGATCAGTTTGATCGCGACAGGTCGCCCCGAGCTCGTACGGGCCAGAAAGACCGTGCCCATGCCACCCGAGCCGAGCCGCGCCTCAAGCGGATAACCGCCGATCTCGGCTGGATCACCTCCGCGCAGCGACACTCTTCCCGACCTCCCGTCCCCCGTGCACTTCTGCCACCACGGGCCTGCGTACCCTGTCCTGCAACACAAACTAGCCGCAGGGCAGTACGGCAGAGCGAAGCGGGTGACAGTACCGCCTGCATCTCGACAGGTCAGCACGGTGAAGGGTGTGCGCGACCAGCAGACGAAGAACCTGCCGTCAGGCTCCACACCACCACGTGGCGACTGCACGCTCCCTGACTTGGTACGGCCGGACTTCCTCTCCACAGTCCCACCGAAAGCGACTGATTACCCGAAGAAGCTCAACCGCACCCGACGGTCCCCGGGTTGTCGACGTTCGTGTCCACCAACCTCCGTTAAGGCAACCCTCAAGGTAACCGATCGCGGATCAGCGGCAATGTGCTGTCATGACGCGGCGCCCGACCCTGCGCCCACTCGCACCGCGCGCGGCGGCGGGCTACCGAGCGTGCCGAACAGGCTACCGGCGCGCGGGGCTGTGGCTCCGGTGGCCGCCGGCTCTTCTGGCAATGCGTCGGCGATGAACGGCAGGTCCTGCCTGTTCTGATGCGACTACGCTGGTTGAAATATCACACTTGAAGGAAGGACGCAAATGGCTCGCCCTTACAACCCCGGACCGAAACAATTCGTCTTCGCTGTCGGTGATGGTAGCGATCAGCAGGTCTCCGTAGGCGACCCTCAGGAAGCGTACGTAGCATTCTCCGCGTTCTTCCGGAATCGAGATTCTGATACCTACACCATCAAAGATGAACCGGCGAGCCAAAGCTTGGTGCTCATGCCCGGTCAAGGTGTGATCGCCCGGATCGAGGTGGCGGATCAGCCTCGGTCGGAATACCTCAAGGTCGACAGGGCCAATCGCTACCTGCCGAGCGCGATGCTGTTTTTCGAGAACGGATATGCCGGCCTCGACTACTTCGGCCAGTGGTTCTCGGACCTCGCGGACCTCGATGCGTCACCGGAGACTCGCGGTGCTACCCGCGCCGCCACGATCACGACCGAAGCCGCGGCAATCGAAGAAGTCGCTCGGATCTGGGCAGATTCGGGCATCGTAGACCCGAGTAACCAGTACTACGTCTTCTTCGACTCGCATGATGTCGGCGATGACCGAGCCGAACGAGCCGAACTGCTCAAGTTGATCGAATTCCTCGGTATCGAACGAGTCGACGCCCCGGCCGAGGCCGCCGAAGGCGAAGTGTGGGTGCGCACCGACAAGCGTCTCGACGTCGAATTTGAACGGTGGTCATGAACAGATGGTTCGGGATGGGGCTGCAACACCGCCGTGATGCTCGCCATGGGCCCAAGGCCAACCGTGTCCAGCCGGTGTCGTTCCGGAAATGACTCGCCTACGCGCCGACCGGTGATTGCCGTATTCCTCTGGTGGTGCGCAGTCAGCGGTTCCCATCCGGTCGCATCCTGTCGAGATCGGTGCCGGATCGAAGTTGCTCCGTACCGGAACTCGGTGGAGTTCAGGTTCAACGCTGGACTCGACCATGACAGGCCTGCTCGCTCCGGGCGGCGTGGGTTTGCACGAAAGCGGCCGGTCAGATCGGTGCAGGCAGGACTCGCCAGTCTCTTCTGATGGGGAAGACTGTGCCCATGAGAGAGATAGTTTTCACGCGCCGGAGCGGCTGGATCCCGAGCGTGATCCGCGAGGCCGGTGAGCTGAAGCTGATGCTCGGTGCCGGGGCCGACGCCAACCATGAGCCTCGCACGTTCACGTTCTCGATCGGGGAAGCCCATCTTGCGGTGATCCGGGAGGACCTGGCCAGACACCTGCTGCTGTGGAGTGCGGTCCTTCCGCTGTGCGACGCCGCCGGAACCCGGGGCCCGCTCGAAGAGAACGCTGCAGTCGCGCTCCTGGACCCGATCCTCCTCTCCGCGCCCGCGGACGTCGACGCGCTCTTCCAACGCATCCGGTGGGACAGGGGTCGGCTCATCGCCCATGGGGCTGACATCGATCTACTCGAGCGCGGTCAGGTCTGCGCGGCGATGCGCGCGGCGACAGAGACGTCCAACGGGAAACGAGCTCAGGAGTACCACGCGGACCGCCGTCGCGCCGAGCGCGGAGCAGTACTCGGTCCACTCGACGCCGCGGTACTGAGGTACACGGGCCAGTACCTGCACGGCGCGACGGTTCCGAAGCGGATGCCCGATGCCGTCGACCCCGCGCTGCTGCCGGAGGTCATGCGTGTGATCGCCACCGCGGAGCAGGCATGCGCCGGGATGCGGATCGGCCTCGATCCGCGACGGGGCAAGCGCGCCACGGACAAGCGCGCCTGGGATCGGATGGCGACGACGGTCGACGCGGCCGTGCGCCGTGCACACCCTGAGCTCGTCGATGACGCGGTGCGTACCGTGAGCTTCCTGATGTGCTCGGAGGCTGCGGACCACTCCAGGAGCACCCCCATGGAGGACGACGAGGAGGCTTCCGGCGACCGCGCCGACTTCGGCGAGAGCGCGAGGAAGACGATCCTGTCGTTCACCGACGACAAGGGCGTCGAGAAGAAGTGGAACCAGGACAATCCCCGCACTGCCACTGCGGAGTTCTGGGAGTTCGTCGGCGATCGCTCTGCCGCGGACAACGAAGTGTTCACCATCGAGGACGAGGAGATGGGCGAGGGGATCCAGCTCCACTTCTACGCGGATTCCATCGCCCGGATCACGACGGTGCACGAGGGTAATGGCGAGTCGGATCCGGAGTACCGGGTCGAGTACAGCCTGGTCGCCGGGATCAGCGGGTACCGGAACCTGGTGAGCGCCTTCGTCCGCGGCGGCTGCGCCTCACTTGAACAGCACGGCTCTTGGATGTCGGATAACGCTGAGTTCGAGCGCGCGCGCCAGCAGCGCGACGCCAAGTAGTCAGTCTGGTCAACAGGGCGCATAACGAGTAGGGCCCGAAGTCGGCCAGTGGCCGGTTCCGGCCACCACGTATCTCGCGGACCTGGCCGTCCCGGACGTCAAGGCGAAGCCGAGTAGGCCCGGCGGGCAGGGTGCGGGGCTCGACGACCAATTCTCAGTAGGGGCATGGGGCTGGGAGACGTCGTGCCGATTGGCGCTGGTGAGTGACACGGCGAGCCGGGTGCCGTGCCGGTCGACGATCATTTGGTGTGTGCTGCCTGGCCGGCCTCGATCGACCGGCGAAGGGCCGGTGCGGGAGCCCTCTTTGAAAGCCCTGGCATGGGAGCCGTCTATCGCCGCATCGTCCGGGGCCAGCAGACTTGTCGCGAGTAGCTCGGCCGGCAGCAACTCGTGCAGACGGTTCAGACGCCCAGCCTCGGTCCAGTGCTACAGCCGACGCCAGGCTGCGCCCGATCAGCGCACCCCTCAGTCGGGGCGGCCGGACTCCCCCTCTCCGGTCCCACCGCAGCGACGCACTATCCGAAGAAGCTCAACCGGACGTTACGATCCGTATTGTCGACGTTCGTGTCGACCAGGCAGACCGACTGCCACGTACCCAGTTCCAGTCGCCCCCCGAGCACGGGCAGCGTGGCGTGCGGCGGCACCAGGGCCGGGAGTACGTGGTCACGGCCGTGGCCCGGGCTGCCGTGGCGGTGTTGCCACCGGTCGTCGGCGGGAAGCAGCGTGTGCAGCGCGGCCAGTAGATCGTCGTCGCTGCCCGCCCCCGTCTCCAGCACGGCGATGCCGGCCGTCGCGTGCGGCACGAAGATGTTGAGGAGGCCGTCCCTGCCGCGGGCGGCGGCGGTGAGGAACTGTTCGCACTCCGCCGTCAGGTCGGTGACGGTCTCGGTCGTTCCTGTGGCGATGTTCAGGACGCGTGTGGTGAAGGTTTCCGACATGGATCCCATTCTCCCGCTTACAGGATGGGATCGCGCGTCCAAGGAACGAGACGCCCATTGACCGGTTGCTTTCGGCGTCGATACCTTCGGCGCCATGTTCCGTTCAGCTCTGCTCACTTCGCGCGGTCACATCGACCTGCTGCGGGTGGCCTCCGCCGCGTGTCGCCGCGGCTGCTGACGTTCCCTCAGCACTTCTCCCCACGGTGACCGGGCGCGCGAGGCGCCCGCTCCCGCCGTGCGCGTCCGTGCACCGCCTCACCATCTTCTCCTCGTTGCGCCTGCCGCTGCGTCCGCGCGCCCGCCTCTCCTAGCGGGCCCGGCGCCTCGGCCTGCGGCGCGGCGCTGTACGTGGCGTCAGGGGCGCGTTTCCCGCATTCACCCGCTCGTGGAGCCCTCATGACCGTTGGCCATGCCCCGCCGGATATATCGCCGGTATCCGGAAAGTCCTTCCCGCCCTCCCCGCCCTCCCCGCTGCCGGTCGCCCTGGAGCCGGTCGTCCCCGTCTCGGCGTCGGGCCTCCGGCTCGGGTCCGTGCCCCGATGGGTGCGGCGCACGATCGGTCCCCTGCTGCTTCTCGCTCTGTGGCAGGTGCTGAGCGGCGCCGGCGTCCTGCATCCCGAGGTACTCGCCTCCCCCGGCACCATCGCCCGCGCCGGAGCGGACCTGGTCGCGGACGGCACGCTGCCGTCCGCGATGGGCGTGTCGCTCCGGCGGGTGGCCGTGGGGCTCCTGCTCGGAGGGGTCGTCGGTACGGCGCTGGCGCTGATCTCCGGGCTCTCCCGGCTCGGCGAGGACCTGGTGGACGCGAGCGTGCAGATGCTACGGACCGTTCCCTGGGTCGGCCTGATCCCGCTGTTCATCATCTGGCTCGGGATCGGCGAGGCCCCGAAGGTGGCCCTGATCGCGCTCGGCGTCGCCTTCCATCTGTATCTGAACGTGTACGCCGGAATCCGCGGCGTGGACTCCCAACTCATCGAAGCAGGACAGTCGTTGGGGCTCAGACGATGGGGACTGATCCGGCACGTGGTGCTGCCGGGAGCGTTGCCCGGTGCCATGACCGGGCTGCGCTACTCGCTCGCGACCGCCTGGCTGGCACTCGTCTTCGGCGAGTCGATCAACGCCGACGCCGGTATCGGCTTCCTGATGAACCAGGCCCGGGAGTTCTTCCGTACCGACGTCATCGTCGTCTGCCTGGTCGTCTACGCCTTCCTCGGCCTCACCGCCGATGTCATCGTCCGGATTCTCGAAAGGCTGCTGCTGCAATGGCGACCGACCTTCACGGGCCAGTGACGGCCCCGGCACCCGGCCCCGGCACCCAGCCGGAGGCCGCTGTACGGATCGAGGGACTGACCCGGTCCTTCGACGGCAGGCCGGTGATCGACGGGCTCGATCTGACGCTGCGGGCAGGGGAGTTCACCGCCCTGCTCGGGCGCAGTGGCTGCGGAAAGTCCACTCTGCTGCGCGTCCTCGCCGGTCTGGACCGCGAGATCGAGGGCACGGTGCTCGTGCCGAGGCGGCGGGCCGTCGCCTTTCAGGCGCCGCGGCTCATGCCGTGGAAGCGGGTCTGGCGCAATGTGCTGCTCGGGCTGCCGGGCAAGCCCGAACGGGCCGTTGCCGAGCGGGCGTTGGAGGAGGTGGGGCTTTCGGAACGTGCGGGGGCCTGGCCCAAGACCCTTTCCGGTGGCGAGGCGCAGCGCGCGTCCCTGGCCCGCGCGCTCGTCCGCGAACCCGATCTGCTGCTGCTCGACGAACCGTTCGGCGCGCTCGACGCGCTCACCAGGATCAGGGCTCAGCAGCTCGTGGCCGAACTCTGGCAACGCCGGGGCTGCGCGGTGCTGCTGGTCACCCATGACGTGGACGAGGCGCTGCTGCTCGCCGACCGGGCCCTCGTGATGCGGGACGGCGGGATCGCCTACGACACGCCCGTGGACCTGGACCGGCCGCGCGGTGTGGGCAGCCCCGGGTTCGCCGCGTTGCGGTCGCGGCTGCTGTCCGAACTCGGCGTCGAGAGCGCGGACGGCGGCCGGCCCGGCGCCGCCTGAGCCGCTCGCTCCCGCTCTCCGCCCGCGCGCCCGCACCCCCCGTCGTACGACCTCCCAGGAACAGGAAGAACCTTCATGAAACGCCGTACCCTGCCCGCCCTGCTGCTGCCGTTCACCCTGCTGCTCGCCGCCTGCGGCGGGACATCTGCCGCCGGGACCTCCCGCAATACCGACGGCTCGGGTGCCATCACGCTGAACGTCGGTGACCAGAAAGGGGGGTACGAAGCCATCCTGCGGGCGTCCGGAGAGCTGGACGATCTCGACTACCGCATCGCCTGGTCGACGTTCACCTCCGGGCCACCACTCCTGGAAGCGGTCAACGCCGGGGCCGTAGATGTCGGAGGGGTCGGAAATACCCCGCCCGTCTTCGCCGCGGGTGCCGACTCGAAGATCGTCGTGGTGGGCGCCACCCATGGCTCGTCGGCCGGCGAGGTGATCGTGGTCCCCAAGGACTCACCGCTGAAGAGCCCCGCACAGCTCAAGGGCAGATCGATCGCGGTGGCGCAGGGCAGCTCCGCCCACTACCAGTTGATCGCCTCCCTGAAGAAGGCCGGCCTGTCCGTCTCCGACGTCGAGCTCAACTATCTGCAGCCCGCCGACGCGCTGGCCGCTTTCAGCCGGGGCAAGGTCGACGCCTGGGCGATCTGGGACCCGTACACCTCGCAGATCCTGCGGAGCACGAAAGCCCGGGTGCTGACCACGGGTGAGGGTGTGGTCAACGGGCTCGGCTTCCAGGTGGCCTCGCCCTCCGCCCTCGGGAGCAAGGAGAAGTCGCAGGCCATCGGTGATCTGCTGGTCCGGCTGGAGCGGGCGCAGAGCTGGGTCTTCGAGCATCCCGAGGAGTGGGCGAAGGTCTGGGCGAAGGAGACCGGGCTGCCGTACGAGGTGGCGCTCGACGCGGTGAAGCGCAGTTACGGCACTCGCGTCCCGGTCGCCGTCGATCCGGCCGCGATCGCCTCCGAGCAGGCGATCGCCGACACCTTCGCCGAGCTGAAGCTGATCCCCCGCCACTTCTCCTTCGAGGAGTACGTCGACACCCGCTACAACCGTGATCTTCCGCCGTCCTCCACGGCTCCCCGCTCCTACGGAAGGGCATCCTCATGACCGTCTCCCTGCACTGGTTCCTGCCGACCGGCGGTGACGGCCGGACGCTGGTCGACCGGCACGCGTACACCGACGGCGGAATCAAGCGCGACCGGATCACCCCGGTAAGCGGGATACGCGCTCCCGATATCGAGTATCTGACCCAAATAGCCAAAGCCGCCGAGCAGTTGGGCTTTGAAGCGGTACTGACGCCGACCGGCACCTGGTGCGAGGACGCCTGGCTGACAACGGTCGCGCTGGCGCAGCACACCGAACGGCTGAAGTTCCTCGTGGCCTTCCGTCCCGGGGTCATCTCCCCGGTGCTCGCCGCGCAGATGGCCGCCACGTACCAGCGGATCACGCGGGGGCGGCTGCTGCTCAATGTGGTGACGGGTGGTGACTCCACGGAGCAGCGGCGCTTCGGCGACCATCTGGACCACGACCGGCGCTATGCGCGGACCGCCGAGTTCCTGTCGGTGGTGAAGGGCGCGTGGAGCGGGCGGCCGTACGACTACGCGGGCGAGCACTATCAGGTCGACGGCGCGCTCACGGCGCTGCCGCCCGACCCGCTGCCCGAGATCTTCTTCGGTGGGTCGTCTGCCGCTGCCGGGCCGGTGGCGGCCGCGCATGCCGATGTCTATCTGACCTGGGGCGAGCCTCCGGCCGCGGTAAAGGAGAAGATCGACTGGATCAGGCGGCTGGCGGAGGAGCAGGGGCGCACCGTCCGCTTCGGGATCCGGCTCCACACCATCTCGCGCGACTCCGCGCGCGAGGCATGGGCGACTGCCGACCGGTTGCTCGGCGATCTCGACCCCGAGACGATCGCCGCCGCGCAGCAGGCGCTGGGGCGGAGCGAGTCGGTGGGCCAGCAGCGGATGCTGGCGCTGCACGGCGGGTCCCGCGACAAGCTGGAGATCTCACCGAATCTCTGGGCGGGCGTAGGACTGGTGCGGGGCGGTGCGGGAACGGCCCTCGTCGGCAGTCACGCGGATGTCGCCGACCGGATCGAGGAGTACCACGCGCTCGGTGTGGAGCACTTCGTGCTGTCCGGTTACCCGCACCTGGAGGAGGCGTACTGGTTCGGCGAGGGCGTCACTCCGGAGCTCGCGGCGCGCGGGCTGCTGTCGACCGTCCCGGCTTCGCCTCTCCTCTCGGTGCCCGCGGCCAACGGGCGCCCGGCATCGGCCCCGGGAGGCGCCCCGCTGCTTGTCGCCGGGGGTCGCTGAGCGGGCACCCTGCCGACCGGTCCTGGATCTTTCCACGCGGGGGAAGATCCAGGACTCGGGCACAGTTGGTAGAAGTGTGAACAACTTCGGGATGCGCGAGATGGATGTCGTCGTGGTGGGGGCCGGGCAGGCCGGCCTGTCCAGCGCCTACCACCTGCGGCGAGCCGGACTGGAGCCGGACCGCGACTTCGTCGTCCTCGATCACGCACCCCGCGCGGGCGGCGCCTGGCAGTTCCGCTGGCCCTCCCTGACGTACGGGAAGGTCCACGGCATGCACGCGCTGCCCGGAATGGAACTGACCGGCGCCGATCCCGCCAGCCCCTCGTCCGAGGTGATCGCCGCGTACTTCGACGCGTACGAACAGCGCTTCGACCTGCGGGTGCACCGGCCCGTGGAGGTGAGCGCCGTCCGCGAGGGTGCCGCCGGACGGCTGCTCGTGCAGACCTCCGAGGGTATGTATGCCACGCGCACCCTGATCAGCGCCACGGGCACCTGGGACCGGCCCTTCTGGCCGCGCTACCCGGGCCAGGAGACCTTTCGTGGGCGTCAACTGCACACGGCCGACTACCCGGGCCCCGGTGCGTTCGCCGGACGACGGGTGATCGTCGTCGGAGGTGGCGCCTCCGGCACCCAGCATCTGATGGAGATCGCGGACGTGGCGGCCGAGACGTTCTGGGTGACGCGTCGGCCTCCGGTGTTCCGGGAGGGACCGTTCGGCGAGGACGAGGGGCGCGCCGCCGTGGCCCAGGTGGAGGACCGTGTACGTCGGGGGCTGCCGCCCCGGAGCGTGGTGAGCGTGACCGGACTGCCGCTCACCGAGGCCGTCCGGGACGCCCGCGAGCGCGGAGTCCTCGACCGGATCGAGATGTTCGACCGGGTCACCCCGGCCGGGGTGGCCTGGGACGACGGCAGGACCGTCGAGGCCGACGTGATCGTGTGGGCGACCGGATTCCGGGCGGCGGTCGACCATCTGACGCCGCTGAAGCTCCGTGAGCCCGGCGGCGGCATCAAGCTCGAAGGCACCCAGGTGGTACGGGACGAGCGCATCCATCTCGTCGGGTACGGCCCGTCGGCCAGCACGATCGGCGCCAACCGCGCCGGCCGGGCGGCGGTCCGCTCGGTCAAGCGGCTCCTGGACCGGGCCGGACACGCGGACCCCGCTCCGGTCCCGGCCTGACGCAGGGCGGCGGGAGTCAGCCCGTGGCGGCGGAGCTCCGGTTGCGGTTGAACTCCTCGACGTTGGTGCGCTGTTCGTCGTAACTGTCGGTGAAGCGGGTGTCCCCCGGCCCGACCGTGACGAAGTACAGCCACGGACCCGCCGGCGGCCTGATGGCCGCCTGCATGGCCTGCTCCCCCGGATTGCCGATGGGGGTCGGCGGCAGCCCCTTGCGCTCGTAGCTGTTGTACGGGCTGTCGATCTTCGTGTCGCCCGTGGTGGTGTCCAGAGTGGAGCGCTTCAAGGCGTAATTGAGCGTCGAGTCCATCTGCAACGCCATGTCCTGGGCGAGCCGGTTGTAGATCACCCTGGCCACCTTGCCCATGTCGGAGACGGTGTCGGCCTCCGCCTGCACGATCGCCGCGATCGTCACCGTCTGGTAGACGGAGACGCTGTTGCGCTCCGCCCCGGCCGTGATGTGATCCGCGCCGAACCTCTTGGCGGCTGTCTCCACCATGTAGCGGAGCAGGCCCTCGGGTGTCGTTTCGTCGTCGACGGGATACGTCGCGGGGAAGAGGTAGCCCTCCGGATTGCCGCCGGCCGCGGCCGGGAGGGGCAGTTCGGCCCTGGGCACGGCCTTCTCGGTGCTGCCCGGGGCCAGACCGAGCGCCTTGTCGGCCGCCGCGTACACCTGGGAGGCCCGCCACCCCTCGGGGATCACCAGGGAGCGGGGCGGCTCCCGCTTCTCCTCCGACCCGAGAAGCAGCAGCGGCAACAGTACGGCCGCCGCCACGACGAGGACGGCGCCGATGAGCAGCACCAGCCGCCCGCGCCGGGTCGGCCGGAGTCTGGGGCGGGGCGGGGCGTCCGGGGACTCGTTCACCATGCGGGCACGTTAACCCGGACATATGCACCGATCCGGTACCTGGAGGCCGACGACACGAGCCGCACTGGCTGGCTCGTCCGACCTCTGCTCCACCGGCGCCGCCGCCGCTCCCCTCCCACGGGAGCGGCGGCGCTGCCGTGTGCGCCGCCTTCGGCCCTGGGGCGGCTGAGCCTTCGGGCGCGCGGGAGGGCCTTGGCGCACACCACCCGCTTCGAGCCCGCAGCCCTGTGTCAGGGGGCGACCGGTGCCAGTCGCGTGTCGCGGGCGATCAGGGCCGCGTACCGACCGTGCTTGCCGAGCAGTTCCTCATGGGTGCCGCGCTCCACCGTGCGCCCGCCGTCCAGCACGATGATCTGGTCCGCGCCGCGAACGGTGGAGAGCCGGTGCGCGATGGTGAGCGTGGTGCGCCCTGCGGAAAGTGCGTCGATCGCCGACTGGACGGCGTGCTCCGTACGCGTATCGAGAGCGCTCGTCGCCTCGTCGAGGATCAGCACGGGAGGGTCGCGCAGAATCGTGCGGGCGATGGCCAGCCGCTGCTTCTCACCGCCGGAGAAGCGATAGCCCCGTTCGCCGACGAGCGTGTCGTAGCCGTCGGGCAGTGAGGCGATGTGATCGTGGATCTGCGCGGCGCGAGCCGCCGCCTCGATCTCCTCGTCGGTGGCCTCCGGCTTGGCGAAGCGGAGGTTGTCGGCGACGGAGGCATGGAAGAGATAGGTCTCCTGGGAGACCACGCCCACGGCCCTGGCCAGGGTGTCGAAGTCCAGGTCCCGCACGTCGACCCCGTCGATGGTGACCCGGCCGCCGGTGACGTCGTACAGCCGGGGAACGAGATAGCTGAGGGTCGACTTGCCGGAACCGGTGGGTCCGACGACGGCGAGGCTGCCGCCGGCGGGCACGGTCACGTCGATGCCGCTGAGCGTGGGCCCGCTCTTCTCGTCATAGCTGAATTCGACGTCCTCGAAGGCGACCTCTCCGCGGATCTTCTCCAGCCGCACGGGCTTCTCGGGCTCGGTGATGTCCACCGTCAGGTCGAGATACTCGAAGATCCGCTGGAAGAGGGCGAGGGACGTCTGCATCTGCACTCCGGTGGAGAGCAGGCTCACGGCAGGGCGGAACAGGCCCTGCTGGAGCGAGACGAAGGCGACGAGCGTGCCCAGCGAGACGGCGGTGGCGCCCGACTGGAGCGTCATCCCGGCCGCCCAGTAGATGACGGCGGGCATGGCGGCCATGACGATCCCGATCGTCGACATCCGCCAGCGCCCGGCCATGCTGGAACGCACTTCGAGGTCGACGAGGCGCTCCGACTCCTCGGTGAAGTTCTTGGTGAGCGATTCCGAGCGGCCCATGGTGCGGCCGAGGAGGATGCCGCTGACCGAGAGGGACTCGGTGACGGTGGCAGCCATGGCCGCCATCTGCTTCTGGCGCTGCGTCGTGATCCTCTTGCGCTCCCGGCCCACCCGACGGCTGATCCACACGAAGACCGGCAGCAGGAGCAGGGAGACGACGGTGAGACGCCAGTCGAGCGCGAGCATGGCTACCACGGTGGCGATGACCGCGGTGAGGTTGGAGACCAGCGAGGTCGCGGTCGAGGTGACGGTCGCCTGCATTCCGCCGATGTCACTGGCGATGCGGGACTGCACCTCACCCGTGCGGGTCTTGGTGAAGAAGGCCAGCGGCATCCGCTGGAGCTGGGTGTAGACGGCGGTCCGCAGATCGTGCATGACGCGCTGACCGACGGTCGTGGAGATCAGGGTCTGCACCACACCGAGGACGCTGGTCATCACGGCGGTGAGGATCATGCCGAGGGCGAGCAGCGAGAGCAGGCCCGTGCGGCCCTGCGGGATCGCGGTGTCCAGGATCTCGCGCAGCAGGAACGGGGAGGCCACCGACACCAGGGACGAGGCGCCCACCAGGAGACCGACCAGAGCGAGGCGGCCTCGGTAGGGGCGGAAGAGACGGAAGATGCGGCGCAGCTCGGCGGGCGGCTGTCCGTCGTCCCTGGGCTGGGGAGCCCACGTGGGTTCGTCGGGTTTCATGGGCTCCTTCGGCAGGCGTGCGGGAGTGCGGCTTTGGAGAGCATAGCTCATTGTTACCTATACTCACAATGAACATGGTCCTGATATTGTTCCCCCATGGACTCCCCCGATTCCGACGGCCTGCTGGCCGAGCAACTGCTGCGGCTCACCCGCAGGCTCCACCGCATCCAGAGCCGCCAGCTGGAGCCGATCGGCATCACGCCCGCCCAGTTCCGGCTGCTGCGCACGGTCGCCCAGTACGACGGCCCGCCGCGGATGGCCGATCTGGCCCAGCGCCTGGACGTCGTCCCACGCGCCGTGACCAGCCTGGTCGACGGCCTGGAGGCGAGCGGCCGGGTGCGCCGCGCTCCCGACCCGGCCAGCCGCCGGGTGGTCCGCGTCGAGATCACCGACGGGGGCCGTGCCACTCTCCGGTCCCTGCGCAGCGCGCGCCGGGCCGCCGCAGAGGAGATCCTTGCTCCATTGACCGCCGATCAGCGCGAGGTGCTCGGCGGCCTGCTGTCCGCTCTGGTCGACGGGATGCCGGAGCGCCACTGCTGACTCGGCGCGGAGCGCCGCACCTCCGAGGGGACATGTCATGCCGCTGCTGGAGCCGAAGCCGGAAGCCCTCCGTCCGGGTACGGCGCGCACGCCGTCCCACGACCGTGTGCCCGACCGCATGGCACACGGCACCCCCGAGCCGCTGCGCTCCGAGCTGGTGGCCCTGCTCGGGGCCGACCGCGTGCTGTGGAAGGTCTCCGACCTCGTGCGGTACGCCTCCGACGCCAGCCCCTACCGCTTCCTCCCCGAAGTGGTGGTCGTGCCGGAGGACATCGACGACATCTCCGCCATCCTGTCCTACGCCCGCGGCAAGGGCCGCGAGGTGGTCTTCCGGGCGGCGGGCACCAGTCTCAACGGCCAGGCCCAGGGCGAGGACATCCTCGTCGACGTACGCCGCCACTGGACGGGGATCGAGGTCCTGGACGACGGGGCGCGGGCCCGGATCGGTCCCGGGACCACCGTCATGCGGGCCAACGCCGCCCTCGCCAGGCACGGCCGGCTTCTGGGCCCCGACCCGGCCAGTGCCATCGCCTGCACGGTCGGCGGTGTCGTCGCCAACAACGCGTCCGGGATGACGGCGGGGACGACCCGCAACGCGTACCGCACCCTCGCCTCACTCACCTTCGTCCTGCCCAGCGGCACCGTCGTCGACACGGCGGACCCGGCGGCGGACGAGCTGCTGGCCCATGCCGAACCACGCCTGTGCGAAGGGCTGCTCGCGCTCAGGGCGGAGATCGAGGCGGACCCCGGGCTCACCGCCAGGGTCCGTGCCAAGTACGAGATCAAGAACACCAACGGATACCGCCTCGACGCGTTCCTCGACGGTTCGACGCCCGTGGAGATCCTGCGCGGGCTGATGGTCGGCTCCGAGGGCACCTTCGGTTTCATCTCCGAGGTCGTCTTCGACACCCTTCCCCTGGACCGCAGGGTCTCGTCGGCGCTGCTCTTCTTCCCCTCGCTGTCGGCCGCGGCGGCGGCCGTGCCCCGCTTCACCGAGGCGGGGGCGATCGCGGTGGAGCTCATGGACGGCAACACCCTGCGCGCCTCGGTCAGCGTGCAGGGTGTCCCGGCGGACTGGGCGACGCTGCCCAAGGAGACGACGGCGCTGCTGGTGGAGTTCCGCGCACCTGACGAGGCCGGACAGGAGGCGTACGAGCGGGCGGCCGACGAGGTCGTCGCCGGTCTGGAACTGGTCGCGCCGGCGCTGTCGATCACCAACGAGTTCACCCGGGACGCCGCGACCGTCTCCGGCTACTGGAAGGCGCGCAAGGCGTTCGTCACCGCGGTCGGCGGCTCACGCCCTGCCGGTACGACCCTCATCACGGAGGACTTCGCCGTACCGCCCGCACGGCTCGCGGAAGCCTGCCGGGCGCTCCTGGAGCTCCAGGCGGAGCATGGCTTCGACGCCGCTGTGGCAGGCCATGCGGCCCACGGCAACCTGCACTTCCTGCTCGCTTTCGACGCCGCGAAATCCTCCGACGTCGACCGGTACGCCGCGTTCATGGACGCCTTCTGCCGCCTCGTCGTCGACCGGTTCGACGGCTCGCTCAAGGCCGAGCACGCCACGGGACGCAACATCGCGCCCTTCCTGGAGCTGGAGTGGGGCCCGAAGGCGACGGAGCTGATGTGGCGGACGAAGCAGGTCATCGATCCCGATGGGGTCCTGGCGCCGCGCATCGTCCTCGACCGCGACCCGAAGGCCCATCTGCGCGGGCTGAAGACGATTCCGAAGGTGGAGGCGGTCGCCGACCCGTGCATCGAGTGCGGCTTCTGCGAACCGACGTGCCCCAGCGAGGACCTGACCACCACACCGCGCCAACGGATCGTGCTGCGGCGGGAGATGATGCGCCAGAGCGACGGCGCCCCGGTGGAAGCCGGTCTGCTCGATGCGTACGGCTACGACGCGGTGGACACCTGCGCGGGCGACTCCACCTGCAAGCTGGCCTGCCCGGTCGGCATCGACACGGGGGCGATGATGAAGGGCTTCCGCCGTCGGCGGCACTCGCCGCGCGAGGAGCGGATCGCGGCGCTGACCGCGAAGAACTTCAAGGCGGTGGAGGCCGCGGCGCGGCTGGCGGTGGCCGCGGCCGACCGGATCAGGGACCGGGCGGGCGACCGGCTGCTGGAGTCCGTCACCGGGCTGGCCCGCAAGGCCGTACGCCCCGATCTGGTCCCCGAGTGGCTGCCGGAGATCCCCGGCGCGGCCGCCAGGAAGCTACCCCGTACCTCCAGGGCCGGCGCCCACGCCGTCTACTACCCGGCATGCGTGAACCGCGTCTTCGGCGGACCCGGCCCACGGCGGGAACCGTCCCTGGCCGAAGCCGTCGTCGCCGTCTCCGCCCGCGCCGGAAAGCCGGTATGGATCCCGGACGATGTCGCGGGCACCTGCTGCGCGACGATCTGGCACTCCAAGGGCTACGACGAGGGCAACACGGTGATGGCCAATCGCATGGTGGAGGCCGCCTGGGGCTGGACGGCGGGCGGCAGGCTTCCTCCTATCGTCGACGCCTCGTCGTGCACGCTGGGCATCGCGCACGAAGTGGTGCCGTACCTCACCGAGGACAACCGGGAGCTGCACCGCGAGCTGACCGTAGTCGACTCGCTCGTGTGGGCGGCGGACGAGCTGCTGCCGGAGCTGACGGTGGTCCGCAGGACCGGTTCGGCGGTCCTGCACCCGACGTGCTCGATGGAGCACCTGGGAGATGTGGGCCATCTGCGCAGGGTCGCCGAGGCGTGCGCCGACGAGGTGGTCGTGCCCGACGACGCCGGGTGCTGCGCCTTCGCCGGCGACCGCGGCATGCTGCACAAGGAGTTGACGGCGTCAGCCACCGCCAAGGAGGCGGCGGAGGTCAACAGGCGTGCGTACGACGTGTATCTGTCGGCGAACCGGATGTGCGAGATCGGCATGGACCGGGCGACCGGCCACCGCTACCGGTCGGTGCTGATGGAACTGGAGTGGGCGACCCGCCCGTAGAGCACCCGTGCAGCACCGGAACGCCGCCGGACCGGCGGCCGGATTCGTGCCCCCCGAGCAGCCGGGACGCGGAAAACCGTTTGCCACGGGCCGGGGCAGGACGCGAACCTTGCACGGTTTGCTCCCCCCACCCGTTCAACGATTCCGCGAGGTCCTCGGACCTCCGCCCTTCCGAGCCCTGGGACGTCATGCAGATTCGCGATCTTCCGTATTCAGATCCTGGCGATCCGGATGTCCGGTCAGGTCCACGGTTCCTGTTCTGGCTCGGGCGCAGTCAGCTCGCCGGACAGCTCAAGTCCCTCTCCTGGGGCCTTCTTCACCAGTGCGCCATCGCCGGGCTCCCGCTCACCGTCGGTCTCGCCGTCCAGGCCGTCATCGACCGCTCGGGCCGCGGCCTCCTCGTGGCCGGCGGCCTGATCGTGGCCCTCGGTGTGCTCATCGCGGTGGGCGACACGATGCTCCACCGCACCGCCATCACCAACTGGATCACCGCCGCGGCACGCGTCCAGCAGTTGCTGGCCCGCAAGACCGCCGAGCTCGGCTCCGCGCTCACCCGGCGGGTCGCCGCCGGCGAGGTCGTCGCCGTCTCCACCGGCGATGTCGAGAAGATCGGCTGGTTCGTCGAGGCGCTCTCCCGCTTCGCCGCCGCGGCCACCGCCCTCGTACTGATCTGTATCGGCCTCGTCCTCTACCTCCCCACGCTGGGCGTGCTCGTGGCGATCGCCATGCCGGTCCTGGCCCTGGCCGTCCTGCCCCTCCTCCCCCGGGCCACCCGGCGCGCCGACATCCAGCGCGAGAAGGCGGGCAAGGCGACGGAACTGGCCTCCGACACGGTCGCCGGTCTGCGGGTGCTGCGCGGCATCGGCGGCGAGGAACTCTTCCTCGGCCGCTACCGGCGCGCCTCCCAGGAGGTACGGAAGGCCGCCGTCCGCAGTGCGCGGATGTGGGCGCTGATCTCGGCGATCCAGGTGCTGCTGCCGGGTGTTCTCCTGATCTCGCTGGTCGTGTACGGGGCCACGCTGGCCCGGGACGGCCGTATCGAGGTGGGCCAGCTGGTCACCGTGTACAGCGCGGCGACGCTGATGCTGTTCCCTCTGCGGCACGTCGAGGAGATCGCCATGGCGTACTCCTTCTCCCGGCCGTCCGCGAAGCGCGCGGTCCGGGTGCTGTCGCTGCACCGCACCGTGCAGCCGTCGACGATCGAGGGCATGGCTCCGGTCGGGGACCTGTACGACCCGGCCACCGGCCTGATGGCTCCCGAGGGACTGTTCACCGCTGTGGTCTGCGGTGATCCGGACGAGGCGGGCCGGCTGGCCGAACGGCTCGGCGGGCACGTCCAGACAGAGGACGACGCGGCCGACATGACCGACGCGGCCGCCACCGACGACACGTCGCCGAAGCCGAAGCCGGAAGCGGAACCGGACCGGAAGCCCACGCCGAAGGCGCCGTCCGTACTGCTCGGCGGCGTGGCGCTGGACGAACTGCCGCTGGACTTCGCACGGGCGGCGGTACTCGTGCAGGACAAGGACCCCGTGCTGCTCTCCGGCACACTGCGCGAGCTGCTCGATGTGCCGTCCTCCGGTCTAGTGACCGCCGAGGACGCCCTGGCGGCGGCCCAGTGCGGTGACGTCCTGGACGCGCTGGCCCAGGCTTCGCCCGAAACGGACGGCGACCCGATGCGGACCCGGATCACGGAGCGCGGCCGTTCGCTCTCCGGCGGCCAGCGGCAGCGTCTCGCCCTGGCCCGTTCCCTGGTCACCGACCCGGAGGCACTGGTGCTCGACGAGCCGACGTCGGCCGTCGACTCGCACACGGAGGCCCGGGTGGCCGCCGGAATCAAGCGGCTGCGCCAGGGCCGTACGACCGTGGCCTTCGCCTCGTCGCCGCTGCTCCTGGACCTCGCCGACCGGGTGGTGCTGGTCCACGACGGCTCCGTCGTGGCCGTCGGTTCGCACCGCGAGCTGCTGCGCGGCGAGCCCCGGTACCGGGCGGTCGTCACGCGCGAGACCGAGGACGAACTCGCGGCCCTGGCCGCACACGACGGGATCACGGAGACCGCACAGGCCGACGGGATCGAAGCGATCGAGGAAATCGAGGAGAGGGCATGATCGGCGTCGCACCACCGGCGTACGACCCGGCCGCCCCGGAGTCGGCGACGACCCTGCCGGTCGGCACACCGACGACCGTGCGCGGCTACGTACGTGACCTGTTGCGGCGTCACCGCACACCGTTCGCCGTGCTGATCGCGGTGAACGCGGTCGCGGTGATCGCCTCGATCACCGGCCCGTACCTGCTGGGCGGACTGGTCGAAGACCTGTCGAACGGGGTCACGGACCTCCATCTGGAGCGCACCGCGGCGGTGTTCGCGCTCGCGCTCGTCGTGCAGACCGTGTTCACACGGACCATGCGGCTGCGCGGCGCGATGCTCGGTGAGGAGATGCTCGCCGATCTGCGCGAGGACTTCCTCGTACGGTCGGTCGGGCTGCCTCCGGGGGTCCTGGAGCGGGCCGGGACCGGAGATCTGCTCTCCAGGATCACGACGGACATCGACCGGCTGGCGAACGCGATGCGCGAGGCCGTGCCGCAGCTGGCGATCGGCGTGGTGTGGGCAGGGCTGCTGCTCGGCGCACTCACCGTGACGGCCCCGCCGCTGGCACTGGCCGTACTGATCGCCCTGCCGGTGCTGATCGTCGGGTGCCGCTGGTATTTCCGGCGGGCGCCCTCGGCGTACCGCTCGGAGGCCGCCGGGTACGCGTCCGTCGCGGCGATGCTCGCGGAGACCGTCGACGCGGGCCGGACCGTGGAGGCGCACCGTCTGGGCGCCCGCCGGGTCGCGCTGTCGGACCGGCGGATCAAGGAGTGGACCGCCTGGGAGCGGTACACGCTGTTCCTGCGCTCGGTGCTCTTCCCCGTCATCAACGCCACGTACGTGACGATCCTCGGCGCGGTGCTGATGCTCGGCGGCTGGTTCGTTCTGGAGGGCTGGCTCACCGTCGGTCAGCTGACGACGGGAGCGCTGCTGGCGCAGATGATGGTCGACCCGATCGGTCTGATCCTTCGCTGGTACGACGAGTTGCAGGTCGCCCAGGTCTCGCTGGCCCGGCTGGTGGGCGTACGCGACATCGAGCCGGACGCGGGTGACGACAGGATCGGCCCGGACGGCCGGGCGGTCCGGGCGGACGACGTGCACTTCGGCTACCGCGCCGGCGTCGACGTCCTGCACAAGGTGACCCTGGACGTGGCTCCGG
Source organism: Streptomyces sp. NPDC058620 (assembly GCF_042717135.1). Classification (NCBI taxonomy): domain Bacteria; kingdom Bacillati; phylum Actinomycetota; class Actinomycetes; order Kitasatosporales; family Streptomycetaceae; genus Streptomyces; species Streptomyces sp. NPDC058620. Next base: position 54,509 of record NZ_JBHXQO010000014.1, read on the forward strand.
GTACGCGGCTGGCGCTGGTCGGTCCCTCGGGGGCGGGCAAGTCCACGCTGGGCCGGCTGCTGGCCGGGATCTACGCACCGCGCTCGGGTGAGGTGACTCTGGGTGGTGCTGAGTTGTCTCGGATGACGGCGGAGCGGGTGCGCCGGCATGTCGCCCTGGTCAACCAGGAGCACCACGTCTTCGTGGGTTCGCTGCGTGACAACCTGCTGCTGGCCCGCACCGGCGCCGATGACGCCGAGCTGTGGGCGTCACTCGCCGCGGTCGACGCGGACGGCTGGTCCAGGGCCCTGGACAAGGGGCTGGACACCGAGGTCGGTTCGGGCGGGCTGGCTCTCACGCCGGCGCAGGCGCAGCAGATCGCGCTGGCCCGGCTGGTGCTCGCCGATCCGCACACGCTGGTGCTGGACGAGGCGACCTCGCTGCTGGACCCGCGGGCGGCCAGACACCTGGAGCGCTCGCTGGCCAGGGTCCTGGACGGCCGTACGGTGGTGGCCATCGCGCACCGGCTGCACACCGCGCACGACGCGGATGTGATCGCCGTCGTGGAGAGCGGCCGCATCAGCGAACTGGGCAGCCACGACGAGCTGGTGGCCGCGGACGGTGCGTACGCGGCGCTGTGGCGGTCCTGGCACGGCTGATCCGGGTCGCCGGCCCCCGGAGGATGCGAACGTGGCGAGCCGCACTCACCAATGTGTGGCAGGTGGATGTTCCGAACGATCCTTCGGGGGCACGGCGAGGGGCGCTCTTACTCCTGAGCCGCCATGCCCCGGGACGCCGTCAGGAGGCGAACTCCGATGCGGCCGGTAAGGATGAGGAGTGACCCACCCGGAATCAGGGGCAGTCGAGTACAGGACCGCGTAAGCCCGAGAAGGGACGCACACCGTGGCACGACCCAGGATTCTCGTTGTCGGCGCCGGCTTTGCCGGGGTCGAGTGCGTACGCCGACTGGAACGCAGGCTCACCCCCGGCGAAGCGGAGATCACGCTCGTCACGCCGTTCTCGTACCAGCTGTACCTGCCGCTCCTGCCGCAGGTCGCCGCCGGTGTACTGACTCCCCAGTCGGTCGCCGTCTCGTTGCGCCGCAGCCGTCGCCACCGCACCCGGATCGTGCCGGGCGGGGCCATTGGAGTGGACACCGACGCGAAGGTCTGCGTCGTCCGGAAGATCACTGACGAGATCGTGAACGAGCCGTACGACTACATCGTGCTCGCCGCGGGCAGCGTCACCCGGACCTTCGACATCCCCGGACTCGTCGAGAACGCCCGGGGTATGAAGACCCTCGCCGAGGCCGCGTACATCCGCGACCACGTGATCGCCCAGCTCGACCTGGCCGATGCCAGCCTGGACGAGGAGGAGCGGGCCTCCCGGCTCCAGTTCGTCGTGGTGGGCGGCGGGTACGCGGGCACCGAGACCGCGGCCTGTCTGCAACGGCTCACCACCAACGCCCTCAAGCACTATCCGAGGCTCGATCCGAAGCTCATCAAGTGGCATCTGATCGACATCGCCCCGAAGCTCATGCCCGAGCTCGGGGACAAACTCGGCAAGGACGCCATGGAGATCCTGCGCAAGCGGGGGATCGAGGTCTCGCTCGGCGTCTCCATCGCCGAGGCGACGGCGGAACAGGTGACGTTCACCGACGGCCGGGTCCTGCCCTGCCGCACGCTGATCTGGACGGCGGGCGTCGCCGCCAGCCCGCTGATCGCCACCCTGGGTGCGGAGACGGTACGCGGACGCCTCGCCGTGACTCCCGAACTCTCCCTGCGCGGCTCGGACGGCGTCTTCGCCCTCGGCGACGCCGCCGCGGTGCCCGATCTGGCGAAGGGCGACGGAGCCGTGTGCCCGCCCACCGCCCAGCACGCCATGCGCCAGGGCCGCACCCTGGCCGACAACCTCATCGCGACGTTGCGCGGCATGCCGCTGATGCCTTACGAGCACAAGGACCTCGGCCTGGTCGTCGACCTCGGCGGCCGGGACGCGGTCTCCAAGCCGCTCGGCATCGAACTGAAGGGACTCCCCGCCCAGGCGGTGGCCCGCGGCTATCACTGGTCGGCGCTGCGGACGAACGTCGCCAAGACCCGGGTCCTGACGAACTGGATGCTGAACGCGATCGCCGGTGACGACTTCGTGCGGACCGGTTTCCAGCTCCGCAGTCCGGCGACGCTCAAGGACTTCGAGTACACCGGCGCCTATCTCACCCCGGAGCAGGTGCGGGCGCACACGGCCGCGACAGTGATCCGCCACTGACCCGGTCCTCCTCTCTCCCGGCGGGCCCGCTCCGCTCAGGTCTGCCGGGAGAGGACCGTCTCGACGGTGTCCGCCTCCTGTGGCCGCTTGTCCTCGCGGTAGCGCAGCACCCGGGCGAACCGCAGGGTGACCCCGGCGGGGTAGCGGGTGGAGCGCTGGAGGCCGTCGTAGGCGATCTCGACGACGAGTTCGGGGCGTACGGTCACCACGTGGCCGTCGTCGCCGGTGGAGAGCTCGCCCAGCCGTTCGGTCTGCCAGGCGAGCATGGTGTCGGTGAGCCCTTTGAAGGTCTTGCCGAGCATCACGTACGAGCCGTCGGACCCCCGCGCCCCGAGATGCAGGTTGGACAGCTTCCCGGTCCGCCGCCCGTGCCCCCATTCGGCCGCGAGCACCACGAGGTCCAGGGTGTGCACCGGCTTCACCTTCAGCCAGGAGGCCCCGCGCCGGCCGGCGCTGTAGGGCGCGTCCAGGCTCTTGATCACCACGCCCTCGTGGCCCCGCGCCAGCGTGGTGGCCAGGAACGCGACCGCGGACTCGCGCGGGCCCGCGTCGGCCGGCTCCGTGACGAGGACGCGGCGGACCCGCATCCGCTCCGGAACGAGTCCGGCCAGCGCCGCGTGCCGTTCGGTGAAGGGCAGGTCCAGAAGGTCCCGGCCGTCGGCCGACAGCGCGTCGAAGAAGACGGGCACGACGGGGACGGTGGCCGCCGCCCCGGCCACATCGCGCCGTGAGCCCACCCGGGCGGCGGTCTCCTGGAAGGGGCGAGGGCGGCCGTCGGCCCCGAGCGCGATCACCTCGCCGTCGAGAATGAACCGCTCGCCGGGGAAGTCACGTACGGCTGCGGCGATTTCCGGCAGGCGCTCGGTGATGTCGTCGAGCGTCCGGGTGTAGAGGCGGACCTCGTCGCCGTCCCTGTGCGCCTGGACGCGGATGCCGTCGAGCTTCTCCTCGACGACGCAGGTCCCCAGCTTGTCGATCGCTTCGGCGACCGAGGCTGCGGTGTGCGCGAGCATCGGCAGGACGGGGCGGCCCACGGTCAGCCGGAACGCGCCGAGCGCCTCCGGCCCCCGCGCCAGCAGGTCCCTGGCGACCGCTTGCAGCGATCCGGCGAGCATCACGGCCCGCCGTACGTCCTCGGGCGGCGCCCCGGCGGCCCGGGCGAGCGCGTCGGCGGCGACGGCGTCCAGGGCGCCCTGCCGCACCTCTCCGGTGAGCAGGGCCCGCAGGAAGCGCTGTTCGTCGGCGGTGGCGGCGCCGAGTAGCCGTTGGAGGCGTGCGCGGCGGCCGGCCTGGGAACCGGCGCCCGACAGGGCTCCGACGGCCGTCAGCTCGGCGTCCACCTCCGCGACGGTGAGCGTGGGCTCGGCGGCGGGCGGCACAGGGTCGCGCAGCGTGCTCCAGCCGATGCCGAGCCGCCCCTGCGGAAGGCGGCCGGAAAGATACGGGATGACGATCGGGACGTCGTCCGGCGCGGTGTCCCGGAACAGGTCGGCCAGCAGGGCGACCTTCCGGGACCGTGCCGACGTGGCGGCGACGTCCAGGGACACACGGGAGAGCCGGGCAAGCAGCATGCGGTCATGGTGCTACGGCTCGTCGCCCGCCGCCGTGCAGGCACGAGGGAAGGGCGACGGAAAGGGGTCAGATGACGTTGAGGGCGGCGGCGCCGCCCACTCCCCCGAGCAGCATGAAGGCCGGCATGAGCACCTTCAGCTCCACCCAGCTGCCGGCCCGGAAGCGCAGCGCCTTGGGCGGTCCGATCGGGTACCAGCGCCTACGTCCCAGCGGGATCGGCCAGAGGATCGGGCAGCCGGAGACGGTCAGTGCGTCGCCGATGTCGTGGACGAGCGCTCCCAGCACGATGGGCAGCCCGAGCCACAGGTACTCCTGGCCGGGGGCGGTGAACAGCCAGTCGGAGCCGTTGCCCGCCTTGTCCAGGACACCGGCCAGGGTCCAGGCGCTGGTCGCCCCCAGGAGCCATACCAGGACGTCGCTGGACATCCGGGCGGCCCGCCACAGCAGTCCTTCGACGGCGAGCACCAGATGGACGAAGAGGATCGCTAGGACCGCCCACCGGCCGCCGTTGACCGCCGCGACCGAGGCGCCCGCACCGATCAGCACGGCCCACAGCCAGGTGTGGGTCAGCGTCCGGTGGCCGCCGGTCCTGCGCGGGTCACCGGGTCCCCTGGTCGCCTTGTAGACGGCGTAGGAGAGCTTGTCCACGATCTCGCACATACCCTTGGAGATCGGCCCGAAGGCCCGCGAGATCGTCGCCGACTTGTGGTCGAGGTCGGGGGCGAGCGCGGCGCCCGCGCAGATCAGACCACCCACGACCAGGACGGGCCAGGGCATCGGATGGCCGGCCGCGGCCGCGGCCGCGCCCACCCCCAGCCAGGCCGCTGCCCCCGACAGAGAGTGTGCCGGTCCCATCATGGTCGTTCCCGCCCCCGTAGATCTCGCGCGGCCATGGCCTGTGCGGCGCAGCCGAGTTGAGTGGGCAGCGTATCGTCCGTGATCTTCGACTGATCGTCCGGTTCCCTCATCCGGGCGGAAGACAGGCAAGATGGGGGTGTGACCCTTATCGATCAGCTGCCCCCGACCGACGACCCGGACGCCCTCTTCGAGGCCTTCTCGTCATGGACCGAGACCCAGGGCATCACCCTCTATCCCGCTCAGGAAGAGGCGCTGATCGAGGTCGTCTCCGGGGCGAACGTGATCCTCTCCACGCCCACCGGCTCCGGAAAGAGCCTGGTCGCCGCCGGCGCGCACTTCACGGCGCTGGCCCAGGACAAGGTCACCTTCTACACCGCGCCGATCAAGGCGCTGGTCTCCGAGAAGTTCTTCGATCTCTGCAAGCTCTTCGGCACGGAGAACGTCGGCATGCTCACCGGCGACGCCTCGGTCAACGCCGACGCCCCGGTCATCTGCTGCACCGCCGAGGTGCTGGCGTCGATCGCGCTGCGCGACGGCAAGTACGCCGATGTCGGCCAGGTCGTGATGGACGAGTTCCACTTCTACGCGGAGCAGGACCGCGGCTGGGCCTGGCAGATCCCGATCCTGGAGCTGCCGCAGGCCCAGTTCGTCCTGATGTCGGCGACGCTCGGCGACGTCGCGATGTTCGAGAAGGACCTCACGCGCCGCACCGGCCGTCCCACCTCGGTGGTGCGCTCGGCGACGCGGCCGGTCCCGCTCAGTTACGAGTACCGGCTGACGCCGATCACCGAGACGCTCACCGAACTGCTGGACACCCGGCAGTCCCCCGTCTACATCGTGCACTTCACCCAGGCCGCGGCCGTCGAGCGCGCGCAGTCGCTGATGAGCATCAACATGTGCACGAAGGAGGAGAAGGAGAAGATCGCCGATCTGATCGGCAGCTTCCGCTTCACCACCAAGTTCGGCCAGAACCTCTCGCGTTACGTGCGCCACGGCATCGGGGTGCACCACGCCGGGATGCTGCCCAAGTACCGGCGCCTGGTGGAGAAGCTCGCCCAGGCGGGCCTGCTCAAGGTGATCTGCGGTACGGACACCCTCGGCGTCGGCGTCAACGTCCCCATCCGCACCGTGCTGTTCACCGCGCTCACCAAGTACGACGGCACGCGGGTCCGTACGCTGCGCGCCCGGGAGTTCCACCAGATCGCCGGCCGTGCCGGGCGGGCCGGGTTCGACACGGCGGGCTTCGTCGTCGCCCAGGCCCCCGAGCACGTCATCGAGAACGAGAAGGCCGTCAAGAAGGCGGGCGACGACGTGAAGAAGAAGCGCAAGGTGGTCCGTAAGAAGGCCCCCGAGGGCTTCGTCGCCTGGTCGGAGACCACCTTCGACAAGCTGATCCAGTCCGATCCGGAGCCGCTGAGCTCCCGCTTCCGGGTCACGCACACGATGCTGCTGTCCGTGATCGCGCGCCCCGGCAACGCCTTCGAGGCGATGCGGCATCTGCTGGAGGACAACCACGAGCCGCGCAGGGCTCAGCTTCGTCACATCAGGCGGGCCATCGCCATCTACCGCTCGCTGCTCGACGGCGGCGTGGTGGAGCAGCTGGACAAGCCGGATGCCGAGGGCAGGATCGTCCGGCTGACCGTCGACCTCCAGCAGGACTTCGCGCTCAACCAGCCGCTGTCCACCTTCGCGCTGGCCTCGTTCGATCTGCTGGACGTCGAATCCCCTTCGTACGCCCTGGACATGGTCTCCGTCGTCGAGTCCACCCTGGACGACCCCCGGCAGATCCTCGCCGCCCAGCAGAACAAGGCGCGGGGCGAGGCGGTCGGCCAGATGAAGGCGGACGGGATCGAGTACGAGGAGCGGATGGAGCTGCTCCAGGACGTCACGTACCCGAAGCCGCTGAGCGAGCTGCTGTGGCACGCGTACGAGGTGTACCGCACGAGCCACCCGTGGGTCGGCGACCACCCGGTGTCACCGAAGTCGGTGATCCGGGACATGTACGAACGGGCCATGACCTTCACGGAGTTCACCTCGCACTACGAGCTGGCGCGTACGGAGGGCATCGTCCTGCGCTACCTGGCCGGCGCGTACAAGGCCCTTGAGCACACGATCCCGGACGACCTGAAGTCGGAGGACCTGGAGGATCTGATCGCCTGGCTCGGCGAGATGGTCCGCCAGGTGGACTCCAGCCTCCTGGACGAGTGGGAGCAGCTCGCCAACCCGGAGGTGGAGACCGCCGAACAGGCGCAGGAGCGGGCGGACGAGGTCAAGCCGGTCACGTCGAACGCGCGCGCCTTCCGGGTCCTGGTCCGCAACGCGATGTTCCGCCGGGTGGAGCTGGCCGCGCTGGACCGCGTCCGCGAACTCGGCGAGATGGACGGCGATTCCGGCTGGGACGAGGACGCCTGGGGCGAGGCGATGGACGGGTACTGGGACGCGCACGAGGACCTGGGCACCGGCCCCGACGCCCGCGGGCCGAAGCTCCTGAAGATCGACGAGGACCGGGAGCACGGCCTGTGGCGGGTCTGGCAGGCTTTCGCCGACCCGGCCGGGGACCACGACTGGGGCATCAGCGCCGAGGTCGACCTGGCCGCTTCCGACGAGGAGGGCCGGGCCGTCGTCCGGGTCACCTCCGTGGGTCAGCTGTGACGTGGAACAGGCTTCGAGAGTGGAGAAGAACCCTATGACGAACCCCGCCGAGCGCCTGGTCGACCTGCTCGACCTGGAGCGGATCGAGGTCAACATCTTCCGTGGCCGCAGCCCGCAGGAGTCCCTCCAGCGGGTCTTCGGCGGCCAGGTCGCCGGGCAGGCTCTGGTGGCGGCGGGCCGCACCACCGACGGCGACCGACCGGTCCACTCGCTGCACGCCTACTTCCTGCGCCCGGGACGCCCCGGCGTACCGATCGTCTATGAGGTCGAGCGGGTACGGGACGGCCGGTCCTTCACCACCCGCCGGGTCACTGCCGTGCAGGAGGGCCGGACGATCTTCAACCTGACGGCGTCCTTCCACCGCCCGGAGGAGGGCGGCTTCGAGCACCAGCTGCCGCCGGCCCGCGAGGTCCCCGACCCCGACGAGCTGCCGACCGTCGCCGACGAGGTGCGTGAGCACCTGGGCGCCCTGCCCGAGGCGCTGGAGCGGATGGCCAGGCGCCAGCCCTTCGACATCCGTTACGTGGACCGGCTGCGCTGGACGCACGAGGAGATCAAGGACGCGGACCCGCGCAGTGCCGTGTGGATGCGGGCGGTCGGCCCGCTGGGCGACGATCCGCTCGTCCACACCTGCGCGCTGACGTACGCGAGCGACATGACGCTGCTCGACGCGGTGCGGATTCCGGTGGAGCCGCTGTGGGGGCCGCGCGGTTTCGACATGGCGTCGCTGGACCACGCGATGTGGTTCCACCGGCCGTTCCGGGCGGACGAGTGGTTCCTGTACGACCAGGAGTCGCCGATCGCCACGGGCGGCCGCGGGCTGGCCCGAGGCCGTATCTACGACCGCCAGGGCCAGTTGCTGGTCTCGGTGGTGCAGGAGGGGCTGTTCCGGCGGCTCGACGCCTAGGGACGGGGCGGCCGCGCAGGGGGCCGCCCTGTCCGCCGCGCGGCTCAGATGCCCGGCAGTGTGTCCTGGTCGACCTCGTGGCGGCGCGTGCGGATGTCCGGTGCCGCGGGGTGCAGTTTGGCGTCGCAGGCGGGGCCCAGGCCGGTGCGGCGTGATGCCGTACCGGTGAGGGGGCGTCCGCACATCCGGCAGCGCACCAGGCGTCGGCCCGTGGCCGCGCCGGTCTCGGGCAGCGGTTCGGCCCCGGGCGCGGCGGGCGGCGCGGGGAGAGGCACGGGAAGGGGCTCCGGTTCGGGGGACGGCACGCACCGATCCTCTCAGGACCCGCCGCTCCCCCGCCGCACCGAGTGGGCCCCGGACCGAACCGTATCCCCGATCAGGGATATCCTCTCTGATATGAGAGAGCCAGAGGGGCTTGAGCCCGGCTCCGTGGACGCCCGGCTGGCTGCCCGGCTGGGCGAGCTGCGCACCGAGCACGGCTGGTCGCTCGACGAGTTGTCCCGGCGCAGCGGAGTGAGCCGCTCGACGCTGTCCCGGCTGGAGCGCGGTGAGCTGAGCCCCACCGCCACCCTGCTGGGGCGGTTGTGCACGGTGTACGAGCGGACCATGTCACGCCTGCTGATGGAGGTGGAGACGGAGCCGCCGCTGCTGGTGCCGGCCGAGCGGCAGTCCGTGTGGCGGGACGAGGCTTCCGGCTTCGTCCGCCGTTCGGTCTCGCCGCCGCACGCGGGACTGCGCGGTGAGGTCATCGAGGGCAGGCTCGACGCGGGAGCCACCGTCTCGTACGAGGGCCCGCCCGTACCCGGCCTCGAACAGCACCTCTGGGTTCTGGAGGGCGCACTGGAGATCACGGTCCACGGGAGCCTCCACTCGGTACGCACCGGCGACTGCCTGCGCTTCCGGCTGCACGGCCCCTCCCGCTTCCACTGCCCGGGGCCCGACCCGGTCCGTTACGCCCTCCTGATCGTCCTTCCGTGACCGTGACCACCCCCGGCCACGGCTCCGCCCCTCCCCGCGCCCAGAAAGGCACCTGCGACATGACCGAGATCGTCCCCGTCACCGGCCCCGAACTGGTCACGTACGCCGATGAGCTGGCGGCCCTCCTGGTGGACACCGTCAACGGGGGTTCCTCGGTCGGCTTCCTCGCTCCGCTCGACCGCGGCGAGGCAGCCGCGTGGTGGCGGGAGCGGGCCGCGTCCGTCGAGGCGGGCCACCACCTGGTGTGGCTCGCCCGCGACGGGGAACGGGTGGCCGGCACCATCGGCCTGGTCCGCCCGCCCCTCCCCAACGCCCGCCACCGCGCCGAAGTGGCGAAACTGATGGTCCGGCCCTCGGCGCGCGGACAGGGGCTCGGCCGCCGTCTGCTCGCGGCCGCCGAAGAGGCGGCGGCCGCGTCCGGTGTGACCCTGCTGATCCTGGACACCGAGTCGGGCAGCCCCGCCGAACACCTCTACCGCTCGGCGGGCTGGACGGAGTGCGGGTCCATTCCGGACTACGCGGGCAACCCGGCCGGTGTACTCAAGCCGACCACCTTCTACTACAGGACAGTGGGCGGCCCCGGCGCGCCCGGGGCAGCACAATGAAGACCGACACCACGCGACCGAGGAGTAGCTCCATGACGCTGTACGACATCCCGCTCCACACGCTCACCGGCGAGCCGACCACGCTCAGCGCCTACCGGGGCCAGGCCGTCCTGGTGGTGAACGTGGCCTCGAAGTGCGGGCTCACCCCGCAGTACGAAGGTCTGGAGCGGCTCCAGAAGCAGTACGGCGACCGCGGCTTCACCGTCCTCGGTGTTCCCTGCAACCAGTTCGCGGGCCAGGAGCCCGGTACCGCCGAGGAGATCCAGAGCTTCTGCTCGGCCACGTACGGCGTCAGCTTCCCGCTGCTGGAGAAGCTCGACGTCAACGGCGACGGCCGCCACCCGCTGTACACGGAGCTGACGAAGCTCGTGGACGCCGACGGTACCGCCGGTGACGTCCAGTGGAACTTCGAGAAGTTCCTGATCTCCCCGGCGGGCGAACCGGTCGCCCGCATCCGCCCGCGCACCGAGCCCGAGGCCCCCGAGGTCGTCGCGGCCATCGAGGCCCAGCTGCCGGCCTGAGACCCGGGGCTCGATCGCCGGACGGGCTCGAAGACCAAGCCCGTCCGGCGTTCGGGGACGGAGCGGTGACCGGAGCACCCGGTGCGCCTCTCCGTCACCGCGCTAGCGGATCGGCATGCCCGACAGCGTGCGGGCGATCACGAGGCGCTGGATCTCGCTGGTGCCCTCGAAGATCGTGTAGATCGCGGCGTCCCGGTGCATCCGCTCCACCGGGTACTCACGGGTGAAGCCGTTGCCGCCGAGGATCTGGACGGCCTGGGCCGTGACCGTCTTCGCCATCTCGCTCGCGTAGAGCTTCGACATGGAGCCCTCGGCCGAGGTGAACGGCTTGCCCGTGGTGGCCATCCAGGAGGCGCGCCAGACCAGCAGCCGGGCCGCGTCGATCTGCGTACGCATGTCGGCGAGCTGGAAGGCGATGCCCTGGTTGTCGATGATCGGGCGGCCGAACTGCGTACGGGTCCTGGCGTAGTCGAGCGCGACCTCGTACGCGGCACGGGCCGTACCGACGGCCATGGCGCCGACGGCGGGGCGGGACGCCTCGAAGGTGGCCATCGCGGCGTTCTTGACGCGCTCGCCGCCGCCGGACCTGGCCCGCTCACGGGCCCGGGCCATGCGCTCGTCGAGCTTCTCCTTGCCGCCCAGCAGGCAGCTGCCCGGCACCCGCACGTCCTCCAGGACGACCTCGGCGGTGTGCGAGGCACGGATGCCGTGCTTCTTGAACTTCTGCCCCTGGGAGAGCCCAGCGGTCTGCGGCGGGACGATGAACGAGGCGTGCCCCTTGGAGCCGAGCTCCGGGTCGACGACCGCGACGACGACGTGGACGTTGGCGATTCCGCCGTTGGTCGCCCAGGTCTTCGTACCGTTGAGGACCCACTCGTCCTTGGCCTCGTCGTAGACGGCGCGGGTGCGCATCGCACCCACGTCGGAGCCCGCGTCCGGCTCGGATGAGCAGAAGGCGGCGACCTTCACGTCGTTCGCGTCGCCGTACATCTGCGGAATCCAGGTGCCGATCTGCTCCTCGGTACCGTTGGCGAGGACGCCCACGGCCGCCAGGCCCGTACCGACGATGGAGAGGGCGATGCCCGCGTCCCCCCAGAAGAGCTCCTCCATGGCCATCGGGATGCCGAGGCCCGTGGGGTCGAAGAACTGCTGGGCGTAGAAGTCGAGGGAGTAGATGCCTACCTTGGCGGCCTCCTGGATGACGGGCCAGGGCGTCTCCTCACGCTCGTCCCACTCCGAAGCGGCCGGCCGGATGACATCCGCCGCGAAGCCGTGGAGCCAGTCCCGGACCTGCTTCTGGTCGTCGTTGAGCTCGAGCGTGAACTCGGCCATGTTTCCCTCCATGCACTGCCGTAATAGACGTACGTTACTTGCGGTAACTACAGTCTGTTACCGACAAGTAGGCACTGTCAACCACCCGGAGTCCGATCCGCGTCATCCCCGAGCATGGTGTTACGTTGCCCAGGCGGGAAGAAAAGGCATGGCCAGGGGTGGGGAGACACGACATGGAGACCGCACGACAGGCCGAGCGTCAGCGGAGCGCGGCCGAGCGCCGTCGCCGCGAACTGCTCGAGGCGGCGGACCGGGTGGTGCTCAGGGACGGGCCCAAGGCGTCGATGAACGCGATCGCCGCCGAGGCCGGGATCACCAAGCCCATCCTCTACCGTCACTTCGGCGACAAGGGCGGGCTCTACCGCGCACTCGCCAAACGTCACACCGATGCCCTGCTGAGCGCCCTGCGCGCGGCCCTCGACGCGCCCGCCGACCGCCGGGAGCGGGTCGAGGCGACGCTCGACACCTACCTCGCGGCGATCGAGGCCCGCCCCCAGGTCTACCGCTTCCTGATGCACCCGTCCGACGACGCCGCCCCCTCGCCCGAGCAGGGATTCGACGTCGGCAGGCACTCGGCCCCGCTGCTGCGCCGCCTCGGCGAGGAGCTGGGCAAGGTGATCGCCGAGCGGGTGGATCTCGGTCCGGACAACGAGCAGATGGCCCGCATCTGGGGCCATGGAATCGTCGGCATGATGCATGCGGCGGGCGACTGGTGGCTGGGCGACCGCCCGTGCTCACGCGCCCAGTTGGTGCGCAGCCTCGCCGATCTGCTCTGGGGCAGACTCGCCGAGGCCGGCGACCGGCCCGGCGGTCCGGGATTCTGAGCCGCGCTCAGCCGGTCGGCCCCCACGGCGCCCGCCGGACCGCGCGCAGCGCCCTGGCGCGGCGCAGTCCGGTGAGCCGGTCCGTGTAGACGGTGCCTGCGAGGTGATCGCACTCGTGCTGGAGGCACCGGGCGAACCAACCGGTGCCGGTGATCCGCACGGGTTCGCCCTCGACATCCACCCCGTCGACGACGGCGTGGTCGAAGCGCTCGGTGCCGGCCTCCAGGCCCGGAAGTGAAAGACAGCCTTCCGGTCCGCGTACGGTGATGCCGTCCACCTCGATCAGTTTCGGATTCACGACATGGCCCAGGTGACGAAGATCATCGTCATCCGGACAGTCGTACACGAACACCTTCAGCGGGACGCCGATCTGGTTGGCGGCGAGCCCGACACCCTGCGCCGCGTACATCGTCGCGAACATGTCCTCGACCAGCTGGGCGAGGGCCGGCCCGAAGTCGGTGACGTCCTCGCAGGGGCTGTGGAGGACAGGGTCGCCGAAGAGACTCATGGCACGAATGAGTCCGGAACTGCCGGGGATCGGGCGGTTTCGCATGGCGGCAAGCGTACGTTCCGCCACGGGCCGCACCTTCCCCGTGGTGCCGCGGTGCGGTCGTGGCACCGGACATCGATAGGCTGGGCGCGGACCGATGCAAGGAGGATCTAGGACGATGGCAGGCAACACGGAGCCGTTGTCGCCGCGGGCCAAGCTCGCCGTGACGGCGGGCAAGGCCGCGGCGGCGGTGTCGCGCGCTGCGGGGCGCGGCAGCGGATCGGTGATCGGCGGCCGGGTGGCGCTCAAGCTCGACCCCGACCTGCTGGGGCGGCTGGCGCAGCACCTGGACGTGATCCTCGTGTCGGCGACGAACGGCAAGACGACCACCACCAGGCTGATCGCCGAGGCACTGCAGGCCGCAGGGCCCGTCGTCTCGAACGCGCTGGGCGCCAACATGCCGGCGGGGATCACCTCCGCGCTGGCCGGCGGCTCGGACGCGAAGTACGGCGTGATCGAGGTCGACGAGAAGTACCTCGCCGGGGTCGCCCGCGACACGACACCCAAGGTGATCGCGCTGCTCAACCTCTCGCGCGACCAGCTGGACCGCGCCGCGGAGACCCGGATGCTGGCCGAGAAGTGGCGTGAGGGCCTGTCCGGCTCGAAGGCCGTGATCGTCGCCAACGCCGACGACCCGCTGATCGTCTGGGCCGCGTCCTCCTCCCCCAACGTGGTGTGGGTGGCGGCCGGTCAGGCGTGGAAGGACGACGCCTGGTCCTGCCCCTCGTGCGGTGGTGTGATGCAGCGCCCCGGCGACGACTGGTTCTGCGGCGAGTGCGGTTTCCGCCGCCCCGCCCCGAGCTGGGCGCTGAACGGCGACTACGTGCTCGACCCGCACGGTTCGGCCTGGCCCATCCACCTCCAGCTGCCCGGGCGGGCGAACAAGGCGAACGCCACCAGCTCGGCCGCGGTCGCCGCCGTCTTCGGCGTGCCGCCGCAGGTCGCCCTGGAGCGCATGTACCAGGTGCAGGCCGTGGCGGGCCGCTACGACGTCGTCACCTTCCTCGGCCGTGAGCTCCGGCTCCTGCTGGCGAAGAACCCGGCGGGCTGGCTCGAAACGTTTTCCCTGATCGATCCGCCGCCCACACCGGTGATCCTCTCCGTCAACGCGCGCGGCGCGGACGGCACGGACACCTCCTGGCTCTGGGACGTCGACTACACCCAGCTGTACGGCCACCCGATCTTCGTGCTCGGTGACCGCAAGCTGGACCTCGCGGTACGCCTCGAGGTGGCCGGTCTCGACTTCCGGGTCTGCGAGACGCTGGACGAGGCCGTCCAGCTGGCGCCGCCCGGCCGTATCGAGGTCATTGCCAACTACACCGCCTTCCAGGATCTGCGCCGTCGTGTCGGCAACTGACCCCGGCCCCGGCCCCCTCCGGAGAGGACGAAGCATGAGCAACAACAGCCTGCGGCTGGTGTGGGTCTACCCCGACCTCCTCAGCACCTACGGCGACCAGGGCAACGCCCTCGTGGTGGAGCGCCGGGCCCGGCAGCGCGGTCTCGACGTGCAGCGCGTCGACGTCCGCAGCGACCAGCCCATTCCCACCTCCGGTGACATCTATCTGATCGGTGGCGGTGAGGACCGGCCGCAGCGGCTCGCCGCGGAGCGGCTGCGCCGTGACGGCGGCCTGAGCCGGGCAGCGTCCAACGGCGCGATCATCTTCTCGGTGTGCGCGGGCTACCAGATCCTCGGCCACGAGTTCATCAACGACCTCGGTGAGCGCGAGCCGGGCCTCGGTCTGCTCGACGTGGTCTCCACACGCGGCGAGGGCGCCCGGTGCGTCGGCGACGTACTCGCGGACATCGACCCCAACCTGGGGCTGCCGCCCCTGACCGGTTTCGAGAACCACCAGGGCATCACCCATCTCGGCCCGACGGCACGGCCGTTCGCCCGGGTCCAGTTCGGCCGGGGCAACGGCACCGGGGACGGCACCGAAGGCGCGTACAACGACACGGTGTTCGGCACGTACATGCACGGACCCGTGATGGCACGCAACCCGCTGATCGCGGATCTGCTGCTGAAACTGGCTCTCGACGTGAACGCGCTGCCGCCCACGGACGACCGCTGGTACGAGGCGCTGCGCTCCGAGCGCATCGCCTCGGCGACGCAGCCCGCCTGAGGCCGTTTCGGCTCAACTGAGCGGCGTCCAGCAGGCGGACGGCGGGTTCGGTCCCGCCACCCTGCGCCGGTAGGGTGGCGGGGATCAAACCGGACGACGTGGTCCGGTCGTCGGCCCCACGTTGCAAAGGTTTCCCGGGCAATGCGAATTGGTGTGCTCACCTCCGGCGGCGACTGCCCCGGCCTCAACGCCGTCATCCGTTCCGTCGTGCACCGCGCGGTGGTGGACCACGGTGACGAGGTCATCGGCTTCCACGACGGCTGGAGGGGCCTCCTCGAGTGCGACTACCGCAAGCTCGACCTCGACGCGGTCGGCGGCATCCTCGCCCGTGGCGGCACCATCCTCGGCTCCTCCCGGGTCCAGCCCGCCCATCTGCGTGACGGTGTGGAGCGGGCCAGGGGCCATGTCTCCGACCTCGGTCTGGACGCCGTGATCCCGATCGGCGGCGAGGGCACGCTGAAGGCGGCCAATCTGCTGTCCGAGGCGGGTCTGCCGATCGTCGGGGTGCCGAAGACGATCGACAACGACATCGCCTCCACCGACGTGACCTTCGGCTTCGACACCGCCGTAGGCGTCGCGACCGACGCCCTGGACCGGCTCAAGACCACGGCCGAGTCGCACCAGCGGGTACTGATCGTCGAGGTCATGGGCCGGCACACCGGCTGGATCGCCCTGCACTCGGGCATGGCGGCCGGTGCGCACGCCATCGTCGTCCCGGAGCGTCCCTTCGACATCGACGAGCTGACCGCGCTCGTCGGTCAGCGCTTCTCGGCCGGCAAGAAGTTCGCGATCGTCGTCGTCGCCGAGGGCGCGAAGCCGCGCGAGGGCTCCATGGAGTTCGCCCAGGGCACCAAGGACATCTACGGGCACGAGCGCTTCGCCGGAGTGGCGACGCAGCTCTCCATCGAGCTGGAGCACCGGCTCGGCAAGGAGGCCCGCCCGGTGATCCTCGGCCATGTGCAGCGCGGCGGTACCCCGACCGCGTACGACCGGGTCCTCGCCACCCGCTTCGGCTGGCACGCGGTGGAGGCGGCGCACCGCGGCGAGTTCGGCATGATGACGGCGCTGCGCGGCACCGACATCACCATGGTGCCGCTGGCGGCGGCCGTGGAGACCCTGAAGACGGTTCCGGCGGAGCGGTACGCCGAGGCCGAGTGCGTGCTCTGACCCGTTCGGGGTCCATGGACTGCCCCCGGCCGCAGCCGCGGCCGGGGGCAGTTCTACTCTGTACCCGGACAAGCGGCACGAATCGGGGATGTCCCCAGCGGGAGTGAACAGATGGACCACAGCGGGCACGGCATGAACATGGATCTGCCGCCGTTCACGCTGGGACGTGGGCTGGAATTCTCCGCGGACCCGTTCTTCCTGGTCGGCTGCGTGCTGGCACTCGCGCTGTACGGGTACGCCGTGCTGCGGCTGCGCAGGCGCGGGGACGGCTGGCCGGTCAACCGGATCGTCTTCTTCGTCCTCGGTGTGCTGTCCATCGCCCTGGTGATGTGCACCAAGCTCAACGACTACGGCATGGTCATGTTCAGCGTGCACATGGTGCAGCACATGGTGATCAGCATGCTGTCGCCGATCCTGCTGCTGCTCGGCGCGCCGGTGACACTGACGCTGCGGGCGCTGCCGGTCGCCGGGCGGGACCGGACCGGTCCGCGCGAAGTGCTCCTCATGCTGCTGCACAGCCGGTACATGAAGATCATCACGCATCCCGTGTTCACGATCCCGCTCTTCATCGCCAGCCTGTACGCGCTCTACTTCACGCCGCTCTTCGACTTCCTGATGGGATCGAAGCCCGGCCACCTCGCGATGATGCTGCACTTCCTCGCCGTCGGCCTGGTGTTCTTCTGGCCGATCATGGGGATCGACCCGGGTCCGCACCGGCCGGGCTATGTGATGCGGATGCTTGAGCTCTTCGCGGGCATGCCGTTCCACGCGTTCTTCGGGATCGCGCTGATGATGGCGAGCCAGCCGATGGTGGAGACGTACAAGAATCCGCCGGCCTCGCTCGGCATCGATGCGCTGAGTGATCAGAACTGGGCGGGCGGTATCGCCTGGGCGTTCAGCGAGATCCCCTCGGTGCTGGTGCTGATCGCGCTGGTCTTCCAGTGGTACCGCTCCGAGCAGCGGACCGCGAAGCGCTCGGACCGGGCGGCCGACCGGGACGGCGACAAGGAGCTGGCCGCCTACAACGCGTATCTCGCGTCGTTGCAGGCGCGCGGACAGTAGCGCGGAGTACCCCCACGGGGCGACCATGGGCTCAACGGCCGCGCGGCCGGTGAGGAGCGTGCGCGCATGTCCGGTTCCGTGAAGACCATGGGAGTGCTCACCCTCGGGGCGCTGGTTGCCGTGACGGCATACACGGTGGCGCTGGGGAGCAACGGCTGGCTCTGGTTCGGCTGGGTGGTGCTGGGCCTGGCGACGATGGGAATGGCGGCCACGCAGGAGAACTGATCCGCTCCGACGGAGCGGCGCACCACCGGTCGATGTCCGGCACCGGCGTGGTGACCGATCAGTACGGCCCCGCGCTCGCGGGGGGCGCCTTAGACTGACGGTCTCCCCGCACCACGATGACCTGGCACGACACAGCCCTGAGCCGACTGGCAGAGCGAGGTGCACCCTCCGTGTTCTATTACGTCCTGAAATACGTTGTGCTGGGACCGGTCCTGCGCCTGTTGTTCCGGCCACGGATCGAGGGACTGGAACACATTCCCGCTGATGGGGCGGCCATCGTCGCCGGTAATCACCTGTCGTTCTCCGACCACTTCCTGATGCCCGCGATCATCAAGCGCCGCATCACTTTTCTCGCGAAGGCGGAGTACTTCACGGGACCCGGTCTCAAGGGCAGACTGACCGCCGCCTTCTTCCGCAGCGCGGGGCAGATTCCGGTGGACCGCTCCGGCAAGAACGCAGGTCAGGCCGCGATCCGCGAAGGGCTCGGCGTACTGGCCAAGGGCGAGCTGCTGGGGATCTATCCGGAAGGCACCCGCTCGCACGACGGCCGGCTGTACAAGGGCAAGGTCGGGGTCGCCGTGATGGCGATCAGGGCGGGCGTGCCGGTGGTCCCGTGCGCGATGGTCGGCACCTTCGAGATCCAGCCGCCCGGCAAGGTCGTCCCGCGGATCAAGCAGGTCACGATCCGTTTCGGTGAGCCGCTCGACTTCTCCAGGTACGCCGGCCTGGAGGACCAGAAGGCGGCGATCCGGGCCGTCACGGACGAGATCATGTACGCGATCCTCGGTCTGTCCGGCCAGGAGTACGTCGACGAGTACGCGGCCAAGGTGAAGGCCGCGCAGGCGGACCAGCCGAAGAAGTTCCCGCGACTGCGGCGCTGACCGCCGATCTGCGCTCAGCGAAGCTTCGTGGCCCGGCGGCGGCCCGCGCCCTAGCGTCTCCCTCATGAGCAGAGGAAACGCGTACGTGCTCGGCGCGACAGGACAGATCGGGCGGGCGGCCGTCACGGCGCTCGTCGAGGACGGCTGGGAGGTGACGGCGGCCTCGCACGGCGGCGGCCGGGACGGCACCTGGCCCGACGGGGTTCGCGGTGTCCGCCTCGACCAGGACGAGGACGGGGCGCTCGCGGCGGCCCTGGGCGAGGGCTGTGACGTCCTGGTCGACATGGTGGCGTTCGACGGGGCACACGCCCGGCAGCTGACCGGTCTCGCGGACCGGATCGGTTCGGCGGTGGTCATCTCCAGCGGCGCGGTGTACGAGGACGGCCGGGGCCGCAGCTTCGACACCCAGGACCGTCCCGACGGGGGCCCGCACTACCCGGAGCCGATTCCGGAGTCCCTCGCCACCGTGGCGCCGGGTGACGGGACGTACGCGACGCGCAAGATCCGCCTGGAGCGGGAGCTGCTGGCCGCCGCGGACGCCCTTCCGGTGACGCTGCTGCGGGCGGGGGCCGTTCACGGGCCGCACTGCCGCACCCCGCGCGAGCTGTACTTCGTCAAGCGCGCCGTCGACGGCCGGACACGCCGGGTGCTCGCCTACGGGGGCACCAGCCGCTTCCATCCCGTCCATGTGTCGAATGTGGCTGAGCTGATCCGGCTTGCCGCGCTCCGGCCCGGCAGCCGTGTGCTGAACGCGGCGGACCCCGAGGCTCCGACGGTCGCCGAGATCGGGACGGCAGTCGACGAGGTGCTCGGCACGAAGACCGAGACCGTGCTGCTGGCGGGTGCGCCGGCCCCGGGCCGGGTCGGAGAGACCCCGTGGAGCGCGGCGCACGACATCGTGTACGACATGACGGCGGCGGAGCGGGAGCTCGGCTACCGGCCGGTGACCGGCTACGCGGAGTCGCTTCCGGAGACCGTGGCCTGGCTCGCCGGGCGGCTCGACGGCCGGGACTGGAAGGACGCCTTCCCGAAGATGGCACGGAACTACGGCGACATCTTCGACTACGCGGCGGAGGACGCCTGGCTGGAGGCGTACGACCGGGGCGTGTGAGACCCGGGGCAGGCGTGGGGCGGCCGGATGTGCGTCCGGCCGCCCCTCGCCCCGTGACGGAGGTGCTTACGGCTTCGGTGTGGCGTGCGGGGCGCACGTCACGTCGTGCCGGTCGGTCTCCCCGGTGAGCAGGTAGGTGTCCACCCGCTCGTTGACGCAGGGGTTGAGCACACCCGTGACGCCGTGCGAACCGGCGTCCTTCTCGGTGATGAGACGCGAGCCCTTGAAGCGCTTGTGCAGCTCGACGGCTCCCTCGTACGGAGTGGCCGCGTCACGCGTGGCCTGCACGATGAGCACGGTCGGCAGACCCTTGCCGGTCTTGACCTCCAGCGGCGTCTGCTGCTTGGCCGACCAGGTCGAACAGGGCAGGTTCATCCAGGCGTTGGCCCAGGTCATGAACGGGTAGTCCTTGTGCAGCCGGGTGTTGTCCCGGTCCCACCGCTGCCAGTTCGTGGGCCACTTGGCGTCCGCGCACTCGACGGCCGTGTAGACGGCGTTGCCGTTCTCCGCGGACGCGTTGCCCGCGAGGTCCGACATGTCGGGGCCCGCGGCGTCGACCAGTGCCTGGGTGTCGCCACCCCGGTAGGCGCTCCAGACCCGGGCGACGGGCGCCCAGCTGGAGTCGTAGTACGGGGCGCTCTGGAAGAAGCCGATGAGCTCGGCGGGGCCGACGACCCCGCCGATCGGGTCCTTCTTGGCGGCGGAGCGCAGCTCCAGCCACGCCTGCTCGACCTTCTCCGGCGTGTCACCGATGTGGAAGGTGGCGTCGTTCTTGGCGACCCACGCCTTCCAGTCGTTCCAGCGCATCTGGAAGGCGATGTCCTGGTTGAGGTTGGCCTCGTACCAGATGTTGTCCTTCGCCGGGTTGACCACGCTGTCGACGACCATGCGGCGCACATGGGTCGGGAAGAGCGTGCCGTAGACCGCACCCAGGTAGGTGCCGTAGGAGACGCCCAGGAAGTTGAGCTTCTTCTCACCGAGCGCGGCGCGGATGACGTCCAGGTCGCGCGCGGTGTTGGGTGTGGTCATGTGCGGCAGCATCTCGCCGCTGCGCTCGGCACAGCCGTCCGCGTACTCGGCGGCCAGCTTGCGCTGCGCGCGCTTGTCGGCCTCGTTGTCCGGGACCGGGTCCGCCTTCGGGGCCTTGACGAACTCCTGCGGGTCGATGCAGGAGATCGGCGCCGAGTGGCCGACACCGCGCGGGTCGAATCCGACGAAGTCGTACGCCTTCGAGGTCTTCACCCAGAGCGGGTTCTTCGTGACGATCCTGTTCGGGAACCTGAGCCCCGAACCGCCGGGGCCGCCCGGGTTGTAGACGAGAGCGCCCTGGCGCTCCGCCGCGGTGCCGGTGCTGACGGCCCGGTCCACGGCCAGCTCGATCTTCTTGCCGTTCGGCTTCGCGTAGTCGAGCGGGACGGTCACCCAGCCGCACTGGATGGGCTTGGAGAGCGCCCAGTCCGCGGGGCAGTCCTGCCAGTCGATACCGGCCTGCGCCGCGCGTGCGGCGGCGAGCTTGACGCCGTACGCCTCGGAGCCGCTGTGGTGACGCCCGTCGGCGCCGGCCGCCGGTGCGGCTATCGCGCCCGCTATGAGCGTGCCCGCGAGCAGAGTGCCGGCCGAACCGAGCACTGCTGTGCGTCTCAAGTGGAACCTCCCCCATATCCGATGCGCCGCGGGGTGGCGGCGCTGTTCATCGGGACTTCCGGCAGATCCTTTCGTCTGTGGGGTTCCTGACAACAGGGCGTACACATGTTTCTTTACCGAACCAATAACCGGTGACCCCGGTCCCGCTCAGCGAACTCCCCCTCAGTCGCGGGCTGTCAGGACGCGCAGGGCCTCGTCCAGCACCCCGCGCAGGAGCCGTGCGTCGGCCGCCACGGCGGTCACCAGCACGGCTGGTCCGGCGAGCCGGGTGAGTGCGGCGGTCGGGGACAGCAGCCGGGACTCCGGGCACGCCTCCTCGAAGTCCGGGTCCACGACCAGGAGCTGTCCGACGGCCCGGTGTCCGCCGAGTACGGCCCCGCCGTCCCAGCCGCCTGGCGCGCCCGGACCGTAGGCGAGTTGCTGGTCCAGCAGCGGCCGGCCGGCGCGTCGCACGGTGAGCCGGGTGGTGAGCGTGCCGGTCGTCTCGCCGTGCCGGCCGAGGATCTGTTCCTCCCGCAGCACCAGGCGTGCGGAGGAGGCGAGTTCGGCCCGGGTGGTCATGCGCAGCTCGCTGCCGTACGCGGAGACGAGCTGCTCAGGGAGCCAGCGGAGCTCCGCGCCCTCCCCCACGGTCAGCCGCACGTCGTACGTCGCGGGCCCGGCGTCCTGCGCAGCTCCGGGAAGGGCGACGGTGGCGGCCGCCGCGTCGACGGTCAGTCGCGCGCCGTCCCCGATGTCCGCCGCGATGGCGAGCCGGTCACCGCCGAGGGGTGCGGTCATGGCACCGAC
Source organism: Streptomyces sp. NPDC058620 (assembly GCF_042717135.1). Taxonomy (NCBI): domain Bacteria; kingdom Bacillati; phylum Actinomycetota; class Actinomycetes; order Kitasatosporales; family Streptomycetaceae; genus Streptomyces; species Streptomyces sp. NPDC058620. Next base: position 76,551 of record NZ_JBHXQO010000014.1, read on the forward strand.
GACGGTGACGCGGGCGTACGGGGCGAGCGGGGACCGGGTACGGCGCAGGGCGAGAGGTCCGCTGCTCTCCAGGACGGGCAGCGCGGTGGCGCCCCTGCCGTCGGGGACCGCGGTGATACGGGCCGTGGCCTGGACACTCATGCGGTCCAGGCGGCGAGCTGTGCGCGCACCCAGTCGGCGACGGGGCGGACGCCGTCGCCGGACGTCAGGGAGGTGAAGACCACGGGCAGTTCGCCCCGCTGCTCGGCGGCGTCCCGGGCCATCCGGCCAAGGTCGGAGCCGACGTACGGGGCGAGGTCGGTCTTGTTGATGACGAGGAGGTCGGCGGTGGTCACACCGGGGCCGCCCTTGCGGGGGATGTCGTCGCCGCCCGCCACATCGATGACGAAGACCTGGGCGTCGACCAGTCCCCTGGAGAACGTGGCGGTGAGGTTGTCGCCGCCGGACTCGACCAGGATGAGATCGAGGGGGCCGACCGCGTCCTCCAGGTCCTCGACGGCTTCGAGGTTGGCGGAGATGTCGTCGCGGATCGCGGTGTGCGGGCAGGCCCCGGTCTCGACGGCCTGGATGCGCTCGGGCGGCAGGACGGCGTTGCGCAGCAGGAACGCGGCGTCCTCGCGGGTGTAGATGTCGTTGGTGACGACGGCGATGGACAGCTGGTCGCGCAAGGTGCGGCAGAGGGCGGCGACGGTCGCGGTCTTGCCGGAGCCGACCGGACCGCCGAGTCCGATGCGCAGGGCGCGCCGGGTGCCGTCGGGTCGTGCGGCGTCGGCGCTCACGGCGGCCGGGCCGTCGTGGCTGTGGTCGAGGTGCATGGGGCGGCTCCTGAAGGGTGAGGTTACGAGGCGAAGAGGCGGACCGGCCAGGCGGCGTGCGCTTCGGCGGCGATGTCGAGCAGCGGTGCCGAAGCGGCGGGCAGCGCGTCGAGGCCGAGGCGAGCGGCGGTGGCGGCCTGCCCGGCGACCCGGTCGAGTTCGGGGGCGAGGCGGGCGAGGACGGCGGTGGCCTCGAAGGGGTCGAGGGAGAGCAGCCGGACGACCGCGGTGGCCGGCCCGCTGACCGTCTCGTACGCGACGCAGTGCGCGGCATCCTCGGGCCCGAGTCCCGCGGACCGCGCGGTGAGGCCGAGGACGACGGGCTGGTGGGCGCCGCGCGGCCGGGCGGCGGCGAGCGCGGCCAGTTCGTCGCTGGGCCAGGTGGCCCGTGCGGCCCGCATCAGCTGGCGGCCGAGCTTGCGCGCGACGGCCCGCAGGGCGGGTGAGGGGGTGCGGGCATCGGCGGCCTCGTCGAGCGCCAGCGGGTCGAGGCCGTGGGCGGCCGCCGCGGCGAGTGCGGCGGAGGTGAGTCCGGTGGTGTGGAGCCGGCCCCGGCAGAAGTCGGCGAGGTCGTCGGCGTTACGGATGCGTCCTGCCTTGACGGCCGGTTCGGCGCCACCGGAGTGGGCGTGGCCACCGGCGGGGAACCGGCCGTCGGCGAGGACGAGCAGCGCTGCGCGCGTCATGGATGACTTTCGATCAGGACAGCTGGAGGCGTCAGAAGAGGAAGTAGCGCTGTGCCATGGGGAGTTCGGCGGCCGGTGCGGGGACGACCGGCTCACCGTCGATGGTGACGGCGAAGCTGTCCGGGTCGACCTGGACCTGGGGCAGCGCGTCGTTCTCCCGCATGTCAGCCTTGGTGACGCCACGGGTGCTGGTGATCGGGACGAAGCGTTTGCCGAGGCCGAGGCGTTCCGGCAGCCCGTCCTCGATGGCGGCGCCCGCCACGAAGTTGAACGAGTTGGCGGCGGGCGCGCGGCCGAGTGCGCCGAACATCGGCCGGGGCATGACCGGCTGCGGGGTGGGAATGGACGCGTTGGCGTCGCCCATCTGCGCGTAGGCGATCTGTCCGCCCTTGATGACCGTCTGCGGTTTGACCCCGAAGAACGCCGGGTCCCAGAGGACGAGGTCGGCGAGCTTGCCGGTCTCGACGGAGCCGATCTCCCGGTCCAGGCCCTGGGCCACCGCGGGGTTGATGGTGTATTTGGCGACATAGCGACGGATGCGGCGGTTGTCGGCCCGCCCGTCGCCCGGCAGGGCGCCGCGCCGCTTCTTCATCACGTGCGCGGTCTGCCAGGTACGCATGACGACTTCGCCGACGCGGCCCATCGCCTGGGAGTCGGAGGAGATGATCGAGATCGCGCCGAGGTCGTGGAGGATGTCCTCGGCGGCGATGGTCGAGGGCCTGATCCGCGATTCGGCGAAGGCCAGGTCCTCCGGCACGGCCGGGTTGAGGTGGTGGCAGACCATCAGCATGTCGAGGTGTTCCTCGATGGTGTTGACGGTGTGCGGCCGGGTCGGGTTGGTGGAGCTCGGCAGGATGTACGGCTCCGAGACCACGGTGATGATGTCGGGAGCGTGCCCCCCGCCAGCGCCTTCGGTGTGGTACGCGTGGATCGTGCGTCCAGCGATGGCGGCGAGGGTGTCACCGACGAAACCGGCCTCGTTGAGGGTGTCCGTGTGGATGGCGAGCTGGGCGCCGCTCTCCTCGCACACCTTCAGACAGGCGTCGATGACGGCGGGTGTGGCCCCCCAGTCCTCGTGGATCTTGAACCCGAGCGCCCCGCCCCGGAGTTGGGCGCGCATCGCGTCGCCGGACATCGTGTTGCCCTTGCCGAGCAGCCCGATGTTGACCGGGTAGCTCTCCAGCGCCTCGAACATCCGGGCAAGGTGCCAGGCGCCGGGGGTGACCGTGGTGGCCTTGGTGCCCTCGGCCGGTCCGGTGCCGCCGCCCACGAGGGTGGTGACTCCGGCGGACAGCGCCTGGTCGACGATGGTCGGCGAGATGAAGTGGACGTGCGCGTCGACGGCGCCCGCGGTCAGTACCTTGCCGTTCCCGGCGATGATCTCGGTCTCTGGCCCGATGACCAGGTCGGGGTGCACCCCGTCCATCGTGTCGGGGTTGCCGGCCTTGCCGATCCCGGTGATCCGGCCGTCCCGGATGCCGATGTCCGCCTTGACGATGCCCCAGTGGTCGATGACGACGGCGCCGGTTATCACGGTGTCGGGAGCGCCTTCGGCGCGGCTGGTGCGCGCCTGCCCCATCGACTCGCGGATCACCTTGCCGCCGCCGAACACCGCTTCGTCACCGGCGAGTCCGGGGCCGCCGGAGCGGTCCTCCTCGATCTCGGCGAACAGGTCGGTGTCGGCGAGCCGGATGCGGTCGCCGGTGGTGGGTCCGAACAGGTCGGCGTAGACCGCGCGGTGGAGCTCAGGCATCGAGGGCACCTCCGGTTTCGCCGCGCAGTCCGTGGACGACGCGCAGTCCTGCGATCGGGACGAGTTCGACGTCGACGGGAATGCCGGGCTCGAAGCGGACGGCGGTTCCGGCGGCGATGTTGAGCCGCTGCCCGCGGGCGGCGGCGCGGTCGAAGTCCAGGCCGGGGTTGGCCTCGGCGAAGTGGTAGTGCGAGCCGACCTGGACGGGCCGGTCGGCGGCGTTGAGGACGGTGAGGCGGGTGACGGCACGGCCCTCGTTGAGCGGCACGGGCTCGTCCGCGTACAGGATCTCTCCGGGAATCATCGCTGCGCTCCCCCGTCAGACGATCGGGTCGTGGACGGTGACGAGCTTGGTGCCGTCGGGGAAGGTGGCCTCGACCTGGACGTCGTGGATCATCTCGGGAATGCCCTCCATGACGTCGTCCCTGGTGAGCAACTTCCTTCCGGACGCCATCAGTTCGGAGACCGTACGGCCGTCGCGCGCACCCTCCAGCAGATGCGCGGCGATCAGGGCGACGGCCTCCGGGTGATTGAGCCGCAGTCCGCGCGCCCGGCGCTTCTCCGCCACGTCGGCCGCCACATGGATGAGCAGGCGCTCCTGCTCGTGCGGGGTGAGTTGCACGCTTCCACCTCTTCGTCTTCCGCCCAGTACCTGCCCTGGACGCAGCGGGACCCTATCCGCCTTCAACGGTCTGTTGATCTTGAAGCGGGGTCCTGCGGCGAGGTATTGCACGTTAAGGCGGAAGTTTTTCCGGCGCGTTAACTGGCCCTTTGCATTTCCATGGACATGAGCCCCCGCAGACCGTCCTCCAGGACCTCCGGCTCCACGTCCCCGAACAGCGCCAGCTGGACGATGAAGCCCTGGGCCGTCGCGATCAGCGTGCGGGCGACGCGGTCGGCGGGCGGATCGGCGCGGAGCATGCCGTTGGCGCGGTACGCCTCCACCAGCTCGGCCCAGGCCGCCCGGAGGCCGCCGTACGCCTCGCCGAGTGTCGTGCCGAGCCGTTCGCTGCGCAGGGTCTCCGACCAGACCTGGACGATCAGACCCGCGTACGCCCGCGGGTCGAGGCCGAACGGCCCGCCCGTGAAAAGCGCGCGGGTGACCCGGCCGATGAGCACATCGGGCGTGGGCGGCGGGGTGGTGCGGGCGGCCTCCTCGAAGGCGCGGCGCACTCCGCCGACCGCCTCTCCCGCGATGGCCGCGATCAGGTCGTCCTTGCCGGTGAAGTACCGGTACACGGCCCCGGCCGAGAGCCCGACCTCCTTCAGCACGTCCTGCATCGAGGTGCCGTGGAAGCCGTCACGGGCGAAGCAGCGGGCCGCGCCCTGGAGGATCTGGCGGCGACGGGCGTCTAGGTGTTCCTGGGATACACGAGCCATGGCCTCAACCTAAAACGAACGTTCCTTCTTGACAACCCGCGAGTATCGACGCGACAGTGAAGTATCTAAAACGAACGATCCTTCTCTATGACTCCCGATTGGAGGCCCCCCTCATGCCTCACGCGCCGCTCACCTCCTCCGAGCGCAATCGCCGCACCGTGGCGGTGATCCTTCTCGTCCCCATGGTGGTGGCCCTGGCCCTGTGGGCCTTCGCCTGGCCCGCCGCGCGGATCGCCCCACGCGATCTTCCCGTCGGGATCGCCGGAGCCGCCCCTGCCGCCGACCGGCTCCAGGAGCGGATCGAACAGCGCGCGGGCGCCTTCGAGATCCACCGCTACGAGGACGAGGCCGGGGCCCGCGCCGCGATCGAGGACCGGGTCGTATACGGCGCCGTCGTCGCCACGCCCGTCGGCCCCCGGCTGCTCACCGCCACCGCGGCCGGCCCCGTGGTGGCCCAGTTGCTGCGTGAGGCCGTCGCCGCGTCGGCGCCGCCCGGCACCGACATCCCGGTCACCGACGTCGTGAAGGCCCCGGCGAGCGATCCACGCGGCAGCGCCCTCGGCGCGAGCGCCCTGCCCCTGGCCATCGCCGGGGTCGCGGCCGGAGCCGTCGTGACCCTCCTGGGGCTGCGGGGCACCCGGGCCGCTCTCGCCCTGACCGGCGCGGCGGCGCTGGTCGGCATCACCGCCGCGGCCCTGGCGCACAGCTGGCTCGGGGTACTGGCCGGCGACTGGTGGGCCGAGGCCGGCGTGCTCGCGCTGACCGTACTGGCCATCGGTTCGGCCGTGGCAGGACTCGCCGCCCTCCTGGGGCCGAAGGGCATCGGCCTCGGCGCACTCCTCATGGTGCTGCTCGGCAACTCGTTCTCCGGTGTCACCAGCGCACCCGAGATGCTTCCCGGCCCCGTCGGCGTGATCGGCCAGTGGCTGCCGCCGGGCGCGGGCGGATCGCTGCTGCGGTCGGTCGCCTTCTTCGACGGCAACGCGGCCGGCGGCCCGGCACTAACCCTCGCACTGTGGTCGGTGGCCGGCCTGGCCGCCGTCGTCCTGGGCGGACGGCGCCGCGGCGAGGACGAGGCCGCCCCGACGGTCGTCACACCAGGGCCCGCCCCGACGCACTGACGCCGTGAGGCACTGACGCCAGCCCTGACGCCCCTGACGCCCTGACGCGTGCATCGGGCCGCCGGGGGGCCCCCCCCCCGCGGGGGGGGGGGGGGGGCGCGGTTGCGGGCCCGGCCGCGGGGGGCGGGAAAGCCGGGGGGCCCGGGGGGGGGGGCCGGGGGGGGCGCGGCGGGGA
>NZ_JBHXQO010000014.1:82490-168340 GCF_042717135.1 Streptomyces sp. NPDC058620
CCCTCCCCCACTGCGGCGTGCCTGCGGCCCCCTCCCACCCCCGCCGTAGCGACGGGTGTCCCACGGCTCTTTCACGTCCGCGACGCGTACGTCAGGAAAGCCGGTCGTCCCGGTCGTCGTGACCGCGGTGCTCCGCGGCGATACCGAAGCTGCGCCGTTCGCCCGGAGCGGACGTGATGGAGCGGATCGAGGACACCGAGCGGATCACCTGCTCCTCCGCCGCGGCTTCCCCTTCCTCAAGTCGCCGCAGGTCAGCGGAAGACACGAGCGCGATGAGCGGCTTTCCGTGCCGCGTCACGACCACGCGCTCGCCGCCGTAGACGACACGGTTGATCAGTTCGGCGAGCTCTGCCCGGGCTTGCGTCACGGGAATCTCGTAGGCCATAGTCCCCATCATAACCTTGTGTACGTCCTGTACATTTTTTACACGGAGGACCGCGCCATGATCCGCCCCGCCGCCCGTTACGTACTGCCGGAGTTCACCGAGCGCACCGCGACCGGAACCCGGACCCTCGACCCGTACTCGAAGCTGCTGTCCGAGCGGATCATCTTCCTGGGGACTCCCGTGGACGACACCGCGACGACCGACCTCATCGCCCAGTTCATGTACCTGGAGTACGCGGACCCCGACCGGCCGATCTCGCTGTACATCAACTCCCCCGGCGGCTCGTTCACCGCCATGGCCGCGATCTACGACACGATGCAGTTCCTCACCTGCGAGGTGGAGACCTTCTGCCTCGGCCAGGCCGGCTCCTCCGCGGCCGTGCTGCTGGCGGCCGGCGCACCGGGCCGGCGACATGCTCTGCCCGGCGCCCGGGTAGTCATTCAGCAGCCCTCCCTGCCCGAGCCCGTGCGGGGCCAGCCCTCCGATCTGGAGATCGAGGCCCGGGAGTTGATGCGCGTGCGCGAGATGCTCACGGGAATGCTGGTCCGGCACACCGGCCGGTCCGCGGAGCAGGTCGCGGCCGACCTCGACCGGGACACCATCCTCGACGCCACGGCCGCGAAGGCGTACGGGGTGGTGGACCACGTCATGGAGAACCGCAGTCCGTCCCAGCCGCCGCACACCGCGAGGTGAACCGCCGATGCTGTCACCGGAGTTCCCGCCGCTCCCCGCACTGACCCGTGCCGAGGGGGAGTTCATCGACCGCTACCTGGAAGTGCTCGACCAGCTGGGCCGGATCAACCCGGCCCGCGGCAGCGACACCTACAGCGCCCTCCGGGCGGCACAGGCCCTGGCCTCCCGGGCGGGGGCGCTGCGGGATGCCCTCGTCGCCATGCACGAGCGGGGGGAAGCACACATCCACGCGGGCACCCTGGCGCGGGCGTTGCGCGTGCTCGACGGGGAGCGGCGCGCGGAGCGGGTCACCGTACCTCCCGTCGGCACGAGTTGACCGGCCGCTTCCCCGACCCTCCCTTCCTGCCGGCCCTTCGGGCGCACTCACCCGACACGCCCGGCCCCCGAACCGATTTCCCTGCTCATTCGGCGTAGGCCGTCCCCCTCGCGAGGGACAGCACAGCTTGCGCAATGCGCGTGGACTGTGAGCGGAATTCAGCGCTCCGCCGCTGGTGCGAGGCCGGTCGGGACGTGCGTCGCCTGACTCAAATCCCCCCTGTCCACCTGAATGGATCAGTCGTGATGAGCCTCACATAACACCGTTTCAGCTCGGAAAACAGGCGCCGGGTGAGTCAAGATCCCTGGGACGACAAGCCCCCGCCACCGCGGCGGGGCGGTCCGGGCGGACGCCGAGTCCTGCCGCTGTCCGGACGACTGGTCGACAGGAGTGGATCGGCAGGAGTGGAGGACCCGAGCACAATGGGCCGACCGGGAGACCGGCCGTCCCTCGGGGTGAAGCCGCCAAGTGCGGCCGGGCAACTTCGCCAGCCCGAACCCGACAGGTCATCCTTCACAGGCGGCTGACGAAGGGTTGCGCATGTCTGCGCAGGTTCATGTCCCGTCACTTCTCGCCCGGGCCGGTACGGCCTCGGTACTCACGCTCGCCATCGGCACCACCATGCTGGCCCCGGGCATCGTGAACGATGCCGAGGCCGCCACCCATGCGACGAAGGCGCTCAATATCGCCGCCTCGAAGCAGGGGGCGCCCTACGGGTACGGCGCCGCCGGCCCCCGCCGGTTCGACTGTTCGGGGCTGACGCTGTATTCGTTCAAGAGGGTGGGCAAGAAGCTTCCTCGCACGGCGCAGCAGCAGTACAACAAGACCCGCCACATCTCCTCGTCGCAGCGGCAGCGCGGCGATCTGGTCTTCTTCCATTCCGGCCGCAGCGTCTACCACGTGGGCATCTACGCCGGTCGCGGTCGGATCTGGCACTCCCCGAAGTCCGGCTCCGTCGTGCGCCTGGAGCGGATCTGGTCCAAGAGCGTCTGGTACGGGCGGGTGCGCTGACCAGCGCCCCTGCTGTCTCAGTGCAGCAGGGACCCACCGACCAGCACGAGCCCCAGCGCCGTGAGCGCCGCGCCGCTGCCGCCCTCGATCGCCCGGGCGGTACGCGGCCGGCGCAGCCACCTACCGAGCCGGTCCACGAGCAGGGCCACGGCCGGGAACCAGATGAGCGCCAGCAGCACGACAACGGCGGCGAGCAGCAGCGTCCTCGGCAGGGGCGGGTGCCCCTCCGGCACGAACTGGGGCAGCAGGCTGAGGAAGAGGACGGGCGCCTTGGGGTTCAGGGCATTGGTCAGGAACCCCTGACGCAGCGAGCGTCCGAGTGCTTCGGGTGCTTCGGGTGCCCGCAACGGCGCCGAGTCCTGATCCGTCCCGGCCCTCGCCGGGCGCCGCCGTATCGCGTACAGCGCGCTCAGTCCGAGGTAGAGCACGTACGCGCCGCCGAGCAGCTGGACGGTGCGGAAGAGCACGGGCATCGTCACCAGCACCGCGGCGAGGCCCGCCACGGCGAGCGCGGTGTGCACCAGCAGTCCCCCGGCGACGCCCAGCGCGGTGGCCACCCCGGCCCGGCGTGAGGCCAGGGCGTTGCGTACGACCACGGTGAAGTCGGCGCCCGGCAGCGCCACCATGCCCGCGGCCACTCCGGTGAAGGCCAGCAGTTGTGCATCCATGGGTACACCATGGACCGGTCGGCCCTTTAGCGTGTACTTGCAATCTTCTGGGTCTGCCAAAAGGAACGCTTAATGTACGACCCGACGCGCCTGGCGGCACTGGTGGCGGTCGCCGAGGCCGGTTCGATCACGCGTGCTGCGGCACGGCTGGGCTACACGGCCCCTGCACTCTCCCAGCAGCTGGCCAAACTGGAGCGGGAGGCCGGTGCGGAGCTGTTGGTGCGCCACCACCGCGGCGCGCGGCTCACGGCGGCCGGTGAACTGCTGGCCGGACGTGCCCGGAGGGTGCTGGACGAGATGGACCAGGCCCGCCACGAGCTGGCGCGGCTCGCCGGGCTGTCCGGCGGCCGGCTGAGGGTCGCCACCTTCACCACGGCCGGCATTCATCTGCTGCCCCCGGTCCTGAGCGCGTTCCGGCGAGCCCATCCTGACGTCGAGCTGACCGTCACCGATCTGGAACCCCCGAACGGGGTCGCCGCCGTGGCCTCCGGAGCGGTGGATCTCGCGCTGACCCACGCGTACGAACCGGCGATCGCCGATCCGCCGCCCGCGGGGGTTGTCGTCGAACCGCTGCTGGTCGAGGAACTGGTCCTGATCACCGCAGTCGGGCAGGTCCTCACGGAGGGGACGGGGCGACTGCCGGTCACGGAGCTCGCCGGACGCCCCCTGATCAGCAGCGCGCCGACGCATCCGCCCCGGCGCGGCGTGGAGAGCGCCCTGGCCGAGGCAGGGGCGACGCCGGCCGTGGTCTGCGAGTCCCCCGGCTACGCGCTGGTGTGCGCGCTGGTCAGCGCGGGGCTCGGGGCCGCCGTGGTGCCGGAGATGGTCGCCGCGATGTCGCCGACCCCGCTCGCGGTGCGCCGGCTCGACCCCGCCGCGTTCCGGCGGACCATTTCGGTGGTGCATCGCGGTGACCGGGCGACCATGGCGGCCGCGACGCTGACGGCGCTGCTCCGCAGCGGCTTCGGACGGGCGGCCACGGCACAGTGACGGACCGTTTCCTCCCAGGTCAGCTCTGCACCGGGACGGTCCACGGGAGCGCGATCGAGACCGTCTTGCCCCCCTCGGCCGTGGGGCTGACTGTGAGCCGCCCACCGCACTCCTTGGCCAGACAGCGGATGATGACCATGCCGCGCCCGTTGTCCTGCTGGACGGCCGCGGGCAGGCGCCGGGGCCAGCGGGGGTGACTGTCCGTCACCCCCAGGTACAGCTCCTCGTCCCGGTCGAGCCGCAGGTCCACGGTGAATGTGGGCGACTGGCCGAGGGTGTGCTGCACGGCGTTGGTGGCCAGTTCGGACACGATCAGACGGATGCTGTCGGCGATCTCGGCGTCGTCCGGGAGGCCCCACTCGGTGAGTACCCGGGCCACGTATCTGCGCGCCGAGGAGACCGAGACCGGATCGCTCGGCAGAGTGAGGGATGCTTCTTGCTGGTCTGCCATGGCGGCGCCGTCCCTTCCCGGCCCGGCCGACCCGAGATCGGCCGGGGTTGTGCTTCGCGCCAGATTGACACTGATGCTGCCCTCTGTAACGACGGTGCACCAAGATACGCATAGATCTGTCGCCCGAAGCGGTGAACTCTGCCTCGGAAGACTGTGTGCGGGGCGCGGGCGCATCCGCCCCCGTGACGGCTGAGAGGGGTCTTTCGCCCTCAGCCGGCCTGAGCCGATGCCCCTTCGGGAGCGGTCCGTACGATCGTGGCCACCGCGGCCGAGATCTGCTCCGGCGTCAGATCGGCCCGCGCGGTCAGCCGCAACCGCGAGATCCCGTCCGGGACCGACGGCGGCCGGAAGCAGCCCACCACGATTCCGGCCGCCCGGCAGTCGGCCGCCCAGCGCACCGCCGTGTCCGCGGACGGTGCCCTGACGGCGACCACCGCGGCGTCGGGGCGGGCCGCCGTGAGCCCGGCCGCGGTCAGCCGTTCGTACAGAGCCGTGGCCACCGCGCGGGCCCGGCCGGCCCTATCCGGTTCGCGCCTCAACAGGTCCAGTGCGCCCAGGGCTCCGCCGGCGGCCGCCGGGGCGAGTCCTGTGTCGAAGATGAACGTGCGGGCCGTGTTGACCAGGTGCTCGATGACCCGGGCCGGCCCGAGGACCGCCCCGCCCTGACTTCCCAGGGATTTGGACAGGGTGAGCGTGGCGACGATTCCCTCGCCGCCCGCGAGCCCGACGGCGGCGAGCGCCCCGCGTCCGCCTTCCCCGAGGACGCCCAGCCCGTGCGCGTCGTCGACCAGCAGTGCGGCGCCCTCGGTCCGGCACACCTCGGCGAGCCCCGTCAGCGGAGCGGCGTCGCCGTCCACCGAGAAGACCGAGTCGGTCACCGCCAGCGCCCGCCCGTCGTGCGCGTGCAGGGCCTTGCGTACGGCGTCGGGCTCCGCGTGCGGCACCACGGCCGTCGCGGCCCGGGAGAGCCTGCACCCGTCGACGATCGAGGCGTGGTTGCCCGCGTCGGAGACGATCAGCGAGCCGTGTCCGGAGAGCGCGGTGAGGGCGGCGAGGTTGGCCGCGTAGCCGGAGGAGAACACCAGGGCCGCCTCGAAGCCGCAGAACGCGGCCAGTTCGCGTTCGAGTGCGGCGTGCAGGGTCGTGGTGCCGGTGACGAGTCGCGATCCGGTGGCCCCCGCACCCCATCGGCGTGCCGCGTCGGCGGCCGCGGCGGTGACCTCCGGGTGCCGGGTGAGACCCAGATAGTCGTTGCTCGCGAGATCCAGCAGTTCCGTCTCGGCGGGACGCGGCCGCAGCGTGCGGACGAGTCCGGCAGCCGCACGGCGGCGGGCCTCGTCGTCGATCCAGTCGAACGGGGCGAAGGACATGGAGTGGTCCCTTTTGTAGGCAGCTCACAGACCCTAGCCGCGGGCGCAGCGGGTCAGGGTGTGGCAATACCCACACCCTTGACCACCTCTTCTGTCTGGTTCCTCCTTGGCCGATGCCCGTGCCGTACGTCAGGATCATCGCCATGGACCTGCTGAACACGCTGGTGGACAAGGGGCTGCGGCGCGAACTGCCGACCCGAGAAGAAGCGCTCGCCGTGCTGGCGACCTCCGACGACGAACTGCTCGACGTGGTGGCCGCCGCGGGCCGGGTACGCCGGCAGTGGTTCGGGCGACGCGTGAAACTGAACTATCTGGTCAACCTCAAGTCCGGGCTCTGCCCCGAGGACTGCTCGTACTGTTCGCAGCGGCTCGGGTCGAAGGCGGAGATCCTCAAGTACACCTGGCTGAAGCCGGACGAGGCGTCCAGGGCGGCGGCCGCCGGGGTGGCGGGCGGCGCGAAGCGTGTCTGCCTGGTGGCGAGCGGCCGCGGTCCCACGGACCGCGATGTCGACCGGGTGTCGCAGACCATCGAGGCGATCAAGGACCAGAACGAGGGCGTCGAGGTGTGCGCCTGCCTCGGTCTGCTCTCGGACGGACAGGCCGAGCGGCTGCGCTCGGCGGGCGCCGACGCGTACAACCACAATCTCAACACGTCCGAGGGGACGTACGGCGAGATCACCACCACGCACACCTACGCGGACCGGGTGGAGACCGTGCACCAGGCGCAGGCCGCCGGGCTGTCCGCCTGCTCCGGGCTGATCGCCGGCATGGGTGAGAGCGACGAGGACCTCGTCGACGTCGTCTTCTCGCTGCGTGAGCTGGACCCGGACTCGGTACCGGTCAACTTCCTCATCCCGTTCGAGGGCACCCCGCTCGCGAAGGAGTGGAACCTCACCCCTCAGCGCTGCCTGCGCATTCTCGCGATGGTCCGGTTCGTGTGCCCGGATGTCGAGGTGCGGCTCGCGGGCGGGCGCGAGGTCCACCTGCGGTCGATGCAGCCGCTCGCCCTCAACCTGGTCAACTCGATCTTCCTGGGTGACTACCTGACCAGTGAGGGACAGGCCGGCCAGACCGACCTGGACATGATCGCGGACGCCGGTTTCGAGGTGGAGGGCGCGGGTACGACGACGCTGCCTGAGCACCGCGCGTCGGCAGGCGGTGGCTGCGGCTCGCACGAAGGGGGCTGCGCGCCCTGTGGCGAGACGGCCGACGAGCCGGCCGGGGAGGCCCGCGAGGTACCGGCAGCGCGCGCGGACCTGGTGGCGGTCCGCCGCCGCGGCGCCGGTACGGACCTCGCGCCCAATGCCTGAGCCCCTCTCCCCCGCCGCCCTGCGCGCCCTGGACCGGGCCCATGTCTGGCACCCCTACGGCCCGATGCCGGGCCGGCAGGAACCGCTGGTCGTCGAGTCCGCGTCCGGGGTACGGCTCCGGCTCGCCGAAGAGACCCATGGGCAGCGCGAGTTGGTGGACGGCATGTCGTCCTGGTGGTCCGCGGTGCACGGTTACAACCACCCGGTCCTCAACGAGGCGGCGCGCGGTCAGCTGGACCGGATGAGTCATGTGATGTTCGGCGGGCTCACCCATGAGCCCGCCGTGCGGCTGGCGACCCGGCTGGTGGAGATCACCCCGGAGCCGTTGCGGCACGTGTTCCTCGCCGACTCCGGTTCGGTCTCGGTCGAGGTGGCCGTGAAGATGTGCCTGCAGTACTGGCGCTCGGCCGGACAACCGGCCAAGCGGCGGCTGCTGACCTGGCGCGGCGGCTACCACGGGGACACCTGGCAGCCGATGTCGGTGTGCGATCCCGAGGGCGGGATGCATGAGCTGTGGTCGGGTGCGCTGCCCCGGCAGGTCTTCGCCGACCCGCCGCCGGACGGTTTCGACGCCGAGCCGGACGACGCCTACGTCACGCATCTGCGCGAGCTGATCGCGGACCATGCCCACGAACTGGCCGCCGTGATCGTGGAGCCGGTGGTACAGGGCGCCGGGGGCATGCGGTTCCACTCCCCCGCGTATCTGCGGGTGCTGCGGGAGGCGTGCGACGCGCACGACGTGCTGCTGGTGTTCGACGAGATCGCCACGGGTTTCGGGCGTACGGGCAAGCTGTTCGCGGCCGGGCATGCCGGTGTCTCGCCGGACGTCATGTGCGTCGGCAAGGCACTGACCGGCGGCTATCTGACCATGGCGGCGACGCTGTGCACGTCCCGGGTGGCCGAGGGCATTTCCAGGGGCGAGGTGCCCGTGCTCGCGCACGGTCCGACGTTCATGGGCAATCCGCTCGCCGCGTCGGTGGCGTGCGCCTCGATCGATCTGCTGCTGGGCCAGGACTGGGAGCAGGAGGTCAAGCGGATCGGCGCCGGTCTGCGGGCCGGTCTCGCCGAGGCGGCCGCACTGCCCGGCGTCCGCGACGTCCGGGTGCTGGGCGCCATCGGCGTCGTACAGCTCGATCACGACGTGGACATGGACGCCGCGACCCGGGCGGCGGTACGGGAAGGGGTCTGGCTGCGGCCGTTCCGCGACCTCATCTACACCATGCCGCCCTATGTGACCGGTGATGACGATGTGGCGCGGATCTGTCGCGCCGTGTGCGCCGCGGCGCGGGAGGGCTGAGATGACGATTCTGGTGGTGACCGGGACGGGCACCGAGATCGGCAAGACGGTGGTGACCGCGGCCGTGGCAGCGGCGGCGCGGGACCGCAGGGTCGCCGTGCTCAAGCCCGCCCAGACCGGCCTGGCCCCCGGCGAGCCCGGGGACGCGGCCGAGGTGGTGCGGCTCGCGGGCGATCACGTCACCCCGGTCGAACTGGCCCGTTTCCCCGACCCGTTGGCCCCGGCGACGGCCGCGCGCAGGGCCGGTCTCGCACCGGTGCGTCCGTACGAGGTCGCCGAGGCGGCCGGGAAACTGGCGGCCGGCCACGATCTGGTGCTGATCGAGGGAGCGGGCGGTCTGCTCGTACGGTTCGACGACGAGGGCTCCACGCTCGCGGACGTGGCACGACTGCTGGGCGCGCCCGTTCTCGTGGTGGCGCCCGCGGGGCTCGGGACACTCAATGCCACCACGCTGACCTCGGAAGCGCTGCGGACCCGGGGCCTGGAGTGCCTGGGTGTGGTGGTGGGCAGCATGCCGGCCGAACCGGATCTGGCCGCCCTGTGCAACATCGACGACCTTCCGGTCGCCGCGGGCGCACCGCTGCTGGGTGTGGTACCGGCCGGCGCGGGATCGCTGGCGCCACGGGACTTCCGTGTGCGCGCGGCGAGTTGGCTGACCGCGGAGCTCGGCGGACACCGGACGCCGTGATGACCGGCTGAGCGGGCCCGTACGAGGGAGAAGACGGCGTGTACGGGGGAGAATCGAAGGAGCCGTACGTGTTTCCCTGAGGAGGCCGTCATGCAGCTGCGCAGCACGAAGATCCCACGGGACGCGGTGCACCATCCCGTCTTCGCCCGGTTCTACGCCCGCCTGAGTGTGGCCGCCGACGACCGGGGCGGGGTCGCCGCCTACCGCACCGAGCTGCTGACCGGCCTGTCGGGGCGGGTGATCGAGATCGGCGCGGGCAACGGCCTGAACTTCGCGCACTACCCGGCAGCCGTGTCCGAGGTGGTGGCGATCGAGCCGGAACGGAGCCTGCGGCAACTGGCGGTCGGCGCGGCGCTGCGGGCGGAGGTCCCGGTGGACGTGGTGCCCGGCACCGCCGAGGCGCTGCCGGTGAAGAGCGAAGCCTTCGACGCGGCCGTGGCCTCCCTCGTCCTGTGCACCGTACGCAATCTGCCGCGTGCCCTCGCCGAGATCAGGCGGGTCCTGCGGCCCGGGGGCGAGCTGCGCTTCTTCGAGCACGGGCTCGCCCCGGGCCGTGGCCTGGCGGCGACGCAGCGGGTGGTGGACCGTACGGTCTGGCCGCTGCTCTTCGGCGGATGCCACACGGCACGGGACACGCTCGCCGCTGTCGAGGCGGCCGGCTTCGAGCTGGGTACGTACCGCAGGCTGCGGATTCCGGAGAAGGGGATGCAACTCCCCTCCTCCCCCTGCGTCCTGGGCGTGGCACGCCGGCCGTTCTCGGACGACTGACGCCTCAGCCCTCGCCCTGACCGCCGTCGTCCAGCTGGTCGGCGAAGGCGCGCAGCGCGTCGGCCAGTTCCTGCTTCGTGGGCAACTGGTCGACCTTCGCCTCGAGTTCACCGATGCGCTCGGTCAGTTCGGCGAGATCGGCCGGGGGTGTCGGGGAGGGTGCGCCGGAGCCACTCGGGCTGGGGTAGCCCGAAGGGTCCGGGTAGCCGGTCGGCTCTCCGCCACCGGAACTGCCGGAACCGCCGACGGTCCCTCCGCCGTCCGTACTGCCGCCACCCGTAGTGCCGCCGTCCGTGCCGCCGCCGTCCGTGCCGCCGGGGCTGGGTGCCGGAGTCTCGGTGGGCTCGGAGGCCGGCTCGCCGCCCGGACCGCTCGTCACGCCCACCGTCGTACCGCCCGGGTCCGTACCTCCGTCGTCCGGGGCCCCGGCGGCGATGGCCCCGCTCACTCCGAGGATCACGGCGGCCGCCGCGCCGACGAGGGTGATCGTCATCTGTCTGGTTCGTCCGATGCTTCTCAGGCGCGCGATGCGTGTCATGCTCGGGACATTAGCCGCGCGTGTGCCCGGAAGGGGGCCTTCCGGCGATCTTGCGCATGTGTGACCGTTTTCCGCCGCCGAGGCCGGTCTCCGTAGGCCCGAGGGACACGGCGTACGGGGTCACACGCTCCACTGGCGCAGCTCGTCGGCGATGGCCCGGACGTCCGCCTTTCCCACCGTGACCAGCCTGGCCAGGTCACGCACCTGTTCGGGCGAGGTGATGACCTTCAGTCCCGAGGCGACGAGATAGCCGTAGGCGACGGCCGACGCGAACATCGCGTTGGAGTGTTCGAGCGCGGGCACATGGAGCAGAAGCTGCAGCAGGGCGGCGGCCCGGGTGTGCGGGTCGCTGTAGACGGGGCTGCCGAAGATCTCCGCCTCATGACGGCTCACCGCGGCGACCAGTGCGCCCCAGTCGACGACCTGCGGATCACCGGGCGTCCTGTGTTCGGCGACCATCAGCAGCCAGGAGAGGTCGATCTTGACGTTCAACGGGCTCGTTCGCCCTCCGCGCCGAACTCCTCCGCGAAGACCGACTCGTACTGCTTCATGAAGTCGGCCGCGGCTTCGACGAAGGTGTGTCCCACTTCGCCCGCGTCCTGCTTCACCAGCTCCTCGATATAGCGGTTCACGCTCATCCCCCTCTGCAGCGCGCGCTGTCGCGCGGCCTCGGCGGTGGCCTCGTCCACTCGAACGTTCAGCTGAGTCTTGGGCACCTCATCACGCTAGCGCGCCCTGCTAGCGCCAGCAAGGGCAGCCGTGCCGTGCTCCGTACACGGGTGTACGGAGCACCGGTCCACGGATGCACGTCGGGTCCGGTGGCACGGGCTGCGCGAAAGGGCGCCGGAAACCCGGCGGAGGCACGGGGTCCGCCCGGCGGAGGCACGGGGTCCGCGCGGCGGAGGCACGGGGTCCGCGCGGCAGTGCGGCTTGCCCATCACCCGGAATCCTGTCGACGGCCCCGCCCGGCCGGTGATGGGATGGCCGCTATGAATGATCTTGCGATTCGCGCCGCCGAAGCCTCCGACCTGGACGATGTCCTCGCCTTCTGGAAGGTGGCCGCGGAAGGCACGAGCATCAGTGACGACCAGGACGGCATCCGGCGGCTGGTCGCCCGCGATCCCGGCGCCCTGATCCTCGCGGAGCTGGACGGCGTCCTCGCCGGCACTGTCATCGCGGGCTTCGACGGCTGGCGGTGCCATCTGTACCGGCTCGCGGTCCATCCCGGACAGCGCCGTCGTGGCATCGGCGCCGCCCTTCTGGCAGCGGCGGAGGAACGTTTCGCCGAACTGGGCGGGCGACGGGGTGACGCCATGGTCCTCGACCACAACGACCTCGCGCAGCATGCCTGGCGCGCCGCGGGGTACACGCCTGAGCCCCAGTGGAGCCGCTGGGTGAAGCACCTCACCGGTTGAGACCATGGCCGGAGCGACACGCACGGCGCACCTGTTCGCGGCCCGGGCCCGAGCAGTCGGCGTGCGGGCCGTCCCGGCGGCCTTTACGATGTCCTGTCATCCGATCGACCCCACGAAAGGTGTGAGCGTCCGCCCATGGGCGAGCCTCCCAGTAGCCGACATCGCGTCCCTCGCGCGATCCTCCTGCCCCTGCCCGATCATGGGACGGAGGTGAACCGATGACCGAAGTGCTTCTGCTCCTCGTGGCGGTACTGCTCTCGCTCGCGTGCGGCGCCTTCGTCGCGGCGGAGTTCTCGCTGACCACGGTCGAGCGCGGCGAGCTCGAACGAGCCGTCGACCGAGGGGACCGGGGGGCGGCGAGCGCCCTCAAGGCCGTACGCAGCCTCACGTTCCAGCTCTCCGGCGCGCAGCTCGGCATCACCGTCACCAATCTCGTGGTCGGCATGCTCGCCGAACCCTCCATCGCCAAACTCATCCGCGGGCCACTGGAGGCGCTGGGCGCCTCCCCCGGTGTCGCGTCCTCGGTGGCTCTGGTGCTCGGCACCGCCCTGTCGACCGTGGTCCTGATGGTGGTCGGTGAACTCGTCCCGAAGAACTGGGCGATCTCCTCGCCCCTGGCGGTGGCGAGGCGGGTGGCCACCCCGCAGCGGGTGTTCACCGCGGTCTTCCGTCCGTTCATCAGCCACCTCAACAACACCGCCAACCGCATCGTGCGCCGCTTCGGCCTCGAACCGGCCGAGGAGCTCGCCTCGGCCCGCAGCCCCCAGGAGCTGGTGGCGCTGGCGCGGCACTCCGCGAAGGAGGGCGCGCTGGAGGCGGACACCGCCGAACTCTTCGTACGCACCCTCAATCTGGCGGAGCTCACCGCCGAGAACGTGATGACCCCGCGCGTCCAGGTGACCGCGCTGGAGGTGCAGGCCACCGCCGAGGACGTCGCGAACGCGACGCGTGCGACCGGGCTCTCCCGCTTCCCCGTCTACCGGGGCAACCTGGACTCGGTCGTCGGCGTCGCGCACATCAAGGACGTCCTGGCGATCCCCGCCGGCGAAAGGTCCCGCAAGAGGGTCTCGGACATGCTGCGCGAGCCACTGCTCGTACCGGAGACGCTCACCGTGGACCGGCTGCTCGACCGGCTGTCCGGCAAGCTGGCCATGGCCGTCGTCATCGACGAGTACGGCGGCACGGCGGGCGTCGTCACGCTGGAGGACATCGTCGAGGAGGTCGTCGGGGAGGTCCGCGACGAGCACGACCCGCACGAGACTCCGGACCTCGCCCCGGCCGGCGAGGACGCCCACGGACGCACGCTCTGGTCCGCGGACGGCGCGGCCCGCACGGACCAGCTCAGGACCATCGGGCTGCGCGTGCCGGAGGGGCCGTACGAGACCCTCGCCGGGCTGATCGCCGCCGAGATGGGACGCATTCCGGTGGTGGGTGACACCGTCGATCTGACCGGTTGGCGCATCGACGTGGTGGACGCCTCCGGGCGCCGCGCCGCGCGGGCGCTCCTGCACGCGCCGCTTGCCGGCTCCCACGAGCTGACGGAGAACGAACGATGACCGCCGTCCAGCTCTTCATCGGCCTGCTGACCCTGGTCGTCAACGCCTTCTTCGTCGGCGCGGAGTTCGCGATGATCTCCGTACGCCGCAGCCAGATCGAGCCCGAGGCCGAAGCGGGCAACCGGCGCGCGCACAGCGTCATCTGGGGCCTCGAGAACGTGTCGGCGCTGCTCGCGGCGGCGCAGCTGGGCATCACGCTGTGCACCCTGGTGCTGGGCATCGTCGCCGAACCCGCCATCGCGCATCTGCTGGAGCCGGTCTTCGACGCGGTGGGTGTGCCGCACGGGCTCGTGCATCCGCTGTCCTTCGTGATCGCCCTGTCCGTGGCGACGTATCTGCACATGCTGCTGGGCGAGATGGTGCCCAAGAACATCGCGCTCGCCGAGCCGGCCCGCAGCGCGCTGCTGCTCGGTCCTCCGCTGGTGGCACTCTCCCGGGGGCTGCGCCCGGTGATCTTCACCATCAACGCCTTCGCGAACGTGCTGCTCAAGCTGCTGCGGGTGGAGACGAGGGACGAGGTGTCCGCGACCTTCTCCGACGACGAGCTGGCCCGGCTGGTGAAGGACGCCGGGGACGCCGGCCTGGTCGACGACCGTTCGGCGGAAAGGCTTCGGCATGCGCTGGAGCTGGGCCGCCGACCGGTCCGCGACGTCGTCCTTCCGGTGGACCGGGTGGTGTCCACCCGGGTCGGGACGACGCCCGAGGAACTGGAAAGGCTCTCCTCGGAAACCGGGTTCTCGCGCTTCCCCGTCATGGACAGCGAGGCGCGGATCCTGGGCTATCTGCATGTGAAGGACGCACTGGACGCGACGCCGCGCAACGTCCCGTTCCCGGTGACGGCGATGCGCCCGATCGCCCGGGTACGGGAGTCCGCTCCGCTCGACGACGTACTGACCGCGCTGCGGCGCAGTCGTACGCACCTGGCCGTCGTCGTCGACGAGAACGACCGGCTGGCCGGGCTCGTCACGATGGAGGACGTGCTGCGTGAGCTGGTGGGCCGGCCGCAGACGCGCTGAGGCCGGCCTCTCCCGCTCGCCCACGCTCGGCAGGCAGGCGCGATCCACCGCCCCCTGCCTGCCAAGGACGGGGGCGGATTCCGGCGCGGGTCGCGGCGGAATCCGCGCGGTACGATCGCAGGGCCATGGAAATGAATGCCTCCTACACCAGTTACGTCGCGGTCGGCGACTCCTTCACCGAGGGCATGTCGGACCTGCTCCCCGACGGCTCGTACCGGGGCTGGGCCGATGTCCTGGCCTCCCGCCTCGCGGCCCGCACCCCCGGATTCCGGTACGCCAATCTCGCCGTGCGCGGAAAGCTGATCGGCCAGATCGTCGACGAGCAGGTCGATGTCGCCGCTGCCATGCGGGCGGACGTGGTCACGCTCGTGGGCGGGCTCAACGACACCCTGCGTCCGAAGTGCGACATGGGCATGGTGCGGGCACGGCTGGAGGAGGCCGTGGAACGTCTCGCGCCCTCGTGCGGACAGTTGGTACTGATGCGCAGCCCGGGGCGCAACGGCCCGGTGATGGAACGCTTCCGGCCGCGGATGGAGGAGCTGTTCTCCCTGATCGACGACCTGGCCGGCCGGCACGGTGCGCTGGTGGTCGATCTGTACGGCGCGGCGTCCCTGGGTGACCCGCGGATGTGGGACGTCGACAGGCTGCACCTCACGGCGGATGGCCATCGCAGGGTGGCCGAGGCGGTGTGGCAGGCCCTGGGGCTGCCCGCGGAGCAGGACTGGCGTACGCCGATGCCGGCGACCATACCGCCGCGTTGGGCGGTTCGGCGGGTCGACGACGTACGGTTCGCCCGGCAGCATCTGGCGCCGTGGATCGGGCGTCGGCTGACCGGCCGGTCGTCCGGCGACGGACGCCCGCCCAAGCGTGCCGAGCTGCTGCCGTTCGAGCCGCCGCTCAGCTGACCTCCGCGTCGGGCCGACGAATGCCGCGGACCGCCTCGCCACCGAAACGGCGAGGCTAGGAGGCGGGCCTGCCGGTCAGTTTCCTTTCCCAGAACACTTCATCGCGCCATGCGCCGTCGGCGTAGAAGTGCTCATGGGCGATGCCCCAGGAACTGAATCCGTGCTTGCGGAGGATCGCCTGAGACGCGAGGTTCTCCAGTTGGGTGTGCGCCTCCAGTCGATGCAGGTTCAGCTCGTCTTCGGCGACCCGCACCGCGAGGCCGACGGCACGGCTCGTGTGCCCGAGTCCCTGGTGGAGAGACGAGACCCAGTAGCCGAGGAATCCCTTCTGGAACGGGCCGCGCAGGATCGAGCTGATGGTGACTTGCCCGATGACGGTCTCGTCGGAAACCACGACGCCGGGCCACGCGAGTCCCTCGGCATGGGAGGCCAGAAGGGATTCGATGACCGAGGCTTGCCCGTCGGGTGTGTAGAACTCTGTGGGCCTCGCGGGCAGCCAGCGCGCATACGCCTGCTTGTCCCGGGAGAGCAGGCCGGCGAGTGCGGGACCGTCGGAGGGCTCGATCAAGCGGATCAACGTGGAGTTCACGGGTGTTCTGCTGTCTTGTCAGCTGCGGTGGTCGGTCGCGCGGGAGTCTACCGGGGCCGAACACCTCGCGCTGGTCCCGCAGAACGGCCGGAACCGCGATCGCCTCGCTACCTTCGGCGAGCGTCGCTGCGAGATGCGAGACCGGTGACGATCCGGCCTGGGTCAGGGCCGGAGAAGGTGCCTTCCTCAGGCGACGTCGGAACCCCTGAACGAGGTTCATCGTCCCAGCTCAGGAAGGCACTTCTGCGTTTCTACCCAACCCTCAGCCGCACCCCAGCCGACACGGCGAGGTGAGCGAGCCGTCGAGGTGGTTGGCGGTGTAGATCTGCGGGCCAGGGGCCATGGTCCCCACCTCCATGACGCGGGTCTCGCCCGGGGCGACCAGCCGCGCGGCCGACCCTTGGTATGGACCTGACATTATATCGCCGCTAGCGTGACTCCCGGCGCTTACCTGAGAGCGCTCTCAACGCGTTCCATCCCCCACCTCTGGAGGCCTCGTGAATCGCACGACCCCCCTGCGCGCCGCCGCCGCGGCCCTGTTACTGACCGTCGGACTCGGCGGTGCCCATGCCGGAGCCGCCCACGCCACCCCCGTCGCTGCCCCGCCCACGGCCTCGGCGGGACTGCTCGAAGCCATGGGCCAGGACCTCGGACTGACCGCGCCGCAGGCGAAGGAGCGGCTCCGCGCCGAGAAGGCGGCCGCAGCCGTCGAGCAGGCGGCCCGGCAGACCGCGGGCGGAGCATACGGCGGATCATGGTTCGAACCGGCCACGGGACGGCTCGTCGTCGCCCTCACCGACCGCACCGAGGAGGCCGACGTACGCGCCCTGGGGGCCGATACCCGGATCGTCCGCCACAGCGCCGCCGCGCTGGACCGTGTCAAGTCCCGGCTGGACGCGCTCTCCGCGCCCGCAGGCGTGGCCGGCTGGCACGTCGACCCCGAGGCCAACAGCGTCGTCGTCACGGTCGTGCGTGCCGAGCGGAACGCACCCGGCGTTCGCGCCTTCGTCGAGGAGGCCCGCGGGAACGGACCCGTCGCCGTCGCCGAAACGGCCGCGGCGCCCCGTACGTACGCTGCGGGCACCGTCGGCGGCGACCCGTACTACACCGGCAACGTCCGCTGCTCGATCGGCTTCTCCGTGCATGGCGGCTACGTGACAGCCGGTCACTGCGGGAGGGCCGGGGCGGCGGTGCGCGGCTGGGACGGGTCCGCCATGGGCACGTTCCAGGGCTCTTCGTTCCCCGGCGACGACTACGCGTACGTGAGCATCCACAGCGGCTGGTGGACCGTACCGGTCGTCCTCGGCTGGGGCACCACCTCGGACCGGCTGGTACGCGGCTCTGCCGAGGCCCCGGTCGGTGCCTCGATCTGCCGCTCGGGCTCCACGACGCACTGGCACTGCGGCACCGTCCTGGCCAAGAACGAGACCGTCAACTACAGCCAGGGCGCCGTCCACCAGATGACGAAGACCAGCGTCTGCGCGGAGGGCGGCGACTCCGGCGGCGCGTTCATCAGCGGTGACCAGGCCCAGGGCGTCACCTCCGGCGGCTGGGGCAACTGCTCCTCCGGCGGCGAGACGTGGTTCCAACCCGTCAACGAGATCCTCGGCAGGTACGGCCTGACCCTCCACACGGCCTGACCGGTCACCGGTGCACGGCCACGGGCCACGGCGAGCGACCCGGCAGCCGGCCGGGCGCTCGCTGTGGCCGGCACACCAGGCTCGGCAAGCGGGCTTCGGACTTGCGCGGGTCCGGCTCACTTGATCGGAAGGGTTCTGTCCAAAGGTCCCGGTGGTACCGGAACCACCGGCGGGGCCCTCCGCCTCACCCATGTCTCACACGCTGTGTGAGGGATTGTGGCCCAGGAGTCTCTGACCTGGACCTTATGGACTCCATGGACGCTCACGAGCCGCTGAAGATGACAGGTAAGCTCTGGACACGTGACTGCTGTGTCTGCGAAGCCTCGCATCCCCAATGTCCTGGCCGGCCGCTACGCCTCCACGGAGCTGGCTGTCCTCTGGTCCCCCGAGCAGAAGGTGAAGCTGGAGCGTCAGCTGTGGCTGGCGGTGCTGCGCGCTCAGAAGGACCTCGGGATCGAGGTGCCTGACGCCGCCCTCGCCGATTACGAACGTGTACTCGACCAGGTCGACCTGGCCTCGATCGCCGAGCGCGAAAAGATCACCCGGCACGACGTGAAGGCCCGGATCGAGGAGTTCAACGCTCTCGCCGGCCACGAGCAGGTCCACAAGGGCATGACGTCCCGCGACCTCACGGAGAACGTCGAGCAGCTCCAGATCCGGCTCTCGCTGGAACTGATGCGTGACCGCACGGTGGCGGTCCTGGCCCGGCTCGGCAAGCTGGCGGGCGAGTACCGCGAGCTGGTCATCGCCGGCCGGTCCCACAACGTCGCTGCCCAGGCCACGACCCTCGGCAAGCGTTTCGCGACCGCCGCGGACGAGATGCTGGTGGCGTACGGACGGCTGGAGGATCTCCTCGGCCGCTACCCGCTGCGCGGCATCAAGGGCCCTGTCGGCACCGCGCAGGACATGCTCGACCTTCTCGGCGGCGACGCCGCGAAGCTCGCTGACCTGGAACAGCGCATCGCCGGACACCTCGGCTTCGCCCAGGCATTCACCTCCGTCGGCCAGGTCTACCCCCGCTCGCTCGACTACGACGTCGTGACCGCGCTGGTGCAGCTGGCCGCGGCACCCTCGTCCGTAGCGAAGACCGTCCGGCTGATGGCCGGCCACGAGATGGTGACCGAGGGCTTCAAGCCCGGTCAGGTCGGCTCGTCCGCCATGCCGCACAAGATGAACACCCGCTCCTGCGAGCGTGTCAACGGTCTGATGGTGATCCTGCGCGGTTACGCCTCGATGACGGGCGAGCTGGCGGGTGACCAGTGGAACGAGGGCGACGTGTCCTGCTCCGTGGTCCGCCGGGTGGCCCTGCCTGATGCGTTCTTCGCGTTCGACGGCCTCCTCGAGACGTTCCTGACGGTGCTGGACGAGTTCGGGGCGTTCCCCGCGGTCGTGGCGCGTGAGCTGGACCGTTACCTGCCGTTCCTCGCCACCACCAAGGTCCTCATGGGTGCGGTACGTGCCGGAGTCGGCCGGGAGGTCGCGCACGAGGCGATCAAGGAGCACGCGGTCGCCTCGGCGCTCGCCATGCGGGAGCAGGGCGCGGAGCGCAACGAGCTGCTGGACAAGCTGGGCGCCGACGACCGCATCCCGCTGGACCGCGCACAGCTGGACGCGCTGATGGCCGACAAGCTGTCCTTCACGGGTGCGGCCGGCGACCAGGTCACCGCCGTGATCTCCCGGATCGAGGACATCACCAAACAGCACCCGGAAGCCGCGGGCTACACCCCCGGCTCCATCCTCTGACGGCCGCGACCGACACCGGATGACACCCGAAGAACTCCTGGCCGCCCGCGACCGCATCGTTCCCGATGTGGCCGTGGGCGGTCTGCGTGTGCTGTTCTGCGGGATCAATCCCAGCCTCATGACCGCTGCCACCGGTTTCCACTTCGCGCATCCGGGCAATCGCTTCTGGCCGGTGCTCCACCTGTCGGGCTTCACTCCCCGGCAACTGAAACCCTCGGAGCAGAGCGAGCTGCCGGGCTACGGCCTGGGCATCACCAATGTCGTGGCGCGAGCCACCGCGCGTGCGGACGAACTGAGCGCCGCCGAATTCCGCGAGGGCGGTCAGCTCCTTGCAGCGAAGGTGGCGCACCTGGAACCGCAGTGGCTCGCCGTCGTCGGAGTCACCGCTTACCGCACGGCGTTCGGTGAGCGCCGCGCACAGATCGGTCCGCAGGAGCGGAGGATCGGCGGGGCGCGGGTCTGGGCCCTCCCCAACCCCAGCGGCCTGAACGCCCACTGGACCGTCGGGACGATGGCCGACGAATACGCCCGCCTCCGCGCCGCGGCGTTCAACGACAGCCCATCTCCGAGCGGCAGCTGAACCGGCCGATTCGGAGCGCACGGCTGCTCCCCCTCGCCGCGCGCGGCGTCGCGCCGATCCCGCCGCGTCCCGCTGGGCCGGGCTCCCGAAGCCACCCCCACGCCCCCCTTGAGTGATCGGTCGACCGGAGCAAACCGTCGCCCACGGTCAGGGTGGGTCGATCACCGTCACCAGCACACTCAGCTCGCAGCCCGGACCGCCGTCCTCCAGGTGAAGCCCTATCGCGATCCAGCGCTCCTCGATCCGCCAGAGCTGGAGGTACTCGCAGCCTGCCACCGGATCGGCCCAGGCTTCGGCCATCTCCTCCCCGGCCATCATCCGTGCCTGCGCGCTCCACAGGCTGACCAGCTCCGGCTCGCCCCAGCGGAGGGTGAGCAGCGTGATCAAGGCGTCGTGCTCGGCGAGGCACTGCGCCCGATGCTCCAGGCGTGCCGTCTCGTCGCTCCCCCAGTGTTCGTCGTCGGCGTGCAGGAACGCCGTGTGGTAGCCGGGCCCGCTGACTCCCGAGCCCGATGGCGTGCGCTCCGCGGGAAAGTCCCGGGCGCGCATCCCATCGATGAGGCGAAGGTGGTGTGCGGTCGTCATGCCGTCAGTAAACCGTCCGCCACTGACAAGTGACGCCCTGCCTTGCAGGATGGGAGCCAGACCCCCGTGATCCCAGGTGCCTCACCGCTTGTGCGCAAGTGCCCTTACGCGTCCCTCTTCCGCACCGCCCACCAGCCCGCCAGGAGCGCCACCCCGGCCCAGACCGCTGTCACGGCCAGCCCCGTCCACGGTCCGAGGCTGCCCTCCGGACTCTGGTGCAGTACCAACTGCCCCGCCCGGTCCGGCAGATACTGGGCCACTCCCCCGGCGATGTCGCCCACCACGAAGGAGACGATGAGGATGAAGGGGATGAGCAGACTCAGGACCGCGACCGCGCCGCGCAGCAGGGCCGCAAGTCCCGCGGCGAACAACGCCATCAGGGCCAGGTAAATGCCACCGCCGAAAGCCGCGCGCAGAGCGCCCGGCTCCCCGAGACCGATCGCGTACTCGCCCATG
Organism: Streptomyces sp. NPDC058620; assembly: GCF_042717135.1. NCBI lineage: Bacteria > Bacillati > Actinomycetota > Actinomycetes > Kitasatosporales > Streptomycetaceae > Streptomyces > Streptomyces sp. NPDC058620. The sequence goes on from NZ_JBHXQO010000014.1 coordinate 103,461, forward strand.
AACAGCTGACCCACCAGGAACGAGGTGAAGCTGGTTACCAGTCCCACGACGAGCGCGAGCCCTCCGACCACCGACATCTTGGCGAGGTAGAAGCGGCCCCTGCGGGGCACGGCCGAGAGCGATATTCGCAGCGCACCGTTCAGATACTCGGACGAGAGAGCCGTCGCCCCGAAACTGATGGCCGCGATCTGGCCGAAGTTCAGCGCGTAGAACGCTGCAAAGACCAGCTCGGCATCCTCGTTGTCCGCCTCCGCCTGTCCGACGGTGGCAGAGGTGAGCACCGTGACGGCCAGCGTGGCAAGGAAGACCGCCATCAGCGAGCCCGCGACCGACCGGACTGATCGGATCTTGATCCACTCGGAGCGGAGAACTGCGGTCGTCGACATGGTCACGCCTCCTGGCGAGTGGTCGGGGAAGCGCCGGCGGACACGAATTCGGTCACCGAAGCCGTGAGATCGAGGTATGCCTGCTCCAAGGTGAGCTGTTCGTCGAGCAGTTCGAGGATGGGGATACCCTCGAAGGCGGCTATGGCGCCGACTTCCTCCGCTCTGACCCCGTCGACGGTCCAGCGGCCGTCCTCACCCTGCACCGGGTCGTGCCCCTTCCGGATCAGGACGTCCCGGAGTCGCGCGGACTCGCTGGTTCGCAGCCGCACGCGAGGCTTGCCGCGGGCAGCGAGGAACTCCCGCATCGGCAGATCGGCCAGCAGCCGGCCCTTGCCGAGAACCACCAGGTGGTCGGCGAAGGAGGAGGTCTCGTTCATCAGATGGCTGGAGACGAGGACCGTCCGGCCTTCCCGTGCGAGCCGCTTCATCAGCTCACGTATCCAGACAATGCCTTCGGGGTCCAGCCCGTTGGACGGCTCGTCCAGCATCACCACCTCCGGGTCTCCGAGGAGGGCGGCGGCTATGCCGAGGCGCTGCCGCATACCGAGCGAGAAGGTCTTGATCCGCTTCCCTCCTACGTGGCCGAGGCCCGCGTCCTCAAGAACCTCCTCGACCCTCGCGTCAGGGATGCCGTTGCTCGCGCTGAGCGCCAGCAGATGGTGCCGCGCGGTCCGCGAGCCGTGGGCCGCCTGGGCGTCGAGCAGGGCGCCGACCTTGCGCAACGGGTTGTCAAGGGCCGCGTACGCCTGTCCGCCGATCGTGGCCGTGCCGCCGGTGGGCCGGTCCAGTCCGAGGACGAGCCGCATGGTGGTGGACTTGCCCGCGCCGTTCGGGCCGAGGAAGCCCGTGACCCGGCCTGGCCGCACACTGAACGTGAGGTGGTCCACGGCGCGGGTGGCGCCGTATTCCTTGGTGAGCTCATGGACGTCGATGCTGGTCATGTCCTCAGCCTGGCCGCCGCCCCCGTGCCGCGGCCTCCCCCGCCGGTGTAGATCGTCTCCCTCGCTCGGGGGAGCCGCCGCGGCAGCCGCACTGGCACGATGAGTCACATGTACCGCTTCCTCGCTCCGCTGGCCAGGCCGGCCACGTACAGCCGCTGGCTGCACCTCGTCAGTCCGGCCGCGGTGGCCAGTGTGTGGCTGTTCATTTCCCCGGACACGCCGTGGATGCCCATGGTCATGGCGGTGCCGGTCGGGCTGCTTCCGGCGATGCGCCTGGCCGAGGGCATACAGGGGCAGTTGCTGCTCACACCGTGGGAGCGTGGCCGGCCGGACGCGACGATCTCGGTGGCGCCCGCGACGACATGGGCTGACCGGTGGCGGACCGTGCTCTGGCTCGAGGTGCGGTTCCTGCTCGCGATACCGGCCATGTTCGCGACCGTCTGGCTGCCGGCCACGTCCGTCGACCTCGTCCTCACAGCCTTCGGGAACGGACCCAGTAACGACTGGCTGGTAAGGGGAGTCGAACCCCACTGGTGGTACGCGCTCCTGGCCCCCTTGCCGGTCCTGGTGCTGTTCGGCCTGATCACGGTGGGCGGCACCATGGCCGTGGCAGCCGCGGGGTGGCTGCTCGGGCCCACCGCCACGGAGAGGATGACCGTCCTGGAGGCGCGCACTGAACAGTTGCTGGAGCGCAATCGCATCGCGCGCGAACTCCACGACTCGATCGGGCACGCGCTGACGGTGGCCGTCGTACAGGCCGGCGCCGCACGCGCGGCGAACGATCCCGCGTTCACGGAGCGGGCGCTCGCCGCGATCGAGGAGACGGGCCGGGAGGCGTTGGACGACCTGGAGCGGGTGCTGCGGGTATTGCGCGAGTCGGGCACTCCGGTAGGCGGGCGGCCCACGCTCGTCGAGGCGGACCGGCTTCTGGATTCCGCGCGCGGCTCGGGTGCGAAGGTCGACGCCGAGGTGTCCGGGGCGCTGGACCTGGTCCCCGCTCCGGTGTCCCGCGAGGGGTATCGCATCCTCCAGGAATCGCTCACCAACGCACTGCGTCACGCGGGTTCCGTGCCCGTCCGGGTGCGGATCAGCGTGGTGGACGGGTGGCTGGAGCTCGAAGTGGTGAATCCGCTCACGGGTTCGTCGAGCGTGTCGGGCGGTGGCACCGGGCTGCGGGGCATACGTGAACGGGCCGCCCTGCTGGGAGGAAAGGCGAAGACCGGCCCCTACGACGGCGAATGGAGGGTGCACGCGAGCCTTCCGCTGGAGCACATACGCTGAGTGGATGCCGGTTACCGTTCTTCTGGTCGACGACGAACCTCTCGTGCGCGCGGGACTGCGTGCGGTCCTTGACGCACAGTCCGATATCGAGGTGGTGGGCGAGGCGGGCGACGGCGCCGCGGTGATCCCGCTGGTGCGTCAGCTGCGGCCCGATGTGGTCGCCATGGACGTGCGCATGCCGCTGATGGACGGCATCGAGGCGACCAGGGTGGTGCTGCGGACGGTGCCGGATCCGCCGAAGATCCTGGTGGTGACCACGTTCGAGAACGACGAGTACGTCTACGAGGCGCTGCGGGCGGGCGCGGACGGGTTCCTGCTGAAGCGAGCGAGGCCCGCCGAGATCGTCAACGCGGTACGGCTGGTGGCGGAGGGTGAGTCACTGCTGTTCCCGGCCGCGGTCCGGCAGCTCGCCGCCGAGTACGGCACGAGCAAGGCGCGTGCGGCCATGGAGCTGGCATCGCTCACCGAGCGGGAGGAGGCGGTGCTCCGGTTGATGGCCAGGGGGCTCTCCAACGCGGAGATCGCCACCAAGCTGGTCGTCGGTGTCGAAACGGTGAAGTCGCATGTCAGCGCCATTCTGGCGAAGTTGGGGGCCAGGGATCGGACGCAGGCGGTGATCGCCGCCTACGAGTCCGGCTTCGTCGCTCCGAGCTGACGTAGGTCACCTCTCGATACCGGCTCCGTCCAGTGGTCGCTGCGTCCCCGACCAGCGAGTACGATCCGGCAGAACATGCGCGCGAGCTGGGAGGACACACCGTGGGGAGGCTGACCGGCGGGGACCCGTCACTGTTGAGGCGGATCAATTCCGCGGTGGTACTGCACGCCCTGAGAGGCGCGGGTTCCCCCACTCTGACGGACCTGACCCGGATCACGGGGCTCTCCCGCCCCACGGTCGAGGGTGTCGTCGAGGGCCTCTTCGAGGCCGGGCTGGTCGTCGAGGCACAGGCCGACGAGGGCGAGGCGAGGCGGCAGGGGAGGCCGGCCAGACGGTTCCGTTTCCGGGCCGAGGCCGGGCATCTGATGGGCGTCGAGATCGGCCCGCACCGGGTCTCCGCACTGCTGTCGGGGCTGGACGGCCGGATCATCGGTGCCGGCTCGCGCGCGGTGTCGGAGACGGCGGGTGCCGACGAGCGGCTGGACCAGGTCCGGACCGTGATCGCCGATCTGCTGCGGCGTACCGGGGTGGCCCGCAGCAGTCTGCGGGCGGTCGGCGTGGGCAGCCCGGGCATCGTGGAGGCCGACGGGACCGTGCGGCTGGGGACCGCGCTGCCGGAGTGGACCGGTCTGGCTCTCGGGGAGCGGCTGCGGCGTTCGTTCCGCTGTCCCGTGCTCGTGGAGAACGACGCCAACGCCGCGGCGGTGGCCGAGCATTGGAAGGGCGCGGCGACGGAGTCGGACGACATCGTGTTCGTCCTCGCGGGACTGAGCCCCGGGGCCGGCTCGCTGATCGGGGGGCGCCTGCACCGCGGTTTCGGTGGGGCGGCCGGGGAGATCGGCGCGCTGCATCTGCTGGGCCGGGATGTGACGCCGGAGCGGCTGCTCTCGACGACCGACACCCCGCTCGATCCTCTGGACGAGCATGCGGTGGCCGCGGTCTTCGCGGAGGCCCGGCGCGGTGACGCCGGTGCGCAGGCGGCCGTCGAGCGGTTCATTCAGCGGCTGGTCCACGATGTCGCGGCTCTGGTGCTCGCGCTCGATCCGGAGCTCGTGGTGATCGGGGGCTGGGCCGCCGGGCTGGACGGCGTCCTCGACCCGCTGCGCGGGGAGCTGGCCCGCTACTGCCTGCGCCCTCCGCGGGTCACACTCTCCCTGCTGGGCGAGGCGGCCGTCGCGACCGGGGCCCTGCGGCTGGCGCTCGACCATGTCGAGGAGCAGCTTTTCGCGGTGGAGGGCACGGTAACGGCCCGCCGCTGACTGCGACGGGCCGCACGGTGCACCTGAGCGGGCGGCTCGGGGCCTGGGGTGCAAACGGTCAGGAAGCCTGCCGCTCCTGGCCTTCATGACTGATTTCCAGAGCGCCCGAGTCACCGAAGGTGAGCCGGCAGGTGTCGGCCCGGTAGGTGGCTACGGAGACTGCCGCCGTGCCGCCTGCCGCGAAGTAGCGTGTGGTGACCACGAGTACCGGGGCACCCGGGAGCCTGTCGAGCTCCTTGGCGTCGTCCGCCCGGGCCGACCCGAGCTCCACCGAGCGGTCCTGGCCGTTGAGTCCCAGACGGTCCAGCTCACGCAGGACGCTCCGCGCGCGGGCGGGGCCCGACGGTGCGTCGATCGCGGAGAGGGCGGGCACCGAAGCGGCCGGGACGTAGAGGAATTCCGCCGCGAGCGGCTGTCCGTGACTGACACGGATGCGGCGCACCCTGTGCACGGTGTCCCCGCCGTCCTCGTCGAACATCGCGCTCACGGCCGCCGGGGCGGGCCCGGTGGTGCAGTCGACGGGCTGCCATGTCTCACCGGCGCCGCCCGTCCAGTCCTGCTGCGCGGTGGACACGGCGACACCCACGCGGGGCGGGGCGACGGTGGTCCCGACGCCGCGGCGGCGCTGGAGCCGGCCTTCGAGTTCCAGCTGCTCCAGAGCCTGCCGGAGCGTGGCTCGGGCGACGCCGAACCGGGCCGCGAGGTCACGCTCGTTGGGCAGGATCTCCCCCACCGCGAAGTCCGAGTCGAGTGCCTCACTGAGCACGGTCTTGAGGTGCCAGTACTTCGGCTCCTGTACCGATTCCAGCTGCGTGGTCCCCACCCTGTCCTCCGCACTCGCCCAACGGCTTTCCGCGACGTTATTTATTAAAGGTTCCTGTCTTAACGTTGTGACCATAGGACGGCACATCTCCTTGGTCAAGACCAATCCTTATTCAGTAACGGAGCGAAACGGTGCCACGCCGCAGAGCGTTCACAGGACGTTCTTGGTGCCGTGAGCCGCGCGCAGCACAAAGCCCCACGTCCGGGCGGGTCCGTGGGGCTCGGCGCATGGGTCGTGAGGGACTGGCGTTACATATAGGCAGAGGGCGGGCAGGAGTTACGCAGTGGGCATTCCGGCGAGTTTGTCTGGGTTGCGAACGAGATAGACGCATTGGATTACGCCGTCCCTGATGTCCACCTGGAAGAAGGTGTCCGGCCTGCCGTTGGTGAGGATCACCACCGCCACGCCACCATTGAGCTCGGCCAGCCGGAATTCCATGTCCGCCGACGGTTCCCGCCCGACGGCGATGAGGAAGCGGCCGACCTTGTCCGCGGTCTCGATGACCCGCCTCGGCGCCTTCGACTTGCCGCCGCTGTCACTGACGAGTCGCACATCCGGCGCCAGCAGGGCGAGCAGCTGTTCGAGATCACCGCCGGACGCCGCGGCGAGGAAGCGTTCGGTCAGGTCGCGGCGCGCGACCGGGTCAACGTCGAAGCGTGGTTTGCGCTCCTCCACATGACGCTTGGCACGTCCGGCGAGCTGACGAACGGCGGCCTCGGTCCGGTCGAGAGTGGCGGCGATCTCCGCGTACGGGAATCCGAACGCCTCGCGCAGCACGAAGACGGCCCGTTCCAGCGGCGAGAGGGATTCGAGTACGACGAGTACGGCGAGGGACACGGATTCGGCGAGGACCGCCCGTTCCGCGGTGTCGGGGACGGAGGGACCGAAGTCGGTGACGACCGGTTCGGGCAGCCACGCCCCGACATACGCCTCGCGCCGTGACTGGACGTGGCGCAGCCGGTCGATGGCGAGGCGGGTGGTGATCCGTACGAGGTACGCCCTCGGCTCCCGTACGCCCTCCCGCTCCACTGACGACCAGCGCAGCCACGCCTCCTGCACCACGTCCTCGGCGTCGGCGATGCGACCGAGCATGCGGTAGGCGACTCCGGTGAGCACGGGCCGGTGTTCTTCGAAGACGTCGGTCAGGGTGTTGGCAGTCACCGTTCCATCCCAGCCCACCCGCGGTGTGCTGTCCAGCGGGAATCGCCCGCGCTCTTGAACTGCAAGCTACTGGGCGGTAATTGTGACTGACACGACGTCTAAATCCTTGGGGAGCAGCCGTATGGCCACCACGGCCTCGTTCACAGTCGGTTCCGGCGGAGAGCGGCACAGCGTGTCGATGGCGTACGAGCGAACAGGGTCCGGTGAGCCCCTGTTGCTCCTCCACGGCATCGGGCACCACCGTCAGGCATGGGACCCCGTGGTGCGGATTCTCGCCGCCGAGCGGGACGTCATCGCCGTGGACCTGCCGGGGTTCGGCACGTCCCCGGGCCTGCCGGACGGCCTCCCGTACGACCTGGCCACGGTGGTCCCCGTGCTCGGCGCGTTCTGTGAGGAGCTCGGTGTACGGCGCCCGCACGTGGCCGGGAACTCCCTCGGAGGACTGCTCGCCCTCGAACTCGGCCGCCGGAAACTCGTCCGGTCCGTGACGGCACTGTCCCCGGCCGGATTCTGGACGCCTGGCGAGCGCCGCTACGCCTTCGCGACGCTGCGCGCGATGCGCCGGGGCGCTCTGTCGATGCCGCCTTCCCTGATCGAGCGGCTCTCGGCCGGGGCGGCGGGACGCGCGGCGCTGACGAGCACCATCTACGCGCGGCCCGGACGCCGTTCACCCGAGGCCGTGGTCGCGGAGACGTTCGCGCTGCGCGAGGCGACGGGTTTCCATCAGACGCTGGCCGTCGGCAGGAGCGTCGACTTCACCGACGACGTACCCGGCCTCCCCGTCACCATCGCCTGGGGCAGCCAGGACCGGCTGCTCCTGCGCAGGCAGGGAATCCGTGCGAAGCACATCATTCCGGGGGCCCGGCTGGTGCGGCTGCCGGGCTGCGGACATGTCCCGATGAACGATGACCCCGCGGCGGTGGCGCGCGTGATTCTCGACACGAGCCGCTGAGCGGTCCGGGTCCGTGGCGGGCGGCCGCGGCCGAAGGCCCTCTTGTTCACCTGGGGTTGGCGCGGTGGCCGCTGCCAGGCACTAGGCATGGGTCGGCAGCAGTCACCTCTGCCCCGCCCGCTCCATCGCCCCGGAGGCACCTCGATGTCGTCGCGTACGCACGTCCCGCACCCCGGCCGCCGCACCGTCCTGCGCGGCTCGCTCCTCGCCTCGGCCGCCGTCACCCTTCCGGCCACCGTCGCCGCGGCTCCGGCCTTCGCGCTCTCGGGCCGCCCGAGTGCGGCGTGGGGTGTCCAGACCGGTGCGGTGACCTCGTCGTCCGCCCTGGTGTGGGTGCGGTCGGACCGCCCGGCCCACATGCTCGTCGAGACGGCGGCCACCGGGTCGTTCCGCCGTGCTCGCATATGGCACGGCCCGCTCATAGGGTCCCGTACGGACTTCACCGGCACGACGTCCCTGTACGGGCTGCCGCCGGGCGAGCAGGTGCACTACCGGGTGACGCTCGTCGACCCGCACGATCCGCGCCGTACGGGCAGGCCGGTGTACGGATCGTTCCGCACGGCCCCCGCGAGGCGCCGTGACGGTGTGCGCTTCCTCTGGTCGGGCGACATCGCCGGCCAGGGCTGGGGCATCAACCCCGACATCGGGGGCTACCGGGTGTACGACGAGATGCGCCGCCTGGACCCGGACTTCTTCCTCTGCAGCGGGGACAGCATCTACGCGGACGGGGTGATCGAGCCGAGCGTGACACTGCCCGACGGCCGGATCTGGCGCAACATCACCACCGAGGAGAAGGCGAAGGTCGCCGAAACCCTCGACGAGTACCGCGGGAACTTCCGCTACAACCTCCTCGACGAGAACGTGCGCGCCTTCAACGCGCAGGTGCCCTCCATCGTCCAGTGGGACGACCACGAGGTCCGTAACAACTGGTACCCCGGCCAGATCCTGGACGACCCGCGTTACACGGAGAAGAACGTGGATGTGCTGGCGGCCCGGTCGGTGCGGGCGTTCAGCGAGTACGTCCCGGCCCCGGCGGCTCACGGCCCCTCCGGCGGGGGGCGGATGTACCGCGTCGTGCGGCACGGCCCCCTCCTGGACGTCTTCGTCCTGGACATGCGCTCCTTCCGCAACGCCAACTCCCCGGGCCGCCAGGCCGACGACACCACCGGCATCCTCGGTGCCGAGCAACTCGACTGGCTCAAGCGGGAGCTGTCGCGGTCGCGCGCCACCTGGAAGGTGATCGCCGCGGACATGCCGCTGGGGCTGGTCGTCCCGGACGGCGCCACGAACTTCGAGGCGGTGGCCCAGGGCGATCCCGGCGCCCCGCTCGGCCGCGAACTCCAGGTCGCCGAACTCCTGCGGCACATCAAGCGGGGCCGGATCACCGGCACGGTCTGGCTGACGGCCGACGTCCACTACACCTCGGCGCAGCACTACTCCCCCGAGCGCGCGGCCTTCAAGGACTTCGCGCCGTTCTGGGAGTTCGTCTCCGGACCGCTGGCAGCCGGGGGTTTCCCGGCGAACAAGCTCGACGCCACCTTCGGACCCGACCGGGTCTTCCTCCGGGCACCCGAGCGGGCGAACGTCTCCCCCATGGAGTCGCCGCAGTACTTCGGCGAAGTGGACATCGACGGCGACAGTGGCGAGCTGACGGTACGCCTGCGGGCTCAGGGCGGGACCGTCCTGTTCAGCAAGGTGCTGCAGCCGGGACTCACAGGTCAGTGAGCCATAAGGCAGCGGGAGAACCAGACAAAATGAGACGATAGACAACCAGATCCACACTTAACCCATCAGTCACAAGCCGTTCGTGATCAGGCAACACCGCTCGGTCACAGTAGGGACATGACTGATGTGACATCCGCGAAGAGTGCCCGCCGCCCCCACCACTGGCGGCGGGACCTGATCGAGCTGGCCGCCCTGTTCACGGCGGTCGCCGTGGCCGACGCGATCGCCAACCTGATCGGGCACCAGCCCGACGGCCCCTATCTGCTGATCGCCTCGGCCGTGGCACTCGTCGCCACGGCCGCGTTCCACACCTGGTGGGCCAGGCGCCACAGTCACGCCCCGCCGGGCGCGGCCGACGACGGGGCGGCACCGGACGCCGGAGCCGGGGCCTCCCTGACCGTCGAGGACACCGTCCTGTGGCGGGTGCGGACGACCGTGCGGGACGCGCCGGGCAGCCTGGCCGCCCTGTGCATCGCGCTCGCCCGCTTCCGGGTCGACATCCTGACCCTCCAGACACATCCGCTGGCCGACGGCACCGTCGACGAGTTCCTGCTGCGGGCACCCGCCACGCTCCAGGCCCAGGAGATCACCCGGGAGATCTCCGCGGCGGGCGGCAGCTCCACGTGGATCGAGCGCGCGGACGCCCACGACCTGGTCGACACCCCGACCCGGGTCCTCGGGCTCGCCACCCGTACCGCCCTGGACGCTGCGGAACTGCCGCTCGCGCTGCGCCAGTTGCTCGGCCGCTGCACCATCCACTCGCTGCCCGCCGTCTCCATCACCGGCCGTCCCACCGGCGAGAGCGCACCCGTCGAAGGCGTGCTGGAGGAGACCACGATGCGGCTGCGCGATCCCTCCGGCGGTGTCATCACCGTGGAGCGTCCGCACCTGCCGTTCACACCGACCGAGTTCGCCCGGGCCCGCGCCCTCGTGGAGCTCGACGCGCGGCTCGGCCCCCGTGTCCCGCGCGGCGAGGCCGTACTCACCCTCCCCGAGGGCAACGAGATCACCGTGCGCCGCGCTGACCGCGGCGATCTCGCCGCAGCCCGCGCCATGCACGACCGCTGCTCCGAGCGGACCCTCGGACTTCGCTATCACGGCCCGGTCCGCGATGCCGACCGCTATCTCGATCACCTGCTGAGCCCGCGCTTCGGCCGCACTCTCGCCGTGCAGACCGCCTCCGGCAAGCTGGTGGCACTCGGTCACCTGCTCTGGGACGGCGACGAGACCGAGGTCGCCCTGCTCGTCGAGGACGACTGGCAGCGCCGTGGCATCGGCTCCGAGCTGCTGGGCCGACTCGTGGCGCTGGCCGTCGAGGCCGGCTGCGAGAGCGTGTACGCCGTCACCCAGGCCCACAACACGGGCATGGTCGCGGCGATGCGCGGGCTCGAACTGCCCCTCGACTACCAGATCGAGGAAGGCACGCTCGTGGTCACAGCCCGACTGGACGCTTCTCCCGTCCGTTCGCTGCCGCCGTACGAGCGGGCTGAGCAGACGGGCCGCTGAGCGCCTGGCACAGGTCGGCCCACAGGTCCTCGACGTCCTCCAGGCCGACCGACATCCGCAGCAGCCGGTCACCGACGCCGGATGCCTGCCGGTCTCCCTCGGCCACAATGCGGTGGCTGATGGAGGCCGGGTGCTGGATCAGCGAGTCCACGCTGCCGAGGCTGACGGCGGGCGTGATGAGGCGCACCGACGCGATGACCCGGTGCGGGTCCCCGTACACCTCGAACGAGACCATCGCGCCGCCCACCCGCGGGTAGTGGACACGGGCGATGCGCGGGTCGGCGGTGAGCCGCCTGGCGAGCTCGGCGGCGCTCGCCGACGCGGCGCGCACCCGCACCGGCAGCGTGGACAGGCCCCGCAGCAGCAGATATCCGGCGAGCGGATGCAGCACTCCGCCGGTGGCGAACCGCACCTGGCGCAGGGTCGCCGCGAACTCCTCGTCGCAGGCCACGACTCCGCCCATCACATCGCCGTGGCCACCCAGGTACTTGGTGGCACTGTGCAGCACGATCCGCGCACCGTGCTCGAGCGGCCGCTGGAGCACCGGGGTGGCGAAGGTGTTGTCGACGAGCAGCGGCACGGACCCGCAGGCGTGCGCGACGGCCCGGATGTCCACCTCGGCGAGGGTCGGATTGGCGGGGGTCTCCACCATCACGAGGCCGGTGTCGGGGCGGATGGCGTCGGCGATGCCCGCCGGGTCGGTCCAGGTGACCTCCGTGCCGAGGAGGCCGGCGCCCAGGAGGTGGTCGCTGCAGCCGTAGAGCGGGCGGACGGCGACCACATGGCGCAGGCCGATGCCGGCACGGGCCAGCAGGACCGCGGTGAGGGCCGCCATCCCGCTGGCGAACGCGACGGCGCTCTCGGTCCCTTCGAGACGGGCCAGGGCGGTTTCGAAACGGCCCGTGGTCGGGTTGTCGAGGCGCGCGTAGACGGGCGGCCCGTCCGGCCGGGCGCCGGTGGTGGCGAAGGCGTCGATCCGCTCGGCCTCACCCCTGGAGTCGTACGAGGGGTAGGTGGTGGACAGGTCGAGCGGCGGGGCATGCAGTCCGAGGGAAGCGAGGTCGTCGCGTCCGGCGTGCACGGCTTCGGTGGCCAGCGCCCTGGACGGGGATGTGGTCCAGGGCGTCGTCGAGGCTTCGGTGTCCATGTCACTACTCTGAACAGCTACCGGGCCCTGGGGGCCGACCCCCGTGTTACGTTCGGCGTATGGCTGATTCTGTCGCTCTCGATCCGGTGGATCTGCACATTCTGCGGCTCCTCCAGAACGATTCACGGACCACATACCGGGAGCTGGCCGCCGACGTCGGGGTGGCTCCGTCCACCTGCTTGGACCGGGTGACCCGGCTGCGCCGCTCCGGCGTCATCCTCGGGCACCAGCTGCGCCTCGACCCGGCGCGCATGGGCCGGGGCCTGCAGGCTCTGCTCCTGGTGCAGGTCCGGCCGCACCGCCGTGAGCTGATCGGCCCGTTCGTGGACCGGATCAGGGCGCTGCCGGAGTCCCGCGCGCTGTTCCATCTCACGGGCCCCGACGACTACCTGGTCCAGGTGGCCGTTTCCGATACCGCGGACCTCCAGCGGCTGGTGCTGGACGAGTTCACCTCGCGCCGCGAAGTGGCCCGGGTGGAGACCCGGCTGATCTTCCAGCAGTGGGAGTGCGGTCCCCTGTTGCCACCGGGTTCGTCGTCGGGGCCACCGGCCGGTCCGCCGTCGGGACCGCCTTCGGCCAGCTAATTTCCGGTGGTGGTGACGTGGAGCACCTCGTCGTACGAGGATGTCCGCATGTCAGACACTTCCCAGAGCGCGCTGCCCCGCCAGGTCGCCGACGCCTACGTCGACGCATTCATCGAACTCGACCCGATCACCGGTACGTACATGGGCGTTGCCGGAAGCGCACGCCGGCTGCCCGACTTCTCGCCCGCCGGTCAGGCGGCCCTCGCCGGCCTCGCCCGCGAGACCCTGGTGAAGCTCGACGCGGCCGAGAGGCTGCCGGGCGCGGACAGCGATGCCGAGCGTCGTTGCGGACGGCTGCTGCGCGAGCGGCTCACGGCCGAACTCGGCGTCCACGACGCCGACGAGGGACTGCGGGGCGTCTCCAATCTCCACTCGCCCGTGCACAGCCTCCGTGGGGTGTTCACGGTCATGCCGACCGACACCGACGAGGACTGGGCCGCGGTCGCGGGCCGTCTGCGCGCCGTCCCGGCCGCGCTGGAGGGATACCGCGCCTCGCTCGAACTCGGCCTGGAGCGAAAGCTGTACGGGGGTCCGCGCGCGACCACCACGTTTGTCGAGCAGCTGACGGAGTGGTCCGGCGCCGACGGCTCGGGATTCTTCCAGGACGTCGTCGCCCCCGGTCCCGCCGCGCTGCGCGCGGAGCTGGACACCGCGGCCGGCCAGGCCGCGGCGGCGCTGGCCACGCTGCGCGACTGGATGAGCGAGGTGTACGCCCCGGCGATCGAGGGCGCTCCCGACACCGTGGGCCGCGAGCGGTACGCGCGCTGGGCGCGCTACTACAACGGCACCGACCTGGATCTCGACGAGGCGTACGCGTACGGCTGGTCCGAGTACCACCGTCTCCTGGTCGAGATGAAGACCGAGGCGGAGAAGATCCTGCCCGGCGCCGGCCCCTGGGAGGCCCTCGCGCATCTCGATGTGCACGGCAAGCACATCGAGGGCGTCGACGAGGTGCGCGCCTGGTTGCAGGAGCTGATGGACGAGGCCATCGAGGCGCTCGACGGCACACACTTCGAACTGGCCGAGCGCGTACGGAAGGTGGAGTCCCACATCGCCCCGGCGGGCGGCGCCGCCGCCCCGTACTACACCGGTCCCTCCGAGGACTTCTCGCGTCCCGGCCGGACCTGGCTGCCCACGATGGGCGAGACCCGCTTCCCCGTGTACGACCTGGTCTCCACCTGGTATCACGAGGGGGTTCCCGGCCACCACCTGCAGATCGCGCAGTGGAGGCACGTGGCGGAGAACCTCTCCCGCTACCAGGCGTCGGTGGGGCAGGTCAGCGCCAATGCCGAGGGCTGGGCGCTGTACGCGGAGCGGCTGATGGACGAGCTGGGCTTCCTGCCCGACGCGGAGCGCCGCCTCGGCTATCTCGACGCGCAGATGATGCGCGCCTGCCGGGTGATCATCGACATCGGCATGCACCTGGAGCTGGAGATTCCGGCGGACTCGCCGTTCCACCCGGGCGAGCGGTGGACACCGGAACTGGCCCAGGAGTTCTTCGGCAGCCACAGCGGCCGGCCCGCCGACTTCGTCGAGAGCGAGCTGACCCGCTACCTGTCGATGCCGGGCCAGGCCATCGGCTACAAGCTGGGCGAGCGCGCCTGGCTGCTGGGCCGGGAGAACGCCCGCAGGGCACACGGCGACGCGTTCGACGCGAAGGCGTGGCACATGGCGGCCCTCTCGCAGGGGTCCCTCGGCCTGGACGATCTGGTGGACGAGCTGTCCAAGCTCTGATCCCGCGGCCCGGCCGCTCGCGCGGCCGGGCCCCGCTCGGTCCAGAGCCTTGAAGCCCGGCCGCCGTCGGCCGGAAGCCGCAGCGAACGCGAGATCCGCGAGTGCGGGCTCGTAGACGTGTCGATGAAGGCGTGCGGTCCGCCGTCGCCCATGACAGTGGCGTACTCCGCCGGCCGGTCCGCCCGGCGCGCGGCGAGCCACAGCAGGCTGCGCGCCAGGACTGACCGCTTATCTGCACTTCACCCAGACGAGGTATGTGGACCTGTGCGAAGGCCGGGGCTGGGCGAAAAGAAGGTGCGCTTGGCAAGGCGGTGTCGGCAGGATGCCTGGAGTGACTGACTTGCCGAGCGATGCCGTCCCGCCCCGTCGTGTCCTCGATGCCTTCGGTGTGAAGGGCATACCTGTCCCGTTGGCTGGTGGACAAGGAAGAAGCGTTCTTGTCAGTGGGTTTGTGTTCAAGCCTGCGGAGGGAGCTGAGGATGAGGTCGAGTGGGCTGCTTCCCTGTTCGAAGAACTCGCGCCAGGCAGGGGTTTCCGCGTTCCGCTGCCACTCCGGGCCGCCGACGGGCGGAGCGTCGTGGACGGCTGGACGGCCAGTGAGTTCCTGAGCGGTGAGCCAGGTCCGCAGGGGCAATGGACTGGTGTGCTCAGCGCCGGCCGTGCCTTCCATGCTGCCCTGCGACACCTGCCCCGGCCCGACTTCCTTGATCGGCATAGCCATCCCTGGGCTGTGGCCGACCGGGTCGCGTGGGGCGAGCAGGGCATCGACGTGATCGAGGACCTCACCGCGCCGTACTCGACTCTGCTGGAGCTGAGGCGCCCCGTTGAGCAGGACGCGACTCAGCTCATTCACGGCGACCTGACCGGCAATGTGCTTTTCGCCGCGGACGACGAACCAGCCGTGATCGACTTTTCGCCGTACTGGCGGCCTCCGGTGTTCGCCGAGGCCATCGTCGTCGCAGACGGCCTGCTGTGGTTCGACTTTCCGTCCGACCTGCTGACGGTTCTTAGCGATCATCCCGACTGGCAGCAGATGGTGATTCGTGCGCTGATCTTCAGACTCGTCGCGCACAGCGAGAGCGCGGGGCCGTCGGGACAAGCTCAGTCCGGTGAGCCGGAGCGGTATGTGAGGGCGACCGACGCTGTGGTGAAGAAGCTGGCGGCGTTTCAGGGGTAGTCCTCTCTCGGCTGGTTTCCAGCTGCCTCGAACCCGCCCAGGTAGGCCAGGACGCGCCGGGTGGAGGCCCGGTGCTGTTCGGCGGTCCGCGCGGAGGCTGCCGGGGAGGCGTCGTGCGCGAGCTGGCCGATGAGCAGCGGCGTGGCGGCGGACAGATCCCCGAAGGGGCGCGGCACGGTGGTCGCCGAGGCCGGTCGGGCCTCGATCTGGCTGGAGGCGAAGCGGCTGGCGAAGGCCGGCTCGTCGCCGGTGTGGGTGTGGCGGCGGCTGACCCCGGTGGTGGGACGGGCGAGGTCAGGCACCGAACACCGCCTCGATGTCCGCTGCGGCGTAGCCCGCGGATAGTGCTGGGCCGTCCGGGGCGAGGCGTAGTGCTCGGTGAGTTCGTCGAAGAGTTCCTCGATGTGGACGGCCAGACAGCGGTTGGTGGTCTGGATGTCGGTGTGCCGCCCACCACCGGCGTAGGTTCCAGCGGACTGCGGTGCCCCAGCGCGCGGCGCCGCTGAGCCGAGTGCGGCACCGGGTTGACGACCGGGCCGCGGCCCTGATGCGCGTGGAACTCGTAAAACCCGCTGATCACCGTCAGAGCATTGTTGATCGTGCGCGGCGCGTACCCGGCGCACAGGGACGCTTTACCTGTGCGGAGATCGACCGTCCCGGCCACCGGAGCATCGGCCCGGCGCCGCTGACGCCGCGGGTTGGCGGCCGAGCGCAGCCAACCCGTCAGCACCGCGACCTCCGACTCCGTCGCCCGCTCCCACCCGGTGCCCAGCCAACCACAGCAGGCGGAACCACTGCAGCATCCCGTAGCCGTAGCTGCGGCAGGTCAGCGGGCTGGAATCCCCAAGCGCCAGGTCCCGCAGAAACGCGGGACCGGCTCGACCTCGGCACCCGCCGCATCGAGCATCGCGTACGGGGGATGTGCCAGGTTGACCTCGACGACTCGTCCGAGCCGCGGGATGGCCCGCTGGCCCTCCATCACCTCATGGCGTACATCCATTACTTGCTCCTTGATCGCAGCCTGTTACGCCGTGACCAACGAGGTGAGGATGGTGCAGTTGACAGAGCAACACTGTCGCGCCGGCCATCGGAGATCAGCAGCCGCAGTCCTCGGAGTCGGCAGGTGCGGTGAGGGTGTCGGCGGTGCGCCGCTCACGCCCTTCCCAGGTCTCGAACTCGAATCCCTCACGTGCCCAGTACTCGAAGCCGCCGAGCATCTCCTTGACCTGGTAGCCGAGTTCGGCGAGGGCCAGGGCGGCGCGCGTCGCGCCGTTGCAGCCGGGACCCCAGCAGTACGTGACCACGGGCACGGCCGGGTCGAGGAGTTCGCGGGCCTGCTCCGCGATGAGGGCGGTGGGCAGGTGCACCGCGCCGGGGATGTGCCCCTGGTCCCAGGAGGCGGTGGAACGGGAGTCGATGACGACGAATCCCGGGTCGCCGTCCGCCGCGAGGGCCGCCGCGACGTCGGAGACATCGGCGTGGAAGGCGAGCGACGCGCCGAAGTAGGCGGCCGCCGCAGCCGGCGAGGCCGGCGGGACGCGCAGGACGGGGTTCGTTCCGGTGGTGCTCAGCTGTGAGGTCATGGCCAGAAATCTACGGGCAGTGATCATGTACCGGAAGTGACGATCCCCGGCATTCCACTTGATTCGCCGGGGATTTCCCTGTTGCCTGGCGAACATGACCGACTATTCCCCGGACGCCACCGACTGGCGCATCCTCGATGTCCTTCAGCGTGACGGCCGGGCCTCGTTCGCCGAGCTGGCGCGCGCCGTAGCGATGTCCCCGAGCGCGGTCACCGAACGGGTGCGCCGCCTGGAGGAACTGGGCGTGATCAGCGGTTACGCCGCGGTGGTGGACCCCGAGCGGCTCGGACTGCCGATCCTCGCCCTCGTACGGCTGCGCTACCCCAACGGCAATTACAAGCCGTTCCACGATCTGACGGACACGACACCGGAGATCATCGAGGCGCACCACGTGACGGGTGACGACTGCTTCGTGCTCAAGGTCACCGCCCGGTCCATGCGCCACCTGGAAGAGGTCACCGGCAGGATCGGCAGCCTCGGCGCCGTGACCACCAGCATCGTGTACTCCTCCCCGCTCCCCCGGCGGCCGATCAGCCGCTGAGCCCGTCCGCCGCGCGGAGGCGCACCGCCGAACCGTGCCGTTCCTTCACCACTTCGAGCTGGGCGGGGATGCGGCGGCGCAGATCGGCCACGTGGCTGACGATGCCGACACTGCGGTCCCGTTCCCGCAGCGAGTCCAGGACGTCGAGCACCTCGTCGAGGGTCTGCTCGTCCAGGCTGCCGAAGCCCTCGTCGATGAAGAGGGTGTCCAGCCGTACGCCGCCGGCCTCGTCGGTGACGACATCGGCGAGGCCGAGTGCCAGCGCCAGCGAGGCGAAGAACGTCTCGCCGCCGGACAGCGTCGCCGTATCGCGCTCCCGGCCGGTCCAGGAGTCCACGACGTGCAGGCCGAGCCCGGCACGGCGGCCACCGGAGCGGGCGTCCGAGTGGACCAGGGTGTAGCGGCCCGACGACATCTTCTGGAGCCGGGCGGTGGCAGCGGCGGCGACCTGTTCGAGGCGAGCGGCGAGCACGTACGCCTCCAGACGCATCTTGCGCTCGTTGTCCGCGGAGGTGCCCGCGGTCAGCCCGGCGAGCCGGGCCACCTGCTCGTACTCCCGGCGCAGCGGCCCCTGCGCGCGAACCTCCGCGTCCGCCCGGCGCGACAGCCGGTCGAGTTCGGAGCACCGTTCGCGGGCGGCGGACAGCGCCGCCCCGGCGTCCCGCAGCAGCCGCTCGGCGGTGTCGTACGCGGCCTGCGCGGCATCCGGTGCCGCCGGCGGGCGTTCGGCGGCGGCGCGCGCGTCCTGTTCCGCGAGCCGGTCGGCGACGGCGGCGGCCTCGGCCTGCCAGGCGTCGATCCGGTGCTGGAGCCGACGCTGTCCCGCGTCGGTGAGCAGGGTCGCCGCCGCGGCGTCCGGGGTGTCGAACCCGGCCTTGAACGCGGCGTCGGCCAGCCGGTCGTCGGCCTCCTTGCGCCGCTGGGCGGCGCTCTGCTCGGTACGTACCGCGTCGGCCGCCTCGCCAAGCAGTTCCACCCTGCGCTCCAGCCGGTGGGCGTATGCGGCGACCGTGGCGGACTCGCCGCGCGCCGTCGCCAACTCGGCTTCGAGCGCCGCCTGTTCCCGGTCCAGCGCCTCGCGCTGAGAGGTACGGGAGGCGGCGCGGCGCTCCGCCTGCCGGCACTGGTCGAGCCTGCCGGCCTGCTCGCGCTCGGCGGCTGCGAGGGCTTCCCTGGCCGCGTGCATCCCGGCGGCCAGCCGGTGGGCGGAGGAGTGTTCCCTGGACAACCCGACGACGAGCGCGTCGAGTTCGGCGACCGAGGGGCCGGTGACGGTGACGCCGTCCGTCTCCTTCGGCGCCTCTCCCCCTTCGGGCCCCTCCGCCGCCTCGGCGCTCGCCGCGGCGAACCGCTCACGTACGGCGCCGAGTTCGTGCTCCGCCGCGGTGCGTGCCGCTTCGGCACTGCGGTGCGCGGCGAGTGCCACTTCCTCGGTCGCCCGGTCCACATGCCCGTCTCCGGGCCGTGCGGGGTCCGGGTGCTCGGCGGAGCCGCAGACCGTGCAGGCTGCGCCGTCGACCAGTCCCGCGGCGAGTTCCGCCGCGATGTCGCGCAACCGCCGCTCCCGCAGGGCAAGCCAGTGTTCGTGTGCCGCGAGTGCGCTGTCGCGGGCGTCGGACATCCGGCGGGCGGCGGCCGCCGTCTCCTCGGCGAGCGCGTCACGCCGGCGGGCCGCGTCCAGCCTCCGGCGGGCGGGGGCCAGCCGGCCGGCCAGCTGCTCCGCGCGGGTCGCCGCCTCCTGGGCGTCCTCGATGCGTTCCTGGAGCTCGCGGCGGGTGGCGTCCCAGCCGGCGAGCCAGTGCCCGGTCTCCTGGATCAGTTCGTCGTCTGCGCGCGACTGCCGTTCGAGCGTGGCGCGTTCGGCGTCGATCGCCGCGCTGCGGCGCTCCGCCCGGCGCGCCGCTTCCAGTCCGCCCAGTTCCTGGCGGAACCGGCGTTCCAGCGTGGCGAGTTGCTCAGCGCCCGCGTCGGCCAGGTCGGCGGGAAGCCGGCCGCGCGACCGCTCACGGGCCTCGCTCGCCGCGCGGTAGGCCCGTTCCGCCTCGTCGCGCAGGTCCAGTGCGGGAGCGACCAGATCTGCCTTGCGCGCACGCTCCAGCTGTTCGCCGCAGCTCTCTCGTTCGGGGCGGCCCGCCTCCAGAGCGGCGGCGCGGCGCCCGGTCTCCTCGTACCGCTGCTGGAGCCTGGCGAGTTCGCGTTCCGCGTCGAGTGCGCGGCGGGCGGCGGCCTGGCGGCTCTCGGCGGCGGACAGCGCCCACTCGGCGACGGTGCGCCGTTCCCGTGCCCCGGCACGTGCCACGGCAGCCCACTCCAGGACGCCTTCGGCGAGTCCGGGCTCACCCGGCTGTGCCTCGGGCAGCGGCCACTCCCGTCCGGCGGGCCCGGCCGCCTGCGCGATCCGCTGGGCGAGGCCGATGATCTGTTCGTCCCCGGCCCTGACCTGGGCCTCGGCGCCACGGCGCAGCTCGGCGAGCCGTTCCTCGACAGCCGCGAAGCGCCGGGTGTCGAAGAGTCTGCCGAGCAGCCTGCCGCGGGCCTCCGCATCCGCGCGCAGGAAGCGGGCGAAGTCACCCTGGGGCAGCAGGACCACCTGGCAGAACTGTTCCCGGTTCATCCCGATGAGCTCGGAGAGCTCCTCACCGATCTCCTGGTGCGAACGGCTGAGGGCGCGCCAGCCCTGCTCGGAGTCGTACTCGCGCAGCCAGCTCTGCGCCTTCTCCGTCGTGAAGCCGGTGCCCTTCTTCTTGCGGCGCGGCTGGGCCGGGCGCCTGGTCACTTCCAGGCGGCGTCCCCCGACGGTCAGCTCCAGGCAGACCTCGGTGGTCAGGCCCTCCGCCGCGTGATCACTGCGCAGGGAGGTCCCTGGGCTCTGCCGGGCACCGGGCACCGCCCCGTACAGGCCGTAGCAGACTGCGTCCAGAACCGAGGTCTTCCCCGCGCCCGTCTGGCCGTGCAGCAGGAAGAGTCCGGCTGAGGAGAGCGCGTCGAAGTCGATCTCCTGGGCGGCGCCGAAGGGGCCGAAGGCCGTGATGGTGAGCCGGTGGAGCCTCAACGGGACACCTCGTGCACGCCGGCGTCGACCCGTACGTCGTCGAAGGCGGAGCGCAGCACCGTGCGTTCCCGCTCGTCCGGTCCGCTGCCGCCGCGCACATGGGCCACGAAGTCCTCCGCGATCTGGTGGTCGTCACGTCCCTTGAGGCGCTGTGCGTACGAGGCGGAGGGGTCCTCGGGGGCCCGTTCCGGGTCGAAGACGAGGCTGAGGGTGTGCGGGAAGCGCTCGACGAGGCGGGCCATCGGGTCGTCCGGGCGCACCGGGTCGGTCAGGGTGGCCTCGACCCAGGAGTCCTCGTGCTGTTCGTGACGCGGGTCCTCGAGCAGGGTGTCGAGGTGTCCGCGGAGCCGGGCGAGGCGGCGGGGCACCGGGCAGTCGACACGCTCGGCGGCGACGGAGCCCTCGCCGTCGAGATCCACCAGCCACATCGTCTTGCGGTGGTCCGCCTCGGAGAAGGAGTAGGCGAGCGGAGAGCCGGAGTAGCGCACGCGTTCGGTGACGCGCTGGCTGCCGTGCAGATGCCCCAGGGCCACGTAGTCGACGCCGTCGAAGACTCCGGCGGGCACGGCGGCGACGCCGCCGACGGTGATGTCGCGTTCGCTGTCGCTGGGCTCGCCGCCCGCGACGAAGGCATGGGCGAGGACCACCGACCGGGTCCCGGCGGGCCGGCTCGCGAGGTCGGCGCGGACACGGTCCATGGCGGCCGTGAGGACGGCCTCGTGGCCCGCCTTCGAGGCGCCGAGGGTGTCCTTGACGAGGGCGGGTTCCAGGTAGGGCAGCCCGTAGAACGCCACCTCGCCGTGTGCGTCGCGCAGGACGACGGGGGTGTCGCAGCCCTCGGGGTCGGTACGCAGATGGATCCCGGCCCGCCCGATCAGACCCGCGCCCACGCCGAGCCTGCGGGCCGAGTCGTGGTTCCCGGAGATCATGACGGTCGGCACGCCGGCGGCGGCGAGCCGGTGCAGCGCGTCGTCGAACAACTCGACGGCGGACAGCGGCGGCACGGCCCGGTCGTAGACGTCACCGGACACCAGGACGGCGTCGGCCCCGCGCTCCTTCACCGTGGCCACCAGGTGGTCGAGGAAGGTCCGCTGCGCGTCGAGCATCGGAACACGGTGGAGCGAGCGGCCCAGATGCCAGTCGGACGTGTGCAGAATCCTCAAGACATCACTCCGACGGCCACGACCTGCATGTTTCTCTTCCTCCACCCCGGGGCCGACCCGTGATCGCACGATCGGCACCGACCACGCTAACGCCGGTCGCCCCCGGAACCCGCATCAATCACGGATTCAGACGTCCCCGTACGCTTCCCCGCCCAGTTCGAGGGTGGCCGAGCCCGCCGTCACATCGGCCAGCCAGCCCGTGAATCCCGCGACATCGGCGTCCGGTAGCCCGATCCCGATGGTCACCGCCTCCGCGTATGTGACCTCGCGCACGGCACGGCCGGTGGCCCGCAGGTCGTTCTCCAGCTTGCCCGCGCGCTGGTGGTCCACCGTGATGGTGGCCAGCCGGAAGCGCTGGCGCGTGATCGTGCCGAGCGCGTCGAGTGCTTCGCCCACCGATCCGCCGTAGGCCCGGATCAGACCACCGGCCCCGAGCTTCACTCCGCCGTAGTAGCGGGTGACGACCGCGGCCACGTAACGCACCTCACGGCGCATGAGCATGTGCAGCATGGGAACACCCGCGGTACCCCCGGGCTCCCCGTCGTCGGACGCCTTCTGCACGGAGGCGTCGGCGCCGATCACGTACGCGAAGCAGTTGTGGCTGGCGGTGGGGTGCTCCTTGCGTACGCGTGCGACGAAGTCCTGCGCCTCCTGCTCGGTGGCGGCGGGGGCGAGCGCGCAGATGAAGCGCGAGCGGTTGATCTCGGTCTCGTGCACGCCCGCACGGGCGACTGTCCGGTACTGCTCCTGCATCCGGCCACCCTATGCGCCGCCCTGCCGGGGAATCCCCGGCGCCTGCCGTGGGTTGCGCAGGCAGTCAGTATTCGCGTCCGCAGGAGGGCATGGCATGTACGGCGACCAGGACACCATCCGCAAGATCCTCACCGATTCCGGCGACGTCTGGGCCGTCGTGGGCCTGTCGTCGAACGAGGCCCGGGCGGCCTACCGTGTCGCCGCGGTCCTCCAGCGTTACGGCAAGAAGATCGTGCCGGTGCATCCCAGGGCCGAGACCGTCCACGGGGAGCCCGGGTATCCGTCCCTGGACGCGATTCCCTTCGACGTCGACGTGGTCGACGTGTTCGTGAACAGCGACCTCGCGGGCGCGGTCGCCGACGAGGCCGTCGCCATCGGTGCCAAGGCCGTCTGGTTCCAGCTCGGTGTCATCGACGAGGCCGCCCATCGGCGCACCACGGCCGCCGGACTCGACATGGTCATGGACCGCTGCCCGGCGATCGAACTCAAGTCCCTGCGCTAGGACACGGTGACCGGCCGTCCGCCGTCACCCTTCGTCCCATGCTGCCGCCTGCTCCTGAAGGGCCTGGATCAGAGTCGTGACCGGAAGGTGGTCGCGGCGACGGCCGAGCGTGGCGACGCCGATGTGCCGGGTCGGAGCCGACGATCTGATCGGGACGGCGCGAAGGCCCGGGACTTCCGGTGCCAGCGCGATGGACGGGATCAGCGAGATTCCCACGCCCGCGGCGACGAGCGAGCGGGCGAAGAAGTAGTCGGTCGTGGTGCTTCGGATCTCTGGGTCGAAGCCCGCACGCTCGGCGTAGCGGCGTAGGTACGCCTCGGTCTTGAGGCAGCCGAGCACCCAGGGCTCGGCTGCCAGGTCGGCGATGTCGAGCACATCGCGACCGGCCAGTCGATGCTCCTCGGGCAGGACGATGTGCAGCGGGTCCTCCATGAGCGCAGTCCACTTCAGTGTGGAGCCCCGGCCCGGCTGTCCGGGCAGCGGGCCGTCGAAGTGGTAAGCGAGCGCGAGGTCCACAGTGCCCTGCCGGACCAGGGGCAGGCTGTCCTCGGGCTCGCCCTCCCTGACATGGAGAACGGTGTCGGGATGGGCTCGCGTCAGCTTGGCGAGGGCGCCGGGGAGCAGGAGCCTGCCGCCGCTGGTGAACGTAGCCACGGTGAGCTGGGTGCGGCCCGTGCTCAGCCGGTCGACCTGCTGCTGTGCGTGCTCGAGCTCGGCGGCAACCGACTCGGCGGCTCCGACCATGATCCGGCCGGCTCCGGTGAGGGTGACCCCGCGGGTGCTGCGCGCGACCACCTGGGCACCGAGGCTGCGCTCCAGGGCGGCGACGTGCTAGGAGACGGCCGAGGGGGTGAGGTGGAGAGCTGCCGCCGCCTGGTTGAAGCTGCCGCGCTCCGCAACCGCCCGCAGAACACGCAGCCGCTGTACGTCGATCAACAGTTCTCCTTAATACGGATCCAGTAACTGAGCACTTCCACTGTGGACAGGAGGTGGCCAGGGTAGAGGGCATGGAGAAGATCTGCGTCATCGGCGGCAGCCGGTACTTCGGCAAACTTCTGGTCCAGCGCCTGCAGGCGGCGGGTTGCCAGGTCACTGTGCTCAACCGCGGCTCCAGCCTGCCCCCCTCCGGTGTCGAGCACCTCGTCGTCGACCGCGACGACGAGGCCGCCCTCGTTGGCGTGCTCGGGTCCCGCACCTTCGATGTGGTCGTCGACCAGATCTGCTACACCCCGGTGCAGGCTGCGATCGCCGCCCGCGCGTTCCACGGTCGTACCCAGCGGTACGTCATGACGTCCACGATCGAGGTGTACGACCCGGCGACCACCGGGCTGCCATCCGTCCCACGGGACACTCCGCTGCCGGAGGAGATCGTGGACCCGGCCGCTTGGCCGGTCCGGACGGATCTGCCCTGGCAGGACGACGCGTACCTGGAGGCACACTACGCCGAGGGCAAGCGCCAGGCGGAGGCGGTTCTCACCCTCGACGGCGGGTTCGACTTCGCCTCCGTGCGCAGCGCCCACGTACTCGGTGGCGGCGCACAGGAGTTCACCGGCCGGCTGGCTCACTACGTCGAACACATCACCCGGGGCACGGAGATCGCCGTGCACGCCGAGGAGCTGCCCACGGTCTTCATCCATTACGAGGAACTGGCTGACCTGCTGCTGTGGGCGGCCACGGCGACCGGCTTCACCGGCCCGCTGAGCGCCTGTTCCGACGGCCTGCTCGACGTACGCGACCTGAGCGCCGCGATCGCCGCGCAGGTCGGCCGGGAGCCCGTCCACCGCACCGCCGGTGCGCGGGAGGACACCTCGCCGTTCTCCTTCGACCGCCACTACGCGATGAGCAACGCCCGTGCGAAGGAGCTGGGCTTCGCCTTCTCCCGCACCACCGACTGGCTGCCGGGCGCCGTGACCGAAGCCATCGGCGCATCCGCCCCGCACATCGTCTGAAGGACAGGTCCGCCATGGAGTACCGCACCATCGGAAGCACCACCGTCAGCGCCATCGGCCTTGGCGCCATGCCACTGTCGATCGAGGGCCGCCCGGACGAGAGGCGGGCCATCGCCACGGTCCACGCCGCCCTCGACGCGGGGGTCACCCTCATCGACACGGCCGACAGCTACCACTGGCACGCCGACGAGGCCGGTCACAACGAACTCCTCGTCGCCCGCGCCCTGGCCGGCCACGGCAGCGACACCTCCGGTGTCCTGGTCGCCACCAAGGGCGGTCGCGGCCGGCCCGGCGACGGCAGCTGGACCGTGACCGGCACCCCCGAACACCTCAAGCGCGCCGCCGAGGCATCCGTGAAGCGACTGGGCGTCGAGGCCATCGGCCTCTACCAGCTGCACAAGCCGGACCCGGCCGTGCCCTGGGCCGATTCCGTCGGCGCGCTGCGCGAGCTGCTCGACGCCGGCACGATCCGCACGGCCGGTATCTCCAATGTGAGCACCGGCCACATCCTCGAGGCGCACGCAGTCCTCGGCGACGGGCTGGTCTCCGTACAGAACCAGTACTCTCCCGCCGTGCGCGGCAGCGAGCCCCAGCTGCGGCTGAGCACACAGTTGGGCCTGGCCTTCCTGCCGTGGAGCCCGCTGGGTGGCATCTCCCGCAGCTCACTCGACGGCCCGTCGGGCCCGACGTCTGCGGGCACCGCCTTCCACCACATCGCGGCCGAGCATGGCGTCAGCCCGCAACAGATCGCCCTGGCCTGGCTGCTGGCCCGCTCCCCTACGGTGATCCCGCTGCCAGGAGCCAGTCGCCCGGCAACGGTTCAGGACTCCGCCCGGGCCGCCGGACTCAAGCTGAGCGAGGCGGAGGTGATGCGGCTCGACGACGCTCGGTAGGCGGTGACGTCTCACCCGCCCCCGCCGCTGAGATGCCACGACTCGGCTCAACCGCGAGGCCCACGAGGCGTCCTGTCGCGCGGGGCCGCCACCGGAGACAATGACCGCCGTGAGCGAACTCCTCAGCGGTGAGCGGGCGGCGTCCCAGTTGTCCGAGCTCGGCGTGCGACGGGGCGGGGTGCTGCTGGTGCACGCCTCGATGCGTTCCGTCGGGGCTGTCGAGGGGGGCGCCCGCACCCTGGTGGACGCCCTGCGCCGGGTCCTGGGGCCGGACGGGACCCTGGTGGTCCCGGCGATCACTCCGGAGAACTCCGACACCTCGCCCGCCTACCGCCGCAGTGTCCACGGCCTGAGCGATGAGGCCCGCGAGGCCGTGCGAGCCGCGATGCCTCCGTTCGACCGGGCGACCACGCCCGCGCCGTCCGTGGGCCGCCTCGCCGAGGCGGTGCGGCTGACTCCGGGCGCCGAACGCAGCGGTCACCCGCAGACCTCGTTCGCCGCGCTCGGGCCCGCCGCCTGCGCACTGACCGCGCGCCATCGCCCGGACTGCCACTACGGCGAGGACTCCCCGCTCGCCGCGCTGTACGAGAGCGATGCCCGGATCCTCCTGCTGGGGACGGGATTCGATACGTGCACCGCCTTCCACCTGGCCGAGTACCGGGTGGCGCGGCCGCCGCGCCGGCGCTACCGCTGCGTGGTGACGGTGCGGGGCCGGCGCCGGTGGTGGGAGTACGAGGACGTCGATCTGGACGACAGCGACTTCGCCGAACTGGGGCGGGACTTCGAGGAGTCGGACTCCACGGGGGCCGTGCGCACGGGCCGGGTCGGCGCCGCGTACACCAGGCTCGTCCGTCTCACCACCGCCGTGGACTTCGCGGCCGAATGGCTCGCGGAGCACCGGGCGGACCGCCCGGCGGACCCGGCAAAAGCGATCCGTCCGTAGGACCGGGCCCGTCGGCCGGAGCCGCCCGCGCGCGGGCCGACTACGACCGTTGGCTGGAGCACCTATGTACCAACTGCCGTGCCTGCGCTCATACTTGCGGCGTGTCGGACCTATGGGGGAGGCGCCGGATGAAGCAGCTGATTCGCACCGAGGACGGCCGTCAACTGGCCGTCGAACACTACGGCAAGCCGCACGGAAGGCCCGTCTTCCTTCTGCACGGCACACCCGGCAGCCGGCTCGGCCCGGCACCCCGGGGCTCCGTGCTGTACCGGCTGGGCGTCCATCTCATCGCCTACGACCGCCCGGGCTACGGCGATTCGGACCGGTTGCCCGGACGCCCCGTGGCCCATGTGGCCGATGACGTCGCCGCTATCGCGGACGCCCTGGGCATCGAGCGGTTCGGCGTCGTCGGCCGGTCGGGCGGGGCTCCGCACGCCCTCGCCTGCGCGGCGCTGCTGCCGGACCGCACGGCCCGGACGGCGGCGCTCGTCGGACTCGCGCCGCGCGACGCGCACGGCCTGGACTGGTTCGACGGCATGACCGAGTCGAACGTCCGTGAGTACACCAACGCGGCGGCCGGCGCACGCCAGTTGACGGCCGCACTGGAGTTCAGGTCGGCCACGATCCGGGCGGACCCCGCGGGCATGGTCGCCGAGATGCACAGCACGCTGCCAGCCTCGGACCGCGGCATCGTCGCCGATGCCGGTATCCGGGCGATGCTCACGCGTAACTTCGCCGAGGGACTGCGCAGTTCGGCCGACGGCTGGGTCGACGACGTGATGTCGTTCAGCACCGACTGGGGTTTCAGCCCCGGGGACATCGCCTCGCCCGTACTCCTGTGGCACGGCGAGGACGACGTCTTCGCGCCGGTTTCGCACACCCGGTGGCTCGCCGAGCGCATCCCCGGGTCCGAACTGGTCGTGGAGCGGGGTGCCGCACACTTCGGCGCCCTGCGGGTGCTGACCCGGGTGCTCGGCTGGACGTCGTGGTGAACGTCCGCCGGGCCCCGCGGACATCGTGGTGAACCGTCCGCCGGGCCCCGCGGACATCGTGGTGAACCGTCCGCCGGGCCCCGCGGACATCGTGGTGAACCGCCCGCCGGGCCCCCGGCCCCGCACCGCCCCCGCTCCCCGGCTCACACCGGCTGCGGCTCCAGGTCACGGCTGACGCGCCGCCAGGAGCGGGCCGCCTCGGTGATCGGGTGATCCGCTCCCAGCCGCACGGCGGCCGGTTCGAGTACCTCGGCCCGCATCCGCTGCGCCTCCACCTCGCGGCCCGCCGCGCGCAGGGTGATGGCGAGGTTGGAGCGGCAGACGAGGACGTCGGGGTGCGTGGCCCCGTACCTCGCCGTCAGCCCCTCCAGCGCGATGCGTTCCCACTGTTCCGCCGCGTCGGGCCGGTGCAGGTCCCCGTAGGCGTTGGCGAGGTTGATCGCCGCGCAGAGCGTGAACGGGTGCGAGGGCCCCAGCTGGTCCTCCAGCGCCGCCCGTACCAGCTCGCCCACCTCGGCGGCCCGCCGGGCCTCGCCGAGCCCGCGCAGATAGATGCCCACGTTGTTGCGGCAGGCCAGCGTGAAGGGGTGTTCCTCGCCCAGGCTCTCCCGGTAGCCCTCCAGCGCCTGAAGGGCGAGGTCGAGGGCCGTCTGCTTGTCCCCGACCGCGAAGAAGTCGGCGGCCAGGTTGAGCCCGCAGGCCAGCGCGTCGGGCACCTTGGCCCCGTACCGCCCCCGGTAGCGGCCGTACGTCTCCTCGGTGAGCCGCTTGGCCTCGTGCGGGTGTCCGGCCTTGCGCAGCGATACGGCGAGGCTCTTGGCCGTACGCAGCGCCTCGGGTACGTCGGCGTTGAGCACGCTGCGGTCGAAGGCGGCGATCACCTCCCGCAGGACCTGTACCGATGCCTCGTACTCCCCGGTCTCCCGCAGGTCGCGGGCGAGGTGGCCCTTGGTGGTGAGGGTGTAGGGGTGATCCATGGTCAGCAGGGCGCTGCGCCGCTCGACGGTCTGTTCGTCCAGCCTGCGGGCGCGTTCGCTGTCGCCGGTCAGCCGGTAGTCGATCGCGAGGTTGTTGGCCGCGGTCAGGGTGCGCGGGTGGTCCTCGCCGAAGGTCTCCCGCATGCCCCGGTAGATCCGCACGTCGCGTTCCAGCGCTTCGTCGAAGCGGCCCAGGGCCCGCAGGTCGGCGGCGAGGCTCCCGGTGGTGATCAGGACGTTGGGGTGGTCGGCGTGGAACACCCGGATCTGCCGTTCCCTGGTGTCCTCGTCCAGGGCGAGCGCCGCGTGGTACTTGCCCTGGGCCCGGAGCGCGTTGGCCAGTTCGAAGCGGAGGTTCAGCGTCTGCTTGTCGTCCTCGCCGAGCTCGCGGGTCCACGTGCCGTTCAGCTGGGTTCCCAGCACCCGGGCGTTCTCCAGCTCACCGCGCTTGAGGAGGTAGCGGATCCGGTCGAGCATGAGCTGCCGGCCGGACTCCTCGTCGCAGTCGGCGATGCCCGATGCGCCGAGGTGCGGCCAGATCAGTTCGAAGCTCGGCCAGGTGCGCGGGTCGTTCACGGGGCTGTCCAGTTCCCCGGTGTCCTGCGGGCGGGCCGCCGCGAGGGTGACGTGCACTTCGTGCATCGCCTTCGCCCGCTCGTCCCTGGACATCCCGGAGCGGACGGCGGCCTGGACGAGGCGGTGCACCTGGATGCTGCTGTCCGCCGGGTCCACCTTGGCCAGCGCGAAGCGGTTGAGTGCCTGGGTGACCTTGCCGAGCATGTACCGCTCGCGCAGGTCGGGGTCGTACGGGAGGAGCGAGCGGAGCATCGAGTCGCTGCCGATGAGACTCATCGAGATGGGTTCGGCCGAGAAGAACGAGCACAGTTCCAGGAGCCGTACCGCGGCCTTGGATTCCTCACGGAGTCTGGCGATGGAGATGTTCCAGGTGGCACCGATCTGCTGCGCGTAGTCGTCCGGTGTGCCGAGGGACAGGACCTTGGTGCTCTGTTCCCTGAGCTGTTGTACGTAGTCGTCGACCGGGGTCGCCGTCTCGGCGAGCCAGGCGGCCGCGACCTCGACCGCCAGGGGCAGGTCACCGACGGCCTCGGCCACCCGGTCCGCGTCCCGCGCGGGCAGCTTGCGGACGCGGCGGCAGAGGTGCTCCACGCTCTCGGAGCGTGCGAAGACCTCGACCTCCGTCGTCTCGACCTGCGCCGATACGGGCTTGTTGCGGCAGGTGGCGAGGATGTGGCCGTAGAGCGAGTCCGAGATGGGCGCGGTCTCGTCGGCGAAGATGTCCAGGGCGTTATCGAGGTCCTCGACGTTGTCGAAGACGAGCAGCCAGCGGGAGTACGGCGTTCCGCTGCGTAACGCCTCCAGGGCGGCCATCGCGGCGTCGGTGACCCCGTCACCCGTACGCAGCCCCATCTCGGCGGCCAGTTCGGCGAGCGAGGAGAGCACCCGGTCGGGCTGCTCGGACTCGACCCACCACACCAGGTCGTAGTCGGCGCGGAAGCGGTGTGCGTACTCCCTGGCCACCTGGGTCTTTCCCACGCCGCCGAGCCCGTACAGGACTTGGGGCAGGCGCTGTCCCGAGCGGGTGTCGCCGCGCAGCTGATCGCGCACCCGCTCCAGCACGGAGGCACGCCCGGTGAACCAGGCGTGCCGGGGCCGTACGTTCCACACCTTCGGCGCCGCTCCGGGGAAGCGGGGCCCGCCGTCGGGGACGGGAGGCGAGGCGGCGGGTTCGTCCCGGTCCAGGGCGCCGAGCAGGGCGGCCGCGGCCTCGGTCTCGTCGAGCCGCACGAGGTCGACGACCGCGCGGCTGCTCGCGGGCAGGTTCAGCCGTACGTCGCCGACCCGGACAGGTATCGGCTGGCGGCGGCTTCCGGTGGGGTCGAGGCCGGACACGGAGTCCCACAGGGTCCTGGCAGGGCTGGAGTTCTGGTACGCCTGCGAGACGACGGAGACTACGCGGTACGTGGCACCTGGAGCGAACGCCGCCTCGGCGCCAGCCGCTTGCGCGGACCGGACGTCGACGGCGACGACGTGGAATCCCGCCCGGGAGAGCACGGCCTGCAGCCAGTCGGCCCACATCTGGTCCTCGGCCACGTAGGTGAGCACCACGTTGGACGGCGGCACGGGCCGCCGCCGTGTGTAGGCCGCGACGTAGCCGAGCCGTTCGGCCTCGTCCATCGGCGGCAGGGCGCTGACCGCTCCGTCGGTGAGGACCGAGGTGAGCCGCTCGCAGGAGGTGAGCATGGAGCTGGACACATTGGGTGCGTCGCCGAAGGTCGCGAGGATCTCCTCGTACGCGTAGAAGGGCCGGTAGGGAATCTCCACCGAGCCCCAGTAGCCCGCCAGTTCCTCGCTGCTCAGCCCGCTCGGGAAGCCGCTGAAGCTCTCCCTGGCGAGGGCCCGGCCGGCGTCGGCCTTCTCCTTCTCGCCGTCGTCGATCCGCATCGGCACCGGCAGGATGCGGATGTTCTTGTCGTGGAAGCGCTCCTGGATGTCGCGGGCGACGGCGGCCGCGCCGTCGATGCTCTGGTCGCTCAACGTGAAGCAGACGACGAGCACTTGCGGCATCTGGACGGTGCAGATGTCCCCGATGTCACTGATTCCGGTCCGGCTGTCGATGAGGGTGTAGTCGTAGTGCCGTTGCATATCGGTACGCATCGCATCGAAGAACTGGCCGCCGTCGTAACGCTCGTAGAAGTCCTCCCAGTCCATCCGGCCCACGGTCGCCGAGTAGTCACGGTTGCGGCGCCCCGCGGAGACGAAGTCGAGGCTCCCGCCGAACGGGAACGACCAGTTCAGGGAGGTGGCGTGCGGGCGGACCCGGGCGTAGTCGCGGTGCCATTCGGGCTCCCGCTCGGCGGGCCTGCGCACCTCCTCCTGGTACTCGGTGATCAGGTTGATCACCCCCGGGGTGGCCTCCAGGTCGGAGAAGTCGAGGAAGGGATGGAAGAACCGGTGCAGGCCCGGCGCCTCCAGGTCCCAGTCGACGGCGAGCACCCGGTATCCGTTGGCGGCAAGAATCCAGGCGGTGTTGGCGAGAGCCATGGTGCGCCCGGTGCCGCCCTTGTACGAGTAAAAGGTGACGATGGTGCCTTCACGGTTCTCGGTCATCCGAGGGTCCCTCCGCGTCGTCGGCGTGGCCTTTGCCCTGGTGCGGTCCATCAGGAGGGGTGACGTGAACATCGGCGCCGTAACCGACGCCGCCTGGAAGCACGCGTGGTATTCGCCCGCCCCGCCCCTCCGGGGGGTAGGTCTTCGCCTGAGCCGTGTAGTGCCGGTCGGCCGCCCGCACGGCGCGCGGCAGTTCTTCGCTGAACGCTTCGAGTGTGGGCACCCCGGCGCCGGGTGAGCGGTGGCCGCCGGCGGTGTCGGCCGCGAAGATCTCGGCGGCCGAGTGCAGGGATTGCGAGCGGAGCGCGGATTCCGGGTCCTCGCGGTTCCACGGAACCATGATGCTGATCCAGGGCCGGTCCTGGGCGCAGAGCCGCCGCAGCAGATCTCTCCGGTGCGGTGCTTCGAGTGCCCACTGGTCGAGCAGGAGCAGGCCGGGGGCGCTGGGTTCCCCGGCGGCCAGCAGCCGTTCCGCCTCGGCCTCGAAGTCGCCCACCCGCACCAGGTAGTCGAGGTTGCGCACGAGATCGCCCGCGTGGTCGGCGAGTGGGCGGGAGGACTTGGGGTGGTACGGGTTCCAGTCCCGGGCGTCCGCTCCGTAGCAGTCGGGGCCCCGGTCCTGGGGCCGGTCCGCCTGCGAACAGGCGAGCACGGCTATGTCCATCTCGCGGGCGGGCCCCGGCGGCCCGAAGGCGCTCGGTACGGCCAGGTAGTCCTGGTGCGGGTGGCCTTCGGCCATCCGGGTCTGCTCGGCGACCTTGACGATGCGCTTGGCCAGCAGATACACCGCGCGCTCGTACTGGTCCCTGAGATAGCGGAGCTTGATCAGCCCGTAGAAGCCCTCGTCCGCGTAGTCGTCCCCGAAGGTCGCGTGGTTGAACTGCAGCCGCTCCGCGGGCTGCGGGAGCTGCTTGGGTGGTACGGGCACCCAGAGCGCGGGGACGATCCCGGTGATCGGGACGCTGTTGTACTGGGCGGCCTGGTGGTGCACGGCCCGGCTGGAGAACGCGTACCACTCACGGCCGCACTGTTCGCTCAGGAAGTAGCGCGGCGAGTAGAGCGGTACGAAGACCCTGCAGTACGCCAGGGCCTCGGACAGCCTCTCCTGCCACCCTTCGCCCGGCTGCATCTGCTGATCCATGAATCCGGCGGGTACACCTGCCGGAAGGGAGGTCAGTTGCAGTACGTGTGCACACAGATCGCGGTAGAACCTCTCCACCCAGACGTTCGGGTCCTTGTCCTTCGGATGGTTCTTCGGCGTATGCGCGTAGCTGAGAAAGAAGTAAGGCTTTGGTTCGTCTCCCCCGGCCCCCACCGCTCCACTGGCCAACGTCGCCCCCGGTCGCTGTTCGCTGGGCCCTCAGTGTAGGAAACCTCGATTCCCCGGCGGAACCACGCGAACGCATCAATCGATTGATCCAATTGATCAAATCTCCCATTGGATCAATCAATTGATGTCAAATCTGCCAAATCCGGAGGCGCCTGGATCATGTACGGACGGAGGCGGCCGCGTTCCACGCCGCACGGTGGTCCGCCGCGGCCCTTCCGGCTTCGGCGAGAGCGGCGGGTGAGACCTTCTCGGCCGCCCAGCTCGCGACCGTCTCGCCCATCCCCGAGACGAAACGTTCTCCCAGTGGGGTGAGCGCTCCGGAGCCGGCGAGTTCGTCCACCGCCGCGGCCGTCTGCTCTCGCCACCGGGCGAACTGCGCCTCGGCCGCCCGCGCGGCCGGCCCCTGGGTGGCCAGCCGGCGCACCCGCCAGAAGTCCGTGACGGCGAGGTGCGCGTACGTGCCCTGCAGAAGGCCGTCCAGCGGTCGCGGATCGTCGCGCCAGGGAGCGTAGAACAGCCGGCCCCCGCCGTCCGGGTCGTACAGGTCATGGCTGTCCAGGACCGCCCCGAGCTTGACGTGCTGGAACTCGTGGACGATCAACAGCGCGAGCAGGTCCGGCGTGGCGGGCCGCGCCGCACCGATCGCGCCGAACGCCTCCCGCGACGCGGCGCTGACGTCGCTGCCGCCGGGGGCGTGCAGCGGGGTGACGGTGCGCAGACCGGCGGCCACGCCAGGTGCGTAGGCGGGCAGTTCACGCCCGATCAGCGACCACGCCTCGGCGAGGTCCTCGGACCACAGCTTGGCCTCGTCGTGGGAGAGCCGGTCCGACACGGGCCACTGGTGGCTGTCGCGCATCGGGTCGGTGTCCTCCAGTGCCACGGTCCAGCCGGGCAGTTCCACCAGCCGGACGGGCCGCCAGCCGCGGACGAGCCCGTCGGCGCCGCTGTCCCAGCCGATCTCCAGGCACCGGCCGGCCGCCCGCACCGTGAATCCGTCCCGGCCCGCCGCCACCTCGGCCTGTTCCGTGTCACCCGGGAGCGACACGGTGCCCAGTCCCGGCAGCCGCAGCAGCCCCTCGCGCACCGGCACCGTGACGTGGTCGCCGCGCCGGGCACGCAGCGCGCAGGCGGCGGCGATCTCCGCGAGCCCCTGCCCCGCCGTGCCGGGCGCCCTGCCGTCCAGGGCGCGCAGGGCCCAGGGCCGCAGATACGGATGCGCGACCGCGGCGTCCACCACGGCGGGCAGCGAGGTGTCGAGGTCGACGAGGAGCTCCCAGGCGGCGGACGCGAGCCGGTCGGCCCGGGCGCCGCGTTCGTGCACGGCGGCGAGGAGGTGCCGGCCGAGGTCGAGCTGGCTCTCGGCCAGCCGCCCCACGGTCCCGGCGCCCCCGAAGCCCTTCGCCAGCTCGTCCAGGCCGAGATCGGCGAGGGTCGGCCCCACCGCGTCGGCCGTGGGGGACGGAGCGGCCGGTGCACGGTCCCGGATGTTCACGATGAGTTCCATCAGGTCGGCGCAGAACACCGAGGGGTTGTCGAAACCGCTGCCTCCACTGCCGGTCCGGTACCGGTGTGCGTAGAGACCGCCGCCGCAGGAGGTGACCACCGGACAGGCCCGGCACGGCTCGGCGAGTTCTTCGATCCCCTGCTGCCGGGCGAGCAGCCCGGGATGACCGAGCACCTCGTCGAGCGAGTGCGTGAAGACGTCCATGCCCGTGGCGGGCGCGTCCTCGTATGCCGTCTTGAGGCTGTCCGCCTGCTCGAACGATCCATCGGTCTCGATCACCACGAGATCCGCGGGCGCCAGGCCCAGCGATTCGGTGAGGCTGCTCTCGCCGCGCAGCGTGCGCTCGACGGAGTCGAAGACGCGTACCGGCACGGGACGGCCGTCCGCCTCCCACCGCCGGTGGATGACGTCCAGCCAGTCCGCGTACGGCGTCGGCGATCCCTGGGGCCGGGGCGGCGGCACGTCCCAGGTCGCGTGGGGAAGGAGGAAGTCCATGCGGGGCGGGTCGAGGGCGACGAGCGCTTCGTACACGGCGACGGGGTCGTTCTCGATGTCGATCGTGCAGAGCAGGCCGGCGAACAGATGCCGGTAGCGGGGCCCGCTGAGCAGTTCGACGGCCTTCAGGACCTGTGCGTGGCTGCTGCGCCCGTCGGCGTACCGGCGGTGACGGTCGTTGGAGGCCCTGTCACCGTCCAGCGACACTCCGACCTTGATGCCCAGCTCGGTGAAGAGCTCGCAGAACCGTTCGCTGAGCAGTACGCCGTTGGTGTGGATGCGCAGATCAAGGGCGCTCACGCCGTCGAGTGCGCGGTAGAGCTCCTCGGCCGCCGTCCGCAGCCTCGCGGGTCCGGCGAGCAGCGGTTCGCCGCCGTGCAGGACGACGTGGACCTCGGGCAGGCGGTGGGCCCTGGCGTGCTCGGCGATCCGCTCCGCCGACCTGGCCAGGATTTCCTCGGACACCACCTTGGGCCGGCCACGCCAACTCGTATCAGCGTGCTCGTACACGTAGCAGTGGTCGCAAGCGAGGTCACAGCGGCTGTGCATCTTCAGCACAAACTGACTCAAGGAGAGCGGCGGCCGGTCCATGGCGGTGTCTGTGTCCGGCTACTCAGACGGACGACTGAAAGGCCGCGACGACCAGCGGGGGCGTCCCGGTTCCGGTCGACAGCAGACGGCCGAGGGAGGCGGGCACCGCGCCGCCGCCCTGTACAGCGGCACTCTTCGCCAGCGGCACCCGAGGAGCGGCGTGTCGGCGGGGGGTGATCCCCGGCCTGCCTGCCGCGGAGACGAGCGAAATGTCCATTGAGAGCCTCTCAGATCGAATAACGAGGGCCCGTGCGGGCGCGGATTGGCGGAATTCCGCCGTCCGCATACCACGGGCCCTCATTTCTGCATAACGGGAAAAGGAACGCAAATCAGACGCAAGCCGAACGGGTGAGAATCAGACACACCTGGCCCCCTGTGCCTCAAACTCCGGTCCGGGGACGCACGTACTTCCCCCGTGCCGAAAGCACTCCTTCGGGCGAGTGATACGGGCACCCATT
Source organism: Streptomyces sp. NPDC058620 (assembly GCF_042717135.1). Taxonomy (NCBI): domain Bacteria; kingdom Bacillati; phylum Actinomycetota; class Actinomycetes; order Kitasatosporales; family Streptomycetaceae; genus Streptomyces; species Streptomyces sp. NPDC058620. The sequence goes on from NZ_JBHXQO010000014.1 coordinate 139,647, forward strand.
TCGCGCACGCATACAGTTCGCTCGAACGAGTTCGAGGGCAGAGGGCGGGCCATGATGCACACCTTCCTATGCCGCCCCGGCCGAAACCCGGAATTCATGAAAGATGATTCCGGACAGTAATGATTCAGACACCGAGGCCCTCGACGAGGACGGCGTTCGGCAGCATCGCGAGGGCCTTGCCCGGCACGATCAGCTTTCCGCGACGGCGACCGCTGCCGATCAGCACGAACTCCTCGCCGGCCACGGCGGGGTCGATCAGCACGGGCCAGGCGTCGGGCAGTCCGACCGGGGTGACCCCGCCGTACTCCATGCCGGTCTCGGCGAGCGCCGTGTCCACCGGCGCGAAGGAGACCCGGCGGGCGCCGAGGTGCTTGCGCAGCGCCCCGTTCATGTCGATGCGCGACCTGGAGAGAACCACACAGGCGGCCAGGGTCACTTCGCCGCCCCGTTTGCCGGCCACGACCACGCAGTTGGCGGACCGGTCGAGGAGCTCGGCGCCGTGGTGCTCCACGAAGGCGGCGGTGTCGGCGATCGCCGGATCGGTGTCGACGTAGACGATCTGATCGGCCGGCACGCCGCCCCATCCGGCGCTCACGGCACGTGCCACGGGCGGCGTGAGCAGGTCGATACGGTCCACAGCGGGAGAGGCGTCCTCGAAGGAGCCCACGGGTGCGCGCATGCGGCACACGCTAACAGCCGTCCCCCTGAGGGGAGTTCACCGTCTCAGCGGACGGGAGGTACCGAGACCGCCATGGTGAACTCGGCCGGCTGCGCACCGTCGTTGTGGTAGCCGTGCGACAGATGCGCCTCGAACGTCGCGGAGGTACCAGCCGGCACCGCGTGCGGCTCGCCGTCGACGACCAGGGTCAGCTCGCCCGCGGTGACGTGAAGGAGCTCGACGGTCCCCTCGGGATGCGGGTCCGAGGCACTGCCGTCGCCGGGCATCAGGCGCCAGGACCAGAGTTCCAGGGGACCCGCGGCCTCCGTGCCGACGAGCAGCGTCGACGAACTGCCCGCCTCCGTCGACCACATGCGTACGGCCTGTTCGGCGGGGACGAGCCGGACCTGCGGGCCCTGCTCGTGGTCGAGCAGGGTGGTGATGCTGACGCCGAGCGCGTCGGCGAGCTTGACGGTGGTGCCGACGCTGGGATTGGTCCGCGCCTGCTCGATCTGGATGATCATGCCGCGACTGACCCCGGCGCGGGCGGCCAGAGCGTCCAGGGTGAAACCGCGCTCACCCCGCCACCGCTTGAGATTGCGGGCCAGCGCCTGGGTGAGCTGATCGAGGTCAGACACGTTCCGTCCAATATTCTGGATGACAGAGTTTAAAATACTGCACTACGGTGTGGTGCACCGAACCGTTCACCGCACTGTACTGCGAGGCATGCAATGACAGCGCTGTTCGCCCTGGCCGCCAGTCTCCTCTGGGGGCTGGCCGACTTCGCGCCGATGTCGCGGCCAACGGCACCTATGCGATCGCCGCCCAGCACGGCCCGGTCACCGTGGCCGCCGTACTGGCCTCGCTCTACCCGGTGGTGACGGCCCTGGCCGCGCGCGGCGTACTGGGCGAACGGCTGCGGGGTGTGCAGACGGCGGGGGCGGGGCTCGCCCTCGTGGGAACGGTCCTGCTCGCGTCGGGCTAGCGGTCGGGCCGGCCGGCCTCGGGAGTGTCCGGTTCCATTTCCGCGAGGAGCCGGAGCTGTTCGGGCGTGACGCCCTCGGGGATCGGGACCGGTGCGGGCGTGCGGAGCGGAGGCTGCCAGCCCTTCTCGGGGTCCCAGCTCCGTACGACACGGGCCGGCGCGCCCGCCACCACCGCGTGGTCGGGGACCTCCCCCCGGACGACCGACCCCGCGGCGACCACCACATTGCGGCCGAGCCTGGCGCCGGGAAGGATCACCGCGCCCGTGCCGATCCAGCAGCCGGGGCCGATCACGACCGGTTCCATGCGCGGCCACTGCCGGCCGACGGGCTCGTGCGGATCGTCGTAACTGTGGTTGGTCGAGGTGATGTAGACGTACGGGCCGCAGTACGTGTCCGAGCCGATCGTCACCGTGGTGTCCGCGATGACATGGCTGCCCCGGCCCAGCACGACGCCGTTGCCCAGGGTCAGGACCGTCTCCGGGCCCAGGTCGAGATCGGGCATCAGACCGGCCGTGAGCGTGACCTGCTCGCCGATGACGCAGTGGTCCCCGAGCTCGATCCACCGCTCCCCGAACACCGTGCCCTGCGGGAAGGCCAGCCGGGTCCCGGGGCCGATGCGGCCGAACCGCAGCCTCCCGGGGTGCTCCGCGGTGACCGCACCCGTCTCCTGCACCCAGGCCCAGGCACGGTGTACGGCCCGGGACAGGACGCTGCGCCGCCGGGCGGCGAGCGAGGAGAACGTGATTCTGTTCGTCGGCACCGACACACCGTAATGGCCGGGGCAGGGGCCGGTCGGCGCCCCGCCCTGTGATGTTCACCCCACCCCCCGCGCCCGCGCGGGCGTCGCCTACCGTTCCTCCGGAGCGACCGCACCGCACCGGAGCACGGAGGAGCAGGCCATGGCTGAGCAGGCGTTGATCATGGGTATGGGCGGCAAGGAGCCGGACATCGACGCGGACGCCTTCGTGGCGCCGACCGCCGTCGTGATCGGCGAGGTCACGATGAGCCCGGGTTCCAGCGTCTGGTACCACGCAGTGCTCCGTGCGGACTGCGGCCCCATCAGCCTGGGTCCTGACAGCAATATTCAGGACAACTGCAGCGTGCACACCGACCCGGGCTTCCCGCTCACCGTCGGCGCCCGGGTCTCGGTCGGCCACAACGCGGTCCTGCACGGCTGCACGATCGAGGACGACGTCCTCATCGGCATGGGCGCCACCGTGCTCAACGGCGCGCACATCGGCACGGGTTCACTGGTCGCGGCGCAGGCCCTCGTACCGCAGGGCATGCGGGTTCCGCCGAACTCGCTCGTCGCGGGGGTGCCCGCCAAGGTGAAGCGGGAACTGACCGCGGAGGAACGCGAGGGCGTCAGGTTCAACGCGGTCGGTTACGTCGAGCTGGCCAAGGCGCACCGCGCGGAGCACGAAGGCTGAGTGACCGGACCCGGCCGCCGGCTCAGTCGGCGGCCGGCACGGCCACCGGCTCGGGCGAGGGGGCGGTGGAGTTCTGCGCGGCAGCCTTCCTGGCCCGGTTCTTGAGCACGAGCATCGAGGTCAGGCCGATGAGTACGGCGAACACCAAGCCCAGCCACGAGAAGCGCTTCAGCCATGCCTCGGCGACGACGCCGACGGAGTAGACGACGGCCGTCGTGCCGCCCGCCCAGAGGATGCCGCCGAAGACGTTGGCGATCAGGAACTTCCAGTACGGCATGTGCAGGACGCCTGCCAGCGGCCCGGCGAAGATGCGCAGCAGCGCCACGAAACGGCCGAAGAAGACCGCCCACATGCCCCACTTCTCGAAGGACCGCTCCGCCATGGCGATCTGGGCCTCCCCGAAGTGCTTGGGGAACCGGCCGCCGAGCCAGGCGAGCAGGGGCCGGCCGCCCCTGCGGCCGATGGCGTAACCGATCGAGTCGCCGATGATGGCGCCGGCCGTGGCGCAGACGCCGAGCACCACGGGATCGATGTCACCGTGCTGCGAGGCGAGGAGCGCCGAGCTGACGAGGATGATCTCGCCCGGCAGTGGAATGCCCAGACTCTCGAGTCCGATGACGACCCCCACGAGGAGGTAGATACTGACCGCGGGAACGGTCTCGAGCCACTCCTGGACGTGCAACGCCGGTTCCTCCCGTACAGGCTCCGCGGCCGCGCCCCGCGCAGCCGCTCACCACCCACCGCGCACCTCCGTGGCGCACGGCGGGCAGCCTACCCGCCCCCGGCAGCACACAGGGCCGCCGCGCCCCCCACCGGGATGCGCGACGGCCCCGCCCGTAAGAACCGGAGGTCAGCTGTTCGGACGCAGTGTCCAGACGACGGTCATCTCGCCCGTCACCGCACCGTCGGCACGCCGGATCTCGATGGCGACGGGGAACTCGGGCCGCTTGCCCTCGTCGAGTTCGGCGACGACCTCGGACGCGGGCCGGCCGAGGGTGGCGGTCGCGGTGACCTCGCCCATGGCCAGCTTCTTGTAGCCGATCTCCGCCGACACGGCGAGCGGCACGGCACGCGACATCTGGTCGCCGAAGGCCGCGATGACGATGGCGCCGCTCGCGGACTCGGCGAGCGTGAACATCGCTCCGGCGTGCGGTCCGCCGACGTGGTTGTGGTACTCGGCCTGGTCGGGGAGCCGGACGACCGCGCGGTCCGCGGTCGTCTCCAGGAACTCCAGGTTGAGGGTCCTGGCCATCGGGACCGTCGCGACGAGCATCTCGCCGACTGTCATCTGTTCAGCGCTCATGCGCCGAAGGTTACTCACGAGTAGGGTCGTTTGGCCATCCCGGCACGGGGGCGGCCGTAGCAGCGGTGGCGCGTCCCCTCTATGGTTACTGGCCATGTGGCCAGGACAGCAGCCGCCCGGGGGCGAGCAGAACCCGCAGGACCAGAACCAGAACCCGTACCAGCAGCCGGGGTACCAGCAGCCGAATCCCTATCAGCAGCCGGGATACCAGCAGCCCGGGTATCAGCAGCCGGGTCAGCCCGCGCAGCAGCCGGGGTATCCGCAGCCCAATCCGTACCAGCAGCCGACCGTGCCGCAGTACGCCGTTCCGGGTCAGCCCGGCGGCCCGCAGGGCGACGACAAGAAGAAGACGACGATCGTCGCGATCGTCGCCGCCACCGCGGTCGTCGTGACGGCGGTCGTCACGGGTGTGATCGTGCTGGGCAAGGACGACGAGGAGGGCGGCAAGACCGTCGCCGACGACAAGAAGTCGTCCGCGACGGCGAAGCCTTCGGAGGCCACGTCGTCTCCCGCCGGGAACCCGCGGGGCGGCGGGGACGCCGAGCCGCTGATCCCCGGGTGGAAGGTCGTCACCAACCCCAAGTGGGGCACGCAGTTCGACGTCCCGGGTGACTGGGAGGTCGCGGCCACGAGCGTGATCTCCGGTTTCGAGGACGTCAAGAACCCGACGGGGCCGCCCGCTGTCGGCTTCTCCGCACCGGCCTACTACAAGAGCAAGTGGTGCGTGGACGACGCGGACAAGGACGGCACCAAGGAGGACACCGGTCTCGCCGGTGTCGGTACCAAGGGCGCCCAGGGCGCGAAGAGCACCGACGAGGCCGCCAGGAACGAGGCGGGCAACTGGGTGTGGGCCGCCTACGCCCAGGAGGAGCCCAAGGGCACCGTCAAGGTGGGCAAGCCCAAGCCGTACACCACCAAGTCGGGCCTCTCCGGCAGCCTGGTGACGGCGACCGCGGCGGACGTCTCCAAGAAGAAGAAGTGCGACACCGACGGCAAGTCGATCGCCTTCACCTTCACGAACGCCAAGAAGGAGTACTCGACCTGGGTCCTGTACGCCAACGCGGGCGTCAAGGACGAGCTCCCGGACACCACCATCCAGCAGATCCTGAGCACGGTGCGGCTGGCGAAGTCCGCTTCCTGACCCTCACCCCCTCCTCGATTTGTCGAGGAGGGGTTCCGGTGGCGATAGTCCCCTGGTGACCTCCGCCTCCGAGCCTCCCGCCCCCGCCGCCCGCCCTGTCGGTGCCGGCCGCAACTACGGTCTGCTGACCGCCGCCGCGATCATCACCAGCCTGGGTACCCATGGCGCGCTGATCGCGGCGGCGTTCGCGGTTCTGGAGTCGGGAGGCGACGGCGGCGACATCGGACTGGTCGCCGCCGCCCGTACCGCCCCGCTGGTGCTCTTCCTGCTCATCGGTGGCGCGATAGCCGACCGGCTCCCGCGCCACCGGGTGATGGTGGCCGCGAACGCCCTGAACTGCGTGTCGCAGGCCGTCTTCGCCTGGCTGGTCCTGACCGGCGATGCCCAGCTGTGGCAGATGATGCTGCTGACCGCTCTCTGCGGCACGGGACAGGCGTTCTTCAACCCGGCGGCCGAGGGCATGCTGATGTCCAGCGTCGACGCCGAGCACGCCAGTCGTGCCTTCGCGCTCTTCCGGATGTCGATGCACGGTGCGGCCATCGGCGGAGCGGCCCTGGGCGGGGCGATGATCGCGGCCATGGACCCGGGCTGGGTGCTCGCCGTGGACGCGGCCGCCTTCGCCGTCGCCGGGCTCCTGCGGGCGTTTCTCGATGTGAGTCACATCCCCGTGCGCGCGGCGGGCGGCGGACTGCTGGCCGATCTGCGCGAGGGCTGGCAGGAGTTCACCGGGCGTCCCTGGCTGTGGGCGATCGTGGCGCAGTTCTCCGTGGTCGTGGCGGTCGTCGCGGCCGCCGAGTCGGTGTACGGGCCCCTGGTCGCCAGGGACGAGCTCGGCGGCGCGGCGCCCTGGGGGTTCGCACTCGCCGCGTTCGGCGTCGGCACCCTGGCCGGGGCCGTGTTGATGATGCGCTGGAAACCGCGGCGGCTGCTGCTGGCCGGAACCCTCTGCGTGTTCCCGCTCGCCCTGCCGTCGGCGGCGCTCGCGGTGCCGCTTCCGGTGGCGGGACTGGCCGCGGTGATGTTCGTCAGCGGCGTCGCCATCGAGGTGTTCGGTGTCTCCTGGATGACGGCGATGCACCAGGAGATCCCGGAGGAGAAGCTGTCGCAGGTCTCGGCCTACGACTGGTTCGGCTCCGTCGCCATGGTGCCGCTCTCCACCGCGCTGGCCGGTCCGGTGGAAGGACTCGTCGGCCGCAGCCAGGCGCTGTGGGGGTGCGCGGTGCTGGTCGTACTGGTCACGGCGCTCGTGCTGCTCGTTCCGGACGTACGCAATCTGACGCGCCGTACGGGCGGCACGGGCAAGGACCTCGTGGGGGACGCCGCGAAGCTCCCGTCCGCGAGGCTGCCCGCGGTGTCCTCAGCCGATGCTGAAGGCACCGGCAGGGGGCTCGGGTGAGGCGACCGCCTCGGCGTCCCGCACCGGTTTCGCCTCGCCGATGAGCCGGGTCAGCGCGGCCCCGTACTCGACACGGGCCGGGAACACGTCGCCCGCGCAGAGGCGGGTCAGCGGCCCGGTGTCGACGGCGCTGTGCGCGGCGAGGAGCACGACGTTGCCGAAACGGCGGCCGCGCAGCACGGCGGGTTCGGCGAGCAGGACGACGTGGTCGAAAACCGCCGCGAAGGTGGCCAGTTGGGAGCGGAGAAATCCGAACGGCGACCCGTCCGCCAGATTCGCCGCGTAGATCCCGTCCTCGCGCAGGACCCGTCCCGCGGCGCGCGCGTACTCGACGGACGTGAGGTGGGCGGGCACCCGGGAGCCGCCGAAGACGTCGGCGATCAGGACGTCCGCGGACTCCGGCGGCGCCTGTTCGAGCCAGGCGCGGGCGTCGGTGCCGTGCACGGCGATGCCCGCCCCTTCGGGGAGCGGCAGGTGCTCGGCGACCAGCGCCAGCAGCCCGCGGTCCGCCTCCACCACGTCCTGCCGCGAACCCGGCCGGGTGGCGGCGGCGTAGCGGGGCAGGGTGAGGGCACCGCCGCCGAGATGGATCACGTCGAGCGCGGCGCCCGGCTCGGCCGCGCAGTCCAGGACGTGGGCGAGGCGTCGTACGTACTCGAACTCCAGGTACGCCGGATCGTCCAGGTCCACGTACGACTGCGGGGCGCCGTCGACCGTGAGCAGCCAGGCCCGGTCGCGGTCCACGTCGGGCAGCAGCCGGGCGGTGCCGTGGTCGACGTCTCGGATGACGGGTATCGGCTCGTTCACTCCCCCATTGTGAGGGTCGGACGGGAAGCGACGGACCCGCCCGCCGGGCCCTGTGGGCCACGGAGGCGGGTCCGCCACGTCAGAGCAGTCCGGTGACCGTACCGGCGCCGACCGTCCGGCCGCCCTCGCGGATCGCGAAGCCGAGTCCCGGCTCCAGCGGGATGTCACGGCCGAGCTCGACGGTCATGGTGACCGTCTCACCGGGACGCGCGACCGCGGCTTCCCCGAGGTCGACGTCTCCGACGACATCGGCGGTACGGATGTAGAACTGCGGCCGGTATCCGGTGGTGACCGGGGTGGTGCGGCCACCTTCCCGCCCCGACAGGACGTACACCTGGGCGGTGAAGCGACGGCTGGGACTGACGCTGTCCGGCGCCGCCACCACATGGCCCCGGCGGACCCGGTCGCGCTCCACTCCGCGCAGCAGCACCGCGACGTTGTCGCCGGCCTCGGCGAACTCCATCGGCTTGCCGAAGGTCTCCAGACCGGTGACGACCGTCTCGATGTCCGCGCCGAGCACCGCGACCCGGTCGCCGACGCGGACCGTTCCGCGCTCGACGGCTCCGGTGACGACGGTCCCGCGGCCGGTGATGGTGAGCACGTTCTCCACCGACAGCAGGAACGGCGCGTCGGTGTAACGCACCGGCATCGGTACGTACGTGTCGACGGCGTCCAGCAGTCCCTCGATCGACGCGGTCCAGCGTGGGTCGCCCTCCAGCGCGCCCAGCCCCGAGACCCGCACGACGGGGACGGTGTCACGGCCGTACCCGTGCGCGGACAACAGGTCGCGTACCTCCAGCTCGACCAGGTCGGTCAGCTCGGGGTCGCCCGCGTCGGCCTTGTTGAGGGCGACGACGATGTGGTCGACGCCGACCTGACGGGCGAGCAGGACGTGCTCCGCGGTCTGCGGCATGATCCCGTCCAGCGCCGAGACGACGAGGATCGCCCCGTCGAGCTGCGCGGCTCCGGTGACCATGTTCTTGATGTAGTCGGCGTGACCGGGCATGTCGACATGCGCGTAGTGCCGGGTGTCGGTCTCGTACTCGACGTGCGCGATGTTGATGGTGATGCCGCGCTGCGCCTCCTCGGGCGCCCGGTCGATCCGGTCGAACGGCACGAACGTACCTGTCCCGCGGTCGCTGAGGACCTTGGTGATGGCGGCGGTCAGGGTCGTCTTGCCGTGGTCGACGTGGCCCATGGTGCCGATGTTGAGGTGCGGCTTGGTGCGCACGTATGCCGTCTTGGGCATGGCTGATTCCTTGTGGTTCGAAGCTGAGCGAGAGACCCCAGGGCCCTGCCGACCCTCCCCTTACGGGGTCCGCCGGACTGTCGGGGGAGGGTCAGCTTCGGGCGCCGCCGATGGGCGCTGCCACGGCCGTCGCGGCGAGTTCCGCCGCGGTGGGAACGGCAGCCTTCGGCGCGTCCGCGACTGCGGACTGCGCTGCGAGGAAGGCGTACCGGAACATGCCCTGATCATGACGGGCGGCGGGGTCCGCGTCGACTGGTTTTCGCTCGGTGCGACCGCGTGCCGGCCGTACAGGCAACGGGGCAGCGGCAGGCGTGGACTCCGTGCTCTCAGCGCGCGCATTACGACGATCACACCCACGCTTCGGTTACTCTCCCCAGATGTTCGACCCCGTCCCCGCCGACCGGCCCGCCGGAGGTCTCGCAGTGCGCTGTACGAGGGCGCTGCTCTCCCCGTGGTCCCGGTTGTCGCTGCTCGTGGTGCTGCTGCTGGCCGCCGCCTCGACGATGCTGCTGTTCGAACCACAGCGGCTGCTGGCCGCCGGCCGGCCGCCCGAGCTGACGGGCGGCACCGCGGCGATGGTGTTCGGTCTCGCGTACGGCGTGTGCACGGTGGCGTTCGTGCCCCGTCCGCTGCTGAACCTCGCGGCGGGCGCGCTCTTCGGCTCCCAGGCCGGTCTGGCGGCGGCGCTCGCGGGCACCGTGCTCGGGGCGGGCGTCTCCTTCACACTGGGCCGGGTGCTGGGGCAGGACGCGCTCCGTACGCTGCTGCGCGGCCGGTGGCTGAAGGCGGCGGACGGGCTGCTCAGCCGGCACGGCTTCCGGTCGATGCTCGCGCTGCGGCTCTTCCCCGGGGTGCCGTTCGCCGCGGCCAACTACTGTGCGGCGACCTCGCGGATGGGATACCCGCCGTTCCTCCTGGCCACCGGGCTCGGCTCCATTCCGAACACGGCCGCGTACGTCATCGCGGGCAGCGAGGCGTCCTCCCCCACGTCTCCCGCGTTCCTTGTGGCGATGGGCTTCATCGTGCTGTCGGGCGCGGGCGCGGCCCTGGTCGCCTGGCGCAAGCGCCACCGGCTCGGCGCCGGGTGATCCGCTGACCCCGGTGGCTGTGCCAGGGGGCGGAAGGGGGCAGGAGGAAGCGCGTTCACCGACAGGCGATACGCTGCCCGCGACCGACAAAGGATCTCCGGGGCGCAGGCGTCCCGTCCCTCACTGACCGCAATCCGCACGGTGCCGACGGCCTTCGCGTCCGTCGGCCGATGCATGATCACCTCCGGGATGGCCTTAGCCCCATGAGCTGGTTCGAATCATTCGTCCTGGGCCTCGTTCAGGGACTGACCGAGTTCCTGCCGATCTCCTCCAGCGCCCACCTGCGGCTCACCGCCGCTTTCGCGGGCTGGCACGACCCGGGTGCGGCGTTCACCGCCATCACCCAGATCGGCACGGAGACGGCAGTCCTCATCTACTTCCGCAAGGACATTTCCCGGATTGTCTCCGCCTGGTTCCGTTCGCTGACGAACGCCTCCATGCGCGGCGACCACGACGCCCAGATGGGCTGGCTGGTCATCGTGGGCTCGATCCCCATCGGTGTGCTGGGCGTGACGTTCAAGGACCAGATCGAGGGACCGTTCCGTGACCTGCGGCTGATCGCGACCACGCTCATCGTCATGGGCATCGTCCTCGGTATCGCGGACCGTCTCGCGGCCCGCGACGAGGCCGGGGGGAAGCACCGCGCGGTCAGGGAGCGCAAGTCACTCAAGGAGCTGGGCATCAGGGACGGCCTGATCTTCGGCTTCTGCCAGGCGCTGGCGCTGATTCCGGGTGTGTCCCGTTCCGGGGCGACGATCAGCGGTGGTCTGCTGATGGGCTACACCCGCGAGGCCGCGGCCCGCTATTCGTTCCTCCTCGCGATTCCCGCGGTGCTCGCCTCGGGCCTCTTCGAGCTGAAGGACGCGAGCGAGGGTGGCCATGTGTCCTGGGGGCCGACGATCTTCGCGACGTTCATCGCCTTCGGCGTGGGCTACGCCGTCATCTCGTGGTTCATGAGATTCATCACTACGAAGAGCTTCATGCCGTTCGTGATCTATCGAATCCTGCTCGGCATCCTGCTGTTCGTGCTGGTGGGAGCCGGTGTGCTCAGCCCGCACGCGGGCGAATCCGGCGGCTGATCCAGGGCCGTACAGGTAGCGCTATCGAGCATTTCCTAGCGCCTGATTGCAGCACCGCGCCATGATCATCTCCCACTTGTCTCCCACTCATTTCCCACCGGGGAGGCGGGATACACACCCCTAGTAGGGCTTGGTCAGGTGTACGCGCTGGTGGCGTGTCCTGGTGTCCGTGGACGCGTTGATGGTGTGTGACACCTGAGGAGATGGATCAGGTCCGGGAGGACCTGGAGACGTTCACGGCGGAGATGTTCGACGCGTTCACGCGCGCGGATCAGCACCGCTGGGGACAGGCGTACGTGCGTGGGTTGCTGCTGGACGGACGACGCAAGTCGGTGGAGCCGATGGCCGCGCGGTTGGGTGAGGACGGCAACCGGCAGGCGCTGGCGCATTTCGTGACCTCCAGTCCGTGGAGTCCGGCCCAGGTGCGGGCCCGGCTGGCCTGGCGGATGCACGAGGCCATCGCCCCCACCGCGTTGATCGTCGATGACACCGGTTTCCTGAAGGACGGCGACGCCTCGGCGTGTGTATCGCGGCAGTACACCGGCACCGCGGGCAAGGTCACCAACTGCCAGGTCGGGGTCTCGGTGCACCTGGCCCGCGACCATGCCTCGACGCCGGTGAACTGGCGGTTGTTCCTGCCCAAGTCCTGGGACCCGGTCTCCCCGCAGGCCGACCCGCTCAAGGTGGCCCGCCGCGAGCGGTGCGGCATTCCCGCCGACCTGGGCCACGTGGAGAAGTGGCAACTCGCGCTGGACATGATCGACGAGACCCGGTCCTGGGGCCTCGATGTCCCGCTGGTGCTGGCGGACGCCGGCTACGGCGACGCGGCCGCGTTCCGCTTGGGCCTGAACCAGCGCGGTCTGCACTACGTGGTCGGCATCTCCACCGCGCCCACCGCCCACCCGGCCGCCGCCGGCCCGGTCACCCCGCCCTACAGCGGCACCGGACGACTGCCTGTTCCCAGATATCCGGACCCGGCCCGCAGCGTGAAGGCATTGGCCATCGAGGCGGGTCGTGGTTCGGCCAAGCCGGTGTCATGGCGCGAGGGCTCGCGCCCCGGCAAGGGCCGCACCGGCTTGAAGCGCATGTACTCGCGATTCGTCGCCCTGCGGATCCGCCCAGCAGGACGCGAGATCCGTGATGCCACCGAAGGCGTTGAACTGGCCGAGTGCTGGCTGCTGGCCGAATGGCCCGCCAAAGAGGCCGAGCCGGTCCAGTTCTGGCTCTCCGACCTGCCCGCCGACACACCGCTGACCACCCTGGTCCGCCTGGCCAAGCTCCGCTGGAGAATCGAGCACGACTACCGCGAGATGAAACAGGCCCTGGGACTCGCCCACTTCGAAGGCCGCACCTTCAACGGCTGGCACCACCACGTCACCCTCACCTCCCTCGCCCACGCCTTCTGCACCCTCCGGAGGCTGGCCCACGCCCCAAAAGACACGGCACCGGCCTGAGCCTCTACCAAATCGTCCGCGAGCTGCAAATACTCCTCGCCACCTGGGCCGGCGCATGCCCCACCTGCCACCGCGACATACCCACCCGCGCACCGACCTGACCAAGCCCTACTAGGACGTGTGCGTCCGCAAAGTAGGGGATGACGCGGAAGGGCCTGCACGTCCGTGCGGGCCCTTCTGCGTGGCGTCCGGCCCGGGTCAGTCGAGGCTGAGGCGCGCCAGCAGGCCCTGGACACGGCCGGCGAGCGCCTTCTCCGGGTCCGGGCTGATGGTGGCAAGTGCCACTGCGGCCGTCACGATGACGTCGCTCAGCTCCTTCTCGACGAGCCGCCAGCGCGGGCGGTGAGGACGGCGAGGGTGTAGCGGTCGGGGTTGCCGTAGCCGGCCAGGCCCATGAGCTTGCCGGAGCTGGTCCAGTTGCCGAGTCCGAGGTGTTCGGCGACGGTCTCGTAGAACCAGCCCAGCGACTGGCTGAACGGGAACTGGCGCAGGACCTTCAGTCCGTCGGCGGTGCCGTGGGCGAGGGTGGCGGAGACGCCGTCGCCGGAGCCGTCGACCACCAGGACGGCGGCCTCGTCGAAGCCGCTGGGGTGGAAGGCGGAGGCGGCGTGCGCGAGGTGGTGCTCGACCACGGTGACCTGCCGGGGCCGGTGGTGGCCGAACAGGGCGGGGGCGAGGAGTTCGGCGATCAGCTCGGCGTCCATGCAGATGTTGCTCGGCGTAGGCCAGGCCGGATTGAAGGCGATGGCGATATCGTCAACGTCGGCCAGGGTGATGCCGGCCTCGGACAGGCAGTAGGCCGCGGCCACCGCGCAGGAGCGGGAGTCCTTGTGGTGCTTGCGGCGGGAGAAGCGCTCCTCCCCGGCGAAGGCGACCACCTTCCCGTCGATGACCAGGCAGGCGGAGGGGTGGAAGCAAAGGAGGAGGGGGCGGCGGTACGGGCCGATTCGGCTGGTGCCCGTCGTCCCCGATCGGCGACCGGTGTTTCCCCTCCACGATCCTTGCCGCAGCAGCCTCCTCAAGGCCTGGGTTCTCCACTGCAGAAGCGGAGGCCCGCGATGCACGAGGGCGCACATGCGCCTGTACGCCTGCTGCATACAACCCAGCGACTGGGTCGCTCGTCAGCCTTCGAGCGGGCGGCCCTGTGCTGCCCGCAGGCGGGCCAGACCGGAGATCCGCGTGCGAGCAACTGGCAGTTCGTCTTCGGGGGTCGGGAGCGTGACGGCATGGACCACACACCGCTGGTCTGGGAGGCGATGCCGAGCGCGACCATCACCTCGGCGAGTCCCATGTCGTGGCCGGGACAGGGAGCCCGGCCACGGTGAGTACGTCGGTGCAGCCGGCCTCCTTCCCGGCAACCAAGGCGCGGATCTGGGCCTTGGTTGCCGTCCCGCGCAGCGGTAATCGCGGAGCCAACTCAGCCCTCTACCGCATTGCCCTCGTCCGCATGTCCAGAGACGCCCACGCCAACGCGTTTGCCGCGGCGGCGGACCGTTCCGACTTTCCTGCCGGTGGATGTCGGCCGGTGATCGGCCGCGTCCAGCTGCTCGGCGAGCGGGAAGCTGCCGCCATAATGGGAGGCATGCCCTCCAGCCCGCACCACCCCGCACCCGCGTCGAAGAACCTCTCGGGCACGGACGCCGAGGACCTCGCGCTGTACCGGGAGAAGTTCCGGTGCCGTCTGCCGGAGTCGCTGGACGAGTTGCACGGCCCGACCCAGGGGGTCGTCGAGCTGCCGCTGCACATGGCCTGGTCCGGGATGACCTCGTACGACCTGGGCAAGCCGCGCCAGCGCATGGGCCTGTATCGCACTGTCTTGCATGAGGGCCTGCACGACGACCTGCCCCGCTACCTCAACCAAGACCTGCTCCTCCAGCTGTGGCCGGTGCTGCGCACTCTCGTCGGCCGCACCGTGCGCACCGTGTGGGAGGACGCCTTCGCTCAGCTCGCCTCCCGCACCCAGGCAGCCGCGTGACGGACATGCCGGAGCTGCACGCGCACCTCCTGGCGGATGTGATCGCCCTCGGCTCCCCGTATCCCCTGGTCCTCACTGGCGGGTATGCCGTGCGGGCGCACCGCCTCGTGAACCGCCCCAGCCAGGACCTCGATGTCGCCACCGAGAACCCGGCGCCCATGGCCGACATCGCGGCCACGCTCCGCGCCGGCCTGGAAGCCCGCGGCTGGAAGGTGCACGCGCTGGAGACCGCCCCGCTGTCCGCCCGCTTCACCGTGACCGACCCGGCCACCGGGCAAGACTGTGAGGTCGACATCCTCAAGGAGATCTTCTGGCGGCCGGTCGCCCAGACCCCGTACGGGCCCGTCCTCGCGGAGGAGGACGTGATCGGGACCAAGGTCCGCGCCCTCGCCGACCGCGGAGCGCCCCGTGACCTGATCGACGTGTTCGCAGCCTCCCGCCGTTGGAACACCGCCGATCTCGAGGAATTCGGCCGTCGCCACGCCCGCGGCCGCTTCGAGCGCGAAGACCTGCAAGCAAACCTCGCCGGATCCGAGTGGACCGACGACGAAGCCTTCGCCGCCTACGGCCTGGACCAGGCCACCATCACCGCTCTTCGTGCCTGGGCCGTGGAGTGGGCCGACGACCTCGCGGCCCGACTCCTCGAAGAGTCGGATGATCCGGACATCGACTGATCACATCTGGCCGACCACCGGAAACGGGAGCCCGGGGAAGCCGAGCGAGGGGCAAGTACGGTGCCGTGGAAATATCCCAAGGCACTGGGCAAACTAGCCTCTCGGGCGATACGGCAGACGTCCGACTCCTCCGGGCAGCCAGGCCACGCCTCGAAGGTAGAGCTCGGCAAGACTTCGGGCGTCCACGCTCTGAGGAACTGACTTCCCTCGAGCCCGCAGTCTGACGACGTTCTATCAGCGCGGACGACCGCCGCTGAGGTGGCGAAAAGAAGAGCTCCTCGCTCGCCGCCACTGCTCTTCCAGTGGCCTGACCAGCCAGCCCGCCGGCGCACCCGACACGCCATCAGAACGAGCGTCATTTCAGCGTCAAGATATCGCCTGTAACGCCCATATCGCACATAATATGCAGGGGCAAAATCGCAGGCCAGGAGCCCTTTGCGGCCGACTCCAAGATCGCCACCACTCCACGTGATGCGTCATCGACATCAGGTCGAACACCCCCACGCCAACAGGCAGGCGAAGGGCACCCGGCACGGGGACGGGCTTCCCTGTTCGCGTGCGAGTGCGTGAGGTGATCGGGTCAGACATGCCCGTGATGTCGGGACACAGGGCCTCAGCGTCGACTACGGTCGGGGGGCCGGTTCAAGGAGTACATGGGCATCGACCTCATCACAAGCCCGGTACCACCGAAGCGTCGCCCTCGGTAGGTGCTGCGCCAGAGGGGCGGGCCCGATGCCCACCCCTCGCCGATCCGTTGCGTAGCCTCCCAACGGCTACCAGCTTATCGCTGCGGAGCGAACGAGAACGGGCGGCAAAGCACGTGCTGTGCCGCCCGTTGATCATGCCGTGGCGAGGAAGGGCCACCTCAAGGGCAAGCGCTACTGACCCGCACACCAGCCAGCCCCGCGGGCCGGACCCCCGGCTCCGCGCGCCACAGCTGTCAGCCCCGCAGGGGCTACGCGACAGCCGCCCCACACCCGGTTCCGGCCGACCGGGCTCCAGCCGCGGCGAGTCGCTCGCACCAACACAGGGCTGCGGTGAACTCGGCTTGGACTTGATTGCCGCTACTGGGAGATCCACCACCAGGCCAATTCGACAGCAACACGTGTGACGCCGGCACAGACTCCCTTGATCACGCTGTCGATGATCTTGGTGGACTGCTGCAGACGGGAACGGGGGGTCTCCGAACTAGCAGCCCCGGCCAACATCACTTCCTGACCAGACCGACCTTCGCGGCGGGTGCGGCGGTTCCGACGACGACTCACTTGTACCTCCTGGATGCGGCGCCCGGCGGCTTGACCCGACGGGCATGGCCCATGTCTCCGCCTTCCAGGGGGTTTCCAGCGACCTCCAGTTCGTCTACGGGGAGGCAAGTACGCTGGCCAGCACAGTGGTTCGGAGTGTTCCAGTGGAGTTCAGGACTGGAACCTAGCAAGGGGGTATTGACCTTGAGCGGGGCCGTCGACCGGTTCACGATTGAACTAAAGAGCCTTTATGAGGCAGCGGGAAAGCCCACCCTGAGTCAACTGGTGCGGCTTGCCTCAAAACAGGCTCCTCCTATCAAGATTTCCGACTCCACAATTAGCGCCTGGCTGAACTCTGGACACGTTCCAGGGCCCGGGCCCAAGGAGAAATACTTCGTCCTGCTCGTGAACTATCTGCAGAAGCGAGCACAGAAGCGTGATCACCCTCAGCGCTCCGAAGGGGCTTGGCTCCACCTTCTTCACGCAGCACGCGAGGAGAGGAAGGCACATCGAGGTGGCCGACCAATCAAGGACGCTGAGCACGCACAGCCGAGTACTCCGGGAGAGTGGCATTCAGCGGAAATCCTGCCGCCCCGGCCAGTAGGGTTCGTCGGTCGCGACGATCACCTGGCTGATTTGCTCGATCAGCTGGACCCTCAGCAAGCGCCGCAACATCCAGCTACAGTGACAGCAGTCTCAGGCATGGGCGGTACCGGAAAGACCACGTTGGCTATCGAGGCGGCATATCGTGCGCGAGAGCGAAATTGGTTCTCGGGCGGCATGCTATTTGTGGATATGCGCGGTTACAGCAGCAACGACAGCGACCTGAAGGCGGAGAACGCGGCCGAGCAGCTACTCCAATACCTAGGCGTGCCAGAAAACGATATTCAGCTCACCGGCTCAGGAGTGCTGGATCTTTGGCGCACCCACACGGGACTTCGGAGTCGCCAGAAGCGTCCACTGCTGATCATCTTGGACAACGTCTCGACAGCTAGCCAGGTCGTTCCGCTCATTCCTGCCTCCTCGGACCATCGAGTGTTGATCACGACACGACATGTACTTGCATCCCTACCTGGCCGCCAGATACAGATCGACGAGCTGCCTCAAGCGAACGCACTAGCAATTATCGATCAGGCTCTACGCATTGCGAACCCAGATGACTCTCGAGTGGCAGATAATCCCGAAGATGCAGCTCAACTTGCTTCACTCTGCGGCAGGCTGCCACTGGCCCTTCAAATTGGTGCGGCGCTCCTGAAGATAGAACCTAACCGCTCACTGGCCAGCCTGGTGGACGAGTTGAGGGACGCCCGGAACCGCCTCGATAGCCTCGAATACGGCGAGGTTGACGTTCTAGGGAATCCGCTAGCAGTTAGAGCGGCGTTTGCTCTTTCTTACCGACGTCTCCCACCTGCGGAGGCGCGCGCCTTCCGACTGCTCGCGTTGGCGCCTGGCCCAGACTTCTCGTTGGAGACTGCCGGCGTTCTGCTTGAAGCCACAGGCGCTGGGACACGACAGTTCATCCGGAAGTTGATGAGCGCCCACCTCATAGTCAGCCAGAGCTCCGAACGCTGGCTGATGCATGACCTCATCCGCTTGTACGCGGAGGAGAAGGCAGAGGAGGAAGAGCACAACAGTGAGGCATCAGAAGCAGTGCGGCGGATCCTGCTACATCTACTCGCCGTAGCCGAAGAAGCCGATCAACAAATCCGGTGGGCATCAGACGAGGCGCAAGGTGAACAATTCCCTTCTAGAGGGGACGCCTGGGAGTGGATGGTCTCTGAACACCGAACCCTCGTCTCAGCCGTCTTTTATGCCTATCACGCAGAATGGGACGTCGTCGCCATGGCCATAGCCATGCGACTAGACGGCTACTTCAAGCATAATCGGCATGCGACAGATTGGGAGGACGTCTACGACATCGCACTTAAGGCATGCCATAGATACGGCGAACCCCGCCTCACTATCGAATTACTGTCCACCATTGGCAGCCTGTACGATGCAGCACGCCAATCAGAAATTGCACTCAGTTTCCATCGCGAGGCTATCGACCTGCTCGCGAAGATTGACCATCACCCCAGTGAAGCTTCAGTCTTCAACCACGCAGCCACCTCTTTGCTCGACACACTAAGGTTCGAAGAAGCGTTGCCATATTTCCGCAAGGCTCTGGCGGCATACCGAAAAGATGGTGACATTCGCGGTGAGGGGTTCGTGCTTCATAACCTAGGAAGCCTCCTTAATAAGCTGGGAGAGCCAAAGCAGGCATTGGAGTACCTACAGAGAGATCTCACAATATGCCAAGAGCTCGGAGACCGAAAAGGAGCCGGGGAAACTCTGAACACCCTCGGATGCGCATACTATGACCTTAAGGAGTACGAAAAAGCAGCATCGAGCTTTAAGCAAGGCCTGAGCATCGCCCGAGAGTTCCAAGACCGCGACCAAGAGGGGCAGGTACTGAAGAATCTCGCGAATTCTTATGTGGAGCTGGCGAAGCTTCCAGAAGCGCTTTCTTTTTACGAGCAGGCACTGCAGGTACAACGGGCTAGCGGAGATCGATACCGGGAAGCCGAGACGTTGATGAACCTCGGCGTGACATATGAAGAGATTGGACAAATAGGACACGCCGCTGACTGCCTCAAGAAGGCGGCTGCGGCCTTTCAAGAGACCGGCAACATGGATGGACTTCTTGCGGCCCAACGCTGGATGCAGAACCTACGCACCCGAAGTCCTTTCCATAATCGTTAACGCCTGTCCCAGGATTCGCTGAAGACCCTCCGCTGGTGGATTCGCTGGTGCGATATGACGGCGACGCCCGACGGTTCGAGCGTGTCGTGCCGGAGGGCTCCCCCCTCGTGGCCCGCCCGCGACCGCCTGGGCCACAACAGCGGAGCCATCGGCGCCGGGGTGCGGCCTCTTTTCTGCGGGAGCTCGGCGATGTTGCTTGCTGGTGAGCGGTGATCGACTCCCGAAGGCGTATCGCGGTAGGAGCACCCGCGACCGGATGTATAGCCAGCTGCCCGCTGAAGTGGCCGCTGTGGCGCGATCCACTCTCACCGTTCAGGGCGGCGTTGGTCGCCGGCGCCGTGTGGATCTGGACGCGACGCCATCGAGATCGCCGCGGACCGGACGGGCCTTGATCGGATCCACGCGGGCCAGAGACCTCTCAACGAGCCGCCGTCGCTCCGGCGGGACGGGCGGCAAGATCTCTACGGATTTGTCGGCGCTCCCTTCGATGTCGCTCAGAGGCCGGGACCGGCCAGCCACCTCACGTCCGCGAACGCCCTACGGCGGCGGCGAACTGCCGGACGGCATGATGGTCTTCCCTAGCTCCTCCTCTACGTTGAGTAGTCGGCCCGCCCGCCCGGAATGTGCTCAGGCAGGGAAGCCGGAGCGGCCGACTCGCCGTCCCACCGCCGCGTCCGATTCCGGCCTCAGGAGAGACATACCAACGGTGACAGAAGCACAGGCGCCCGTGCAGGCCAAGGGGCCGTTTGATCACTTCTGCCAGGAGTAGTCATGCGCTTCCGGGCCGCGATGGCTCCAGCCCTTGAGGTACGGCTTCAGCTCCTCGGGCTCGGGAGCACTGGTCGCCGGCATCCCGGGCAGCTCTCGCAGCGGGTCCAGGGATCTGACGTAGGCGCGGGCCCACTCCAGCCACTGCCGGGTGGCGACTACTTCCGCGGAAGCGTTTGACGCAACCAGCCGGCGCTCCAGGGCATCGCGGTACTGGCTCAGCGCTCTCGCCTCATGCCAGTCCTTCGCCTGCTCACGCAGGACAGTGGCGAGCTGGGCCTGGATCGCCTGCTCCCACGCCGAGTCCATCGCCGCCTGCCACCGGACCTTCCGGTCCTCCTGGGCACGCTCCTCGTCGATCCGGCGCTGGGCGTCCTCCGTCGAGCGGACTTCCACCTCACGCAGGACCGCGCCGAGGACGTCCTCCAGCCTCCACCGCTTCCGGTCAGCCCACTTGCCCTGGCGGCCCGATCGACTGTACGAGAGCTCGACCATCAAACTCTGCGCCCGCTCCGGGTCATCGGACTGCGGAAATTCCTGCTTGATGGTCACCGTGTACGTGAAGTCGCCCACGACCAAGTCCAGTTCACCCTCACGCCGGGAGGGATGAGAGGGGACGTACGTGCCGCCGTACCCATAGGCCCGGCTGCGGTAGCTCGCATCCATCGGGTGCTCGCGTACCGCATAGCCACGTTTCACCGCTTCCGCGCACAGGCCCTGGAGCAGTCGGAGAGCCCTGCTCCGCAGATTCGCAGACACGGCGAGTCGGCATCGGTCTTCCTTGAGAGCAGCCACCACTGGGTGAAGGGACCGCAGTTTGGCGGCACAGGGATGGGCGGCGCGCTCTCCGGCCTCTCGCTCTTCGCGTTGTGATGCGGCCCGTCTTCGAGGGAGATCTGCAGGTCGCGGTTCCACAAGCGGAGCTTCTCGATACGCTTCCCCGGCGGCGTGAGTTTGTGCCGCTTCGCGCAATCGATGGCCCGCCGGTATTCGGCTTCCGTCGCCTCGTCGGGCTCTTGAATGACCACCCGCCGTTCAGCCACGAGCCGTTCGATCAGCTCCGCCGCCTTGGCGCGCCGCGCTTGGGCCACAGGTCGTTCCGAGTAGGACATAGGCGTCTTCTTCGCCGCCGCCTGGGCGCGGTGGTGGCGTACCGCGGATCCTCCGGATGGTGGCCGTGTTGCAGGTAGAACCTCCCGGCCTCGGTGACCTCGGCCCGCACCGTCCCGTCACGGCGCACAACGGCCAGCAGCCCTCGGTCGCGCAGCGCATACGCAGAGAGCCGTTCAGTCGACGCCGAGTCCAACTCCTCGCCGGCGTGCAGCCGCCGCAGGAGCTCTCGCTGGCGGTCGTTCAACGGGGACCAGCGCTGCATGCACGCACCCCACTCTCGCACCAGCAGATGCCCACCGCTGTACCGGATACTTGCGGCCCCCGGGCCGCAATCCGGAGAAGCACCACCGCCTCGCACGCCATCGGCCAGATCACGAGTCCTTGAACAGCCTGCTCAGGTCGAGTCGATTGAGCAAAGACAGTGTCGGTTCGACCTTCAGGAGACATTCGTCCCGCAGCCACTCTAGGCCAAAGTTTGCATACTCCATTGCGATCCCCATGACTCTTCGAGGCTGCTCCAGGGCGCGATCCCCTTCCGTTGCAAGCGCGAGCAACTCCAAGTGAGTGATTCTCCATGGATCGCTGCCGAGAACCGTGCCATCAATAAATTTGACAGTGCGAGTATCCGGGGTGAGGGAAATCCTCTCTCCTTCCCTTACGCCAATACACAACCCAAGCCACCATGCATCAATCTGACGGTCAAACATCTTGCCCGCACCCGTACGATCGCGAACAATCCGATGAATTTCCTCCTGCATGTAGAGGTCGACACCGGCATACCTATTGACAGCTACGGTCATCGCGATGCCTCGCATTCGCGGTACTCGAGAAGTTCGTTGTCACGACGACGGGCACATACATCGCACACCTGACGATGTGTGCACGCACAGGTCCGCGAGGTTGGGTACTCGATATGCCAATCGTTTTGCAGATCTCCCGGGTAGTGATGGCTACACGAGAGCGTCACGAACGCCCCTCCGCGGTCATCGAGAATTTCCTCGACGTCAGCGATCTCCGAACGCGTCAGCAGGAGAACGACCTGGAACGGAGTTCCGGAAGACTCAGGCGGACGCGTGATCGCTTCGACCATGCGCCGCTTGGTATCCCCGGAGACCATCCCAAGAGGAGTGTCAATAAACCGTGGAGCGACGACGCCGGCAACCTCCATGAGAGACCACACGAAAGAAAGCGTTAGGGCACGCTGCGCAGCTCCGTTGATCTCAAAGTCAGGGTCGAGGCTAGTCCCACGCTGACTCATGACATTAATATCAAATGCGTTGGTGATCTTCACGCCTGTATAGACGCCGCGAGTCTCAGAGTTATCGGCGCCAAGGATCCCATGAAACATTCCTTCCAGCTTGGTTGAAACTCGATTGACATAGTCCCCCTCGAGGCGATTGCGGACGATGGATGAGAGCCTCATCAAGTCGTTGGCCACATTACGCTTTGTGCCGACATCGCTGCTGATCCGGGCTTCACGCTCTGCCCTCTCGAGCTCCTGGGCCTTGGCCGCGAGATCCTCCTTGGCCGCCTCAAGCCGGTCGCCAAGTCTGCCGAGCTCTTCGCTGGCATCCTTCATTTTCACATGGAGATCATCTAGGTCAGCCTGGAGCCTCCGAACCTTCTCGTCGTCGATGCGCCCGCGTCGCTCCGTCGCGCTCTTTAGTCCAATGCCCTTACGTTGGATATCTTGGACAGTCTTCGTGTACTCCGAGAGGAGCGAAACCCTACGGTTCTCGAACCCGTCGGGATTGCTGCCCATATCGCGGAGCGCACGCGCCCGATATCGTGTATCCGAAAGGTACTCGCTCATTTCAGTCTTCTCACGCTGTTCGTCGAGAAGAATCTGTACACGCTCACGATGAGGAGAGCCTGGCGTAAGCAATTCGCCGCAGATACACTCGCCGGCGCCGAGGCAGTCGTCCAGCACCTGGACAGAATGACTGGGGATGATCCTCCTGTCCGCGAGCTCGTCAAGCCGTTCAAGCCCAGCGGTTAGAGTCTCACTCATCAGGGACCATGACGTCACCTCGTTACGCAACAGGTGGGTCATCTCGCGAAGACACCCGACCTTTCGCTTTTCAAGGGTTGAAATATCAAGCTCGAGATCGGTGATCTGCGAATTGAGTTGATCAAGGTCGCCATTCCCCTTGATCGCATCGAATTCACGCCGGATCTCGACTGCAGCATCTTCCATATTGCTGCGGCGGGACGTAATCTTGGCGATCTGTTCTTCAAGGCTATCGAACTTTAGCTTAAGCACATCCTTTTGGTCTGACAGCGCCTCGACCTTGGCGCCTGCATCCTTTGCGGCACGCTTCTCGTAAACCCGATATACGGCGGTGGTATCTTCCACGGCTCTGCGAAGCTTGCCGATCCCGAGCAGGTTCTCAATCGCCAGGTGTACTTTCGCCTGGCGCTCGTGGGCATGCTGCCGGCCCGTGATGAACTTCTGGACGTCATCACCATTCGTAAAGAACACATCGGCAAGTCGTCCAGGCAGCCGCTGCTCAATCCACTGGTCTGGCGATGGCACCTGCTCGCCACCGGCCTCCGTGAGTCTGGTGATGCGGAGAAATTCCTTGCCGCGGCTGATATCGTCCCCGTCGGTCGGGGTCTCAGTCACTGTGCGATGAAGCCGGAAGCGCGCTGGCGCGTCACCATCGTCTTGGACCTCAAACTCGAGGCTCACCTCAACTGTGATCGGCACTCGTACTGGACTTGCTGTGGAGGTCAAGCGGATGCTGTCCGCCCTCGTGACTTCCCGGAGCCCCTTAATTCCATATAGGCCCCACAAAATAGCGTAGTGAAGTGACGTCTTACCCGACCCGTTCTCGGCTCGGATCACTGTCAGCGGGCGTGCAGGATCTGTCGAGAGGTCAATCGTGACATCGTGCAGCAGCTTGAAGTTGAGGACATGAATGCGCTGCAGTCTCATCAGGCGTCCCTCTTTCCGAGCGTGATCGCACGCCCTCCTATGCTCTCGATGATCTTCTGAAGGTGCTCCTGGCGCTGCCGATCAGTTGCATGGCTCTGCTGCCGTACCAGCTCGTTAAGAGCCATCACTAGATCATCGTGATAGCCGTCGTACCTATCGTCGAGTGCTTTAACTTCCTCGTGCGCAACCTCAGCGATTCGCGGTGTTGTCGTCATTCTCATCCTCGCTGTCAGAGCATGCGCTCATGCTTGCCAATAACTACTCGCGGCCCGTCAGAGTCATACTCATTGTCGGCAGCGCTCGCGAACTCACGTGCTCGGGTCAACTCACCGACCAAGAGCGAGCGGGCTTCCTTGGAGCCAAGTCGCGGGGGAACGACCAAGAAATCATGAAGATTAGCGATGCTTTTACCCTCCGAGCGCCGAAGAATCCTGCCTCGCCTCTGCACCCACTCTCGGCGCACAGTACTGGACGCAAGGAGATAAGCCGTGTCTGTCTGAGGGATATCAATGCCCTCATCCAATACCTGCATCGCGGTGAGAACCTGGTATTCCCCCCGCCCGAACGCCTCCAGATATTTCCCCGAACCGCGACGAGCGGTCTCAGCATGGGTGAATTGATGGAAGCTGACGCCAAGCTCATTCAACATTCGGTTTGTCGCATCGATTTGCCGCTCATTGGTTAGGACCGGCGGCTTCGCCGATGTGTAGATGAGCGTCCTGCTCACAGCGCCCAAGCCACTACTCGTCAGAAGCGCGCCGAGCGCCGGAATCTTGGCTTCAGCATGCTCGAGAAGCGCCCGCCGGCGACGCAGCAGGTGCTCGATTTGCGCTTGTAGTTCGGAGTCTTGACCGTGATCCGCATTCTGAAATCCCTTTCGCTGAAGCTGCCGAGTCAAGCTCTCGTACTCAGCCATCTCGTCTTCAGAAAGCGCGATTTCATGCAAATGATAATTGTACGGAGTGAGGCATTCGGCGCGGATTGCGTCCTTCAGAGTGAACTCGAAGAGCTCCGGACCGAAGTAGTTGATCAACGCATCCGTACCCTCAGGGTCGTACTGCCGAACTGGTGTAGCCGAGAGCCCCAGACGCACGTCGAATCGCATCGGTTGATTCGACAGGAAGCTTTTCGACCCCAGGTTATGAACTTCGTCGCCGATAATCATTGCAAGAACAGACTTCGGCAAGCCTTCGATAAAGCCTCGAAAGGACTCGTCGGTCGAGAACAATCTCTGTGTGCAGACGATCACCGCGGTGTATGCCCCCTGTGTGGCCAGACCCGCCTTGATCTCCTCGATCCGAACCTGTCGTTTGGGCACCGACGTGTCGCCTGGAAGGAGTGGTTCAATCCCGAAGCGGCGAACCGTCTCCGCCCACTGTCGGACCAATGGAGCGCTGGGTACAACCACGAGCACTACCATCGGCGCCTGGTGTCGGTCTTGTTCCTGAGTGGCGGCAATCAGCGCCGCCTGTGTCTTCCCTCCCCCCGTCGCGATGGAAAGGATCCCCCGAGAACCGTTGACCGAGAACGCTTCGACTGCCTCCGCTTGGTGCGCGTAGCGGCCTCTGCGCCACTCCACCCCATCGGGAATTACCAGGAGTCTCGGTTGCGCAACACTCACGCCCGGTGGGAGCGGAGGCTCCAAGCCGCGAGCGTGGTCGGCATGCCAGGCTCGCCAGAAGTCGTCCATGGTCGGCGCTTGCGTGCTACTGCGTTGCCGGCCAGCCAATCGCAAACCGTCGTTGAGCTCCACCGACAGAACGTGTGGGCTTTCGTTGTTCCACTGCCGGTCCCAGCCAGCAAGGAGCTTGGCCACGCGGTCGGTTGCAGTTTGCCCATCCCGCCAAGGTCGATCAATCGTCATCTGCTCACCGTTTACGAGCAGTCCCCGACCCGTGGCATTACCTGACCCATGCACGGCGAGCCAATCCGCCCCCGATCTCATGAGCCACTGCTTCTTGTGGTACATCCCGAACTTCATCAGAGCGAATCGCACGGTAAGGCGTCCGCTTGCGACTAGATAGGCGAGACAGTCGAGGGTGTGGTGCACAAGGGCATGCTCGGAGAGACTTGCATCCTTGAGCAGGCGCTCGACCGCATTCTCGATGACCTGCTCGGGACTCCTGACTCCTCGCTCCATCGCATCCAGATCGGCGGCCTCGACGGCCGGGCTCACCAGGAGCTGCAGCGTGCCACTGTCTCGACGCAGAAAGTCCGCCAGACCAGGCGCGATCTGTGCCAGGCACTGGGAGCTGAAGAAACCGGCGGCGATCCGAACATCGTCCGATACCCTCATCGCCGGCACCAGGACTTCACCGATCAGATCATCTTCTGGAATTTCATAGACCGGCATCACACGTCCAAGGACCACCGGAAGCTGCCCGATCACAGCGCCTGCCCCCCTCGCGGTCGTTCCACTCCTGGTCGGCTGCCATGGATCGGAGATGAAGTCATGACCTGAACATCAGCGTCCACGCAACCAGGGGGCGTTGATGGGCTCGGATCCGAGCAACCATTCGGCCCCTGGGCCGCTAACTCCCATGATAGCCAGGCGTGATCACTCTCGTACGGGGAATCTGACGGTCAGGCAGCAGCTGGACTCACTCTGCCCCTCCGCCGGTGAACCGGCAGGGCAGCGGGCCGATCAACGTAGCGGTCGCTCCGATTGATCACAGCGAACTGGACGCCGCCCAAGACATGGCATCCCGCCCGAGCACCCCCTACGTCGAGGGATCCTCGACGGCCTCACATCCGAAGCTCATACGCTCGCCAAGCAGCTGGCCAACCGGTCCCGACCGCGATACGCCGACATCACCGCTGCCCCGCCATTGGCGGGAGCCGCCGAGCAAGAAGGTCAACAGCCTCCTCCCAGTCACTGGGCCGACTAAGAAGTCATCTCATTTGGACCTCGCGGGTAGGCTGTCAGCCATGGTGGGGATCGTTGAACGGCTGGTGCCGGACGAGCTGTGGGAGCTGTTCCAACGGGTGGTGCCGGAGGCGCCCTCGCGGCCCCAAGGCGGTGGACGGCGCCGACACGGTGACCGAGAAGTACTGGCCGCGATCGTGTTCGTCGCGACGTCGGGTTGTACCTGGCAGCAGCTGCCCACGGCATCGTTCGGCCCCTCGGGGGCGACAGCCCACCGACGGTTCTCCGAGTGGAGCAAGGCCCGGGTGTGGGCCAAGCTCCACCGCCTGGTCCTCGACGAACTCGGCGCCCGCGGCGAGCTCGACTGGTCCCGCTGCGCGATCGACTCGGTGAACATGAGGGCCTTGAAAAGGGGGACCTGACAGGTCCGAATCCTGTCGATCGGGGCAAGTTCGGCTCGAAGATCCACTTGATCACCGAGCGGACCGGTCTGCCCCTGTCCGTCGCAATCTCGGGGGCGAACCTGCACGACAGTCAGGCTCTCGAGCCCCTCGTTCGCGGCATACCGCCCATCCGCTCACGCCGCGGACGCCGACGACGCAAGCCCGGCAAGCTCCACGCGGACAAGGGCTACGACTACGCCCACCTGCGACGATGGTTACGCGGTCGCGGCATCAAACACCGCATCGCCCGCAGAGGCATCGAGTCCTCACAACGGCTCGGCCGCCACAGATGGGTCGTCGAGAGAACCATGTCCTGGCTCGCCGGCTGCCGACGACTACACCGCCGCTACGAACGTAAGGCCGAGCACTTCCTCGCCTTCACCAGCCTCGCCTGCACCCTCATCTGCTACCGCAGACTGGCCAAATGAGATGAAGTCTAAGCTGGGGCAGCTCTCCGCCGCGGCGCACGGACGGGCCTCGTCGGCACGCGAGGCGCTCGTCTACGCCGGGAAGGATGAAGAGGCACACAGCCGCTGCAGCGCCACGTTCTCGGCGCTGCGGGCCCGCAGCCAGGTGTGCGATGTGGCCTACCTGAGAGCCGCCGATCTCCTTCTTCGGCGGGCAGCATCGGGACGGCGTCCGCCGGTGTGGCTTCCCCGACCGCGGCCCGTGGGCCCAGGGGCGCCGTCCTGGTGGGTCGAGGCGATCCAGCATTCCGGCGCCGTCTGGCGGAGCATCCCCAAGGCGGGGCCGGAGCGCGCTTTGGGGATGCCGCTGGACCACCCGGCTGGCTGCCGTCTCCTCCTGGGCGGAGCAGTTGGGTGCGAGCCACCGGGCCAATGACGTCCGGGGGTCGTCGGCCTCGTACGAAATCACCGAGGCCAGTCACGCCTCGGACGGCCGCCGAGCAGCAGCCGGCCTGCGTATCCGCCCCAGCATGGAAGACGAGACCCGTCGGCTTCACACCGACCAGCACCAACTTTGGAAGCGCGCCCGAGCCTACGGCGACGCGACCCAGGTCCTGCTGGACGAATGGCGCAAGAGCACTACCGGGTGAGTGCAGTGCCGCACTCGGGCCGCGCACCCGGTGATCAGTACGCGAGTCGGCTGGCCTGCGCCTTGGCCGCGACTCCCGCGGTGATGCCCAGCACGCCTGCGAGGGTGCCCGTGTACGCGTGCACCTGCTCCCGGGCTCGCGCCTCCATGCCTTCGGGCGCCGCGAAGAAACCGGGGGTCGTGCCTTAACACAATGAGGTGGTGTGGTTGGGCCTGGTGGCCGTGTCCATGACGGGAGCTGAGCGTTCAGCCGGGTGTGGGGGCGTCGCCGTGGATCGTGCCGG